>JBCCHB010000027.1:0-124312 GCA_039028975.1 Chloroflexota bacterium
CGACTGGGTCACTGATGCGTTGATAGCGAGCACTCGTCGATAGCCGAATCCGATCCTCCGTCACATTGTCGCGCCCCTGATGGATCGTCAGGCTGTGGAACATCAGCACGTCCCCACTACGAAACGGACTCCAGTGCCACATGGTTTCATCGCCGATTAGTTCGCCAGAGGTGACCATTTTGGCGTCTAGATAGCCGAGCACCACGCACCGGATGAAAATCCTGATAGGCCTCGGTCGTATACTCGAAACGGCCTGGGAAGAGGATATGGCAGATATGCCGTGGATGAACAAAGGTCGGCTCACCAAGCAGGGACTCGATAATGCTGGTGACCTTCTCATGGTGTCAGCGCGCGGGGCGCAGCAACCGCCGTTCCTCGTCGATGGCAGCACGCCACAGCTGCTCCTCGCGCCGGAGTGGGCCGCCATCCGCCGTATCCGCCGCAAAGAAGCGTAACGCGCGCCGGTCGCCGCGCGCCTCCGCCTCCGCCACCAATGCCTGGACAAGCGGGGCAGTGAAGTCATCGCGGTGGGGAAGGCCGGCGCGCACGACGAAGGAGGTCACCATGTAGCGCCAGGCTAAGTCCGCGCGGTTGGCCGAGCCTGAGTGCAGCATGTCGCAGTGGAAGAACACTACGTCGCCCGCTTTGGCGTCCACCGGCACCACTGCCTCCTCCTCGGCACCAGTCGGCTTGTCGCCGATCGCAGAGCGGTGCGAGCCTGGAACTGCGAGCAGCGGTCCTCCGGGGCTGTCCATGTCTTGTAGGTAACAGAGCATGTGCGCTGCAAGCGGTGGTGTGAAAGGTTGTCCCCCGTCCACAAGATCGTCGGCCCAGCCGGGGTTGTTGCGCCACAGGCGGTGATGGGAGTACGCGTCACGGTGCCACCCTGCAGCTTCGGCCAGCAGCTCCCGTCGAGACGCGACGCCGGTCGCCTGGCCGGTCAGCTGTGCCGGTGGAGTGCCTACCACGTAGAAGCCGTCGCCTTGGACAAAGGGCCCCATGACGCGCTCCGCTAGGTCGAGTAGGCGGGGGCTCAACAGGAAGGGCTTAACTAACAGCTCTGCCACCTCCGGCGCTGCTGCGAGCAGCCCTGGAAAACCGATGATGGCCGAGTCCGCGGGGCCACCGATAGAGATGGTGTGGCCCGCCTTGGCCAGCTCGGCACCGGTCGCTGGCTGCCCCTCTAACACGCCGAGCTGAGCCGTCAGCTTCGCGGCCATCCGCATATCTAACCGTGCCCGCACCTCCGCTACTTCGGCCGCGCTAAGCACCCCGGGCAGCACCGTAAAGCCGAGGCTATGGAACTGCTCAACCTTCTCTGCTAGCATGGCCTCATCTGCCGCATTCGGTACGCTCCCGCTCCGAACCGGCAGCAGACCTCCAGCGGCCTCTTGTTGCACCCTGGCCATTATGATGACACCGTTGATGACCCTGTGGCGAGAATGCTTATCTGAGACTCTCGGCAGTTGATAACGCCAACCGTCTGGATATCCCTCTGTGTGTCCGATGGCATTTCATTCATTCTAGCGCTCCTTACAATATAATTACACGCCCATGGCTATCGCTTTTACCCATTATGCATCTGGCATTAACTGTTCATTTCGATGAATTGGGGCGGTTTACCAAAAATACGGCGTACTATTGGCTCAAAAAATTCGATTGGCAATGACTCAAAGTTGGGATCAAAGCAGTTTTGATCGTACTTTTCGCAGAAGTCGATGGTGGCTTGATAATACGGATGATCTTTATAGCGAACTCGAGCAAACCGATCTTCACCGTGATGATGAGCATAGCAATAAATTTGAAAAAGACCATGATATTTCACAATCCAACAGGTCTTTTCCGACATGTAGGGTTTGAAAATAGCGGCAACCATTTCACCATGCGTGTATGGAGCTAAGTTATCACCAATTTCGTGAAACAAAGCGGCCACAACCATCTCTTCATTTTCGCCATTGTTACAAACCTGTGTGGCCCCTTGCAAAGAGTGCGCGTAGCGTGAAACTTGATAGCCACTGAGCGAATCTTTTAAGTCATCAAGTGCTTTTAGCAAACCATCAGGCAGGGTTTCATTAAATCTAGGACATATTTCCAGCGGCCATCCACTACCATACGGACCGGGTAGTTCCGGCTATAGAAACGGTTGTATCCGCCATAGACAGGCTCTTCGACCGGAGAGTTATGAAAAACTTAGGTAACTGAGCATTCAATGTGGCTGTAAATATAAGTGAGCATACGCGGTCTCGCACTGATCACGGAGTTGCGAGTCGCTGTCGGTTGCAGCAAAACGATCAGCAGCGAAGGTTGACAATAGACCAAACTGATCCTGACCGGAAATCAGATCGGCCACCATTCGCCCAATGGCAGGAGAACTCTGTATCCCGCCGACGTGACAGCCCGTTGCTATGATGAGCCCAGCGATACCCGTCACCGTGGACACAAGGTGTTTGGCATCGGGCGTCATCGTCGGCAAGCCACGTCGTTCTTGAACCACGGCGGCTTGTTGCAACGCAGGGAAGTAGGCGGCGGCTGCCTTCTGGAGGCGGCTGTAGTAGATTAAGTCAGGCGCCAACGCAGCAATTTCAAAGGAGTCGGGGAAATCGTTCATATCAAAGCTGACGGGGCGATACCCATACCCACCGACCAGCAGGCCCCCGGCTTCAGGACGCACGTAAATCTGTGGCTCAATCAAGCGCACAATCGGCTGGCGGGGCGCAATATCTGCCAGGGGCGCGGTCACGTATGCTTGGTGACGCACAGGCACAACCGGTAGTTCAAGCCCCAATCGCTGGGTCAGTTGCCGTGTCCAGGCACCTGTAGCCACAATAACCTGTCTGGTTTGGATCGAGCCACGATCGGTATGGACAGCCTGGACTTGATCACCTTCAGTTTCAATATGGGTTACTTTGGTGTGGGTCTGAAGGGTCACCCCCAAGTCTCGAGCCGCCGACGCATACCCAATAGCCACGGACTTTGGCTCAACATAGCCATCACGGGGAATAAAGATGATCCCTTTGGCCTGGGGAACATCCAAGGTTGGCACGCGTTCTTTCGCCTCTGCTGGCGTCAGGACGTGTAGCTCGTGGCCGAGCTGCTCTGCCGCCGCTCGATGTGCTTCAAGCTCGGGTAGATAGGCATCCGTTAAGGCAATGCGTAAGCTGCCATGTTGCTTAAAATCAATTGGATAGCCTGTTCTGTCGGCAAAGTTCTCCAAAAAATCAAGGCAGTAGGTTGTTAAGGGGAGCCGATCTGGTGAGGCCGACAGATAAGCCGTCTGTCCTGCCGCAAAGGAAGTTGTCCCATTCGCCAACGGCCCACGATCGAGCAAGACAATATCTTGATGGCCATCTTGCGCGAGCTGAAACGCGACACTTGTGCCTAAGGCACCGCCGCCGATGACGACGATATTAGCTGAATTAGGAAGCATAAGCGTCCTCTGGAGAAGGGGGATGGTAGTTATCAGTAACTAATGATCAGTCTACCTTCAACTGATCACTAATTACCGATAATTGGTTACTGACCTACCGACGACCGATTACCGACCTACCGCCGTTCAGGATTCGTGTAGAACCACTGTGGCGACCACTCCCAAAAGGTCGGCGCCACAAAGTCGTTCTCAAAGCCGTACTGGACATTGCCCAGATCTTTGTTGAGGATCAGCGGGTTCTTGCCGCCTTCAAAGGTGCCGATGGTATGGAGGTTGGTGACAGCTAGCTCCCAGCCTTCCAAGTCAAGGGCGATCCGTTCTTCATCGCCAACCTCTAGGCGCAGGTTTTGAATTTCGTGAATGCGCTTGGCGTACTCTGGCGGCTCTTCCCCAATTTCACCATTCGATGTATTCCACTGATACCAGAGGAAGGCGTTCGGGCGCATGGCAATGTGAAAGCCGTCGCCGAAATCGGGTCCATTGGCCCACCAGACGCCCGCCGCCACTTCGTTGGCCCCCTGCAGGTTCCAGAATTGACCACCATCATGCTGCTTGGCATCCACCTCAATCCCGACAGCTTCCCAATATTCCTCGGCCAGGACCGCGCCCTGAATAGCAAACGGGGTTACTTCGTAGAAATCGAAGGGAAGGACGAACTTTTCGCCATCCGGCGTTTCGCGGAAACCATCGCCATCGATATCCACATAACCAAGGCCATCAAGCAACGCCATCGCGCCTTCCGGATCATACTCGGCGGCAAAGTTGGTCAGCTCTTCATTATAGAGCGGCGTACCAGAGGGCGCTGCCATTTGACCCGGTGTCCCTAAACCGCGGGCAGACGCTTGGTTGATTTGGGCACGGTCCAGCGCAATGGAAAGCGCCTTGCGGAAATCAAACTGTTCGGTTGCGGCCCGAATCTTGGGATCACTATGGGTTTGGTTCACAAAATAGACCAGCGTATGGTGCTGCCAGGCGCGGACAGGCGTTGCGATGTAGCTGCCCGCTTCTTCGTTCTCTTTGAAGAGGGGGAAATCGTCAATCTTGATGAACTGTCCCTGGACATCCACCTTTCCAGCGATGATGTCCAAGTTCATAATCTCGCTATCAGAAACAAACTGGCGCTCCAGGCGATCCAGATAGGGCAGCTGGTTACCCGCACTATCCACTGCATAGAAGTAGGGGTTGCGGACCAATGTGGCGGAGCCATCATCGTGCAGCGCTTCCATTATCCATGGATAGAGAACGGGCAGCTCCATAGCAAGCGCGTTGCGCATGTAGGGCCCAGAATCACCCATGTCGCCATACCAGACCGATTTGTAGAAATTGGCCCATTCCTCTTCGCCGCTAAAGCCCTGCTCATCCATGGTGGGCAGAATTTCGGCGATGTCAGTATGATCTTTGTGATATTGTTTAAAGAAGTGGGCTGGGGCCAGGTAGCGCGCAATGCCACCCCAGGAACTCATGAGCTGATCCTTGACGAAGGCACCATAGGGCACGGCAAAGGTGACCTTGAAGGTGTACTCATCAACAATCTCCAGGCCCATCTTTTCGCCCCCCCAAATATAGGGTCGTGACGTCAACCCTGGGCTAAGTTCTTCGTTAAAGACTTCATCTTCAACCCGGAAACGGACATCTTCAGTGGTCATCTCAACCCCGTCTGACCACTTTAAGCCCTTGCGCAGAGAGATGGTAAATTCGGTAAAGTCATCGTTGATCTCCCACCCTTCCAAAATATAGGGTTTGCCTGGCTCTGGTGCGGCTGGACCGGCGTTGTAGTAGGTGGTTGACGAGGCGTCGCGCAGGGCCAGCTGCGTGTTGAGAATATGACGGAAGTAGTGGTCGTAGCCCACGGTGAATTCATCCCAACGGACCGCCCCACCATATTCGCCGATCTCGTTCCAGGGTACCATTACAAGCGGATTTTCGGGCAGACGCTCTTCCACGGGAGCCAGTTCACCCGCTGCCACCATCTCGGCCAGCATAGGCGCTTCATTAAATGAAAGGGTTTCGCCTGTCATCTCTTGATAGGCGTCGAGGTTATGCAGGGAGCCAGGGCGCACGCCGTCGGCCATGGCAGCACCGCCGTCGTCGCTGGCCATATCGCCAGAGTCTGCGGATTCGCCAGAGTCTGCGGGGGCTGCTTCTTCGGCAGGTGCAGCGTCGCCACCACCGCCACAAGCGGCTAATAGCAACGCCAAAATGAGCAAAAAGCTAAGTAGGTATTGGGGGGTACGTCCAAGTTTCATGAAGGCTCCTCCTTGGTGTAAGTTTGATATAAACTGCGTGAATTAGATTCACAGTAGACCGCGATGACGCTCGCTCATGTCATTTCGAGAAGGAACGATGAGAAATCTTTCTCTGGATCCAATGCCTAAGATTTCTCCTCATACTTCGTGTCGCTCCGCGACTGTGACCAAGCGAAATGACAGATTGCGGTCTACTGATACAGAACTTATGTCGATTTTATGGGTTCTTCACCTCCGTTTTGCTCAAATGCTACTCATTTGGTTCTTTGGGGAAACGAGTAGTCAATATGACTGCTATAGCAAAGATAGAGACAGTGGAATTTCAATGTTCCCTATCATTTCGCTTGTGCCTAACCAGCTCCACCTGCTCAATGCGTGCAATCACACGGCCAATAACCCAGCGGTTGACGATCATATCCCGTTGGCTATGTAAGAATGGCGCAAACATGGTTTCGATATAGCTCATATGATCTGGACCAAAGCAGGCTTTGTTCTCCAGGCTGGCCCGTAAAGCAGGAAGCAGCGGCTTCATGGACCGTAGCTGTTCCTTTGTGTAGTAGGATAAGTTAGCGGCGGCGCGCAGCCTGGCCCAGACGAGATCGCTTTCAAGCGCGCTTGTTAATGCCTGCATGGTCATGGCCCCCTGGCCCGCCCGCCCCAGAACATTTGCGGCAGCCAGGCTGACGCTGATAGACTCATCATCCAGCAGAATCGTCAATCGCTGAGTCGTGTCAGCATCTAGCTCGAAAGAGAGCAGGCCGGTAGTGGCCCAGTAGCGGACGGCGCTGTCTGGATCCGTCAGGCGTTCAACCAATTCACCTCTGCCCTGTGTGCCCAACCGCGTGAGGTCCGCTGTCTCCAGAATGCGCTTGAAATTATGACAATGGACACCAACCGCCTGATTGACGCCAGCGTACGCCGCTGCTCTGACAACCATTTCCGTCTCGTCCAGGAGTCCCAAGTCCCGCGTCTCTACCATCCAGTCGAATAGCTGCTGCCGCAACTGCGTCTTGATTGGTTCAAATTCGGGGGTATGACCAAGGTTGTCAATCTGCTCCGGGTCGTTGTCAATGTCGTAGAGTTCCTCGCAGGGTTTGGCATCCTGCCAGACGAGATATGCTTTGTAACGCTCTGGCAGTCCGTGCTGGTGGACCGCAATCGGTGGGCCAACCATCAGAAATATACCATCAGGATCGTGAATCTTCTGCTCGCCCGGCAAACAAGAGGTTTCCCAGAAGTCGCGTTCTGGCGTTCCCTCCGCTGGTACGGCTGCAAAGAATCCGCCGTCAGGATAGAACGAGGCATATGGCTGCTGGGGCAGAAAGTTGCGGATGTAACGATACTTCTTGGTGCGAATTGTACGAATCACTTCGTTGCAGTTGTCCAGCCGGTCCCGAGCGCTGCATACGTATTGACGGGGTTGACTTTTCTGCGGACCAAAAAGAACGCATCCCTGGAAATGCTCTGGAATGGGAATGCCAGCGAGACTGAGCGTCGATGGCCCAAGATCCATGTGCATCACCAAATCATCCACTGCGCTGCCAGGGCGGTTTGGGGCGAGATGCTGGTACTTTTCGGGGAACTTGACGATGAGGGGAATCTTCAGACCATCATCATAGCAATGGGTCTTGCTACGAGGGTAGCCAGAACCGTGATCAGCCCAGAAGACGACGATGGTCTCATCGACCAGACCACACTCTTCCAGCGTTTTCAGAATCTCTCCCACTTGGTAATCGACCTGGGTCAACGCGTCGTAGAAGAGGGCCATCCGTTCGCGAAAGAGTGGTGTATCGGGAACAAAGCTCGGAATCGGCGCGGCTGCGGGGTCATGCAGTTCCTCATCCAGCAGCAGGCTCGACCGCTCTTTCCGCGCCTGCTCGGGGGTTAGCTTGAAGAGACTAGCATGGGTTGCCCCAAGGCTGAAGCAGGCAAAGAAGGGCTTGTGCTCGTCACGCTTCTCCCAGAACTCTTCAGGGTTGAGATAGTGTGCCCATTCATCCGGCTCGATGTAGGTGTTGATATCCGTGTTGATCTGCGTACTGATGTAACCGGCGTCCGTCAAATATTGGGGCAAAAGCCTGACATGGTCGGGCCGGATCGCGAAGCTACGATGATGGTGCGTACCGAGTGTGGTGGGATGCATGCCAGTGAATATGCTGGTCCGTGACGGCGAGCAGATCGGCCCAGCGGTAAACGCGTTGGTGTAGCGAATGCCTTCAGCAGCCAATTGATCCAGGTTTGGCGTTGTGGCATAGGCGTCGCCATAGCAGCCGAGATGCCACGCGCTTAAGTCGTGGGTATTAATCCATAGGAAATTGGGACGACGATTTGTAGTCACAGTTGCACTCAGGTGATACTCTTTCTTGTCGATAACGCGCCATATATCCCAAGCTCGCTACTCAACCAAATGACAGGCCACCAAATGCCCCTCACTCACGGTTCTAAATTCGGGGCGCTCGGTCCGGCAGATATCCATACAGTGGACACAACGCGGATGAAAGGCACAGCCAGGCGGCGGGTCAGCAGGATTGCCAATTTCGCCCGGCGCAGACTCCAGCCCCGAAGGTTGATCGGGATCAGGTTTGGGAATAGCGGCCATCAGCGCTTGGGTATACGGGTGACTTGGCTGCGTAAAGATGGCCTCTTTGCTGGCAATTTCCACGACGCGTCCCAAATACATGATGCCGACCCGATGGGCCATGTGCTTGATGACCGACAGATCGTGGGAGATAAAGAGATAGGTGAGGTTTAGCTCCGCCTGCAAATCCACCATCAGATTGAGAATCTGGGCCTGAATCGAGACGTCCAGCGCCGACGTTGGCTCATCGGCCACGATAAAGCTGGGATTCATAATCAGGGCGCGGGCAATGGAGATGCGCTGCCGTTGACCACCAGAAAAGGCATGGGGGTAGCGCTTTAAGTATTTGGCATCCAGCCCCACCAGCGACATCATCCGGACGACTCGATCATCCAGTTCGCTGCGGCTGGCTAGACTATTAATGACCAGCGGCTCGGCGATATTGTCACGCACGCTCATGCGCGGGTCCAGTGAGCTAAAGGGATCCTGGAAGATCATCTGGGCTTGGCGACGGTAGGGCCTTAGCTCGCGGCGGCTAAATTGGCTTACATCAACCAGCCCCTGATCGGGCAGGTTAAATTCTATTTTTCCATCGGTTGCCGGATAGCCGCGCAGAACGGTAAAGCCTAGCGTTGTCTTGCCGCTGCCCGACTCGCCCACCAAACCGACGGTCTCGCCCGGATAGATCTCGAAACTTACATCGTCCACCGCGCGCACATGACCGACTACGCGTTTGAAGAAACCCTTTTCGATGGGGAAGTATTTTTTGAGGTTTTGGACTCTGAGTAGAGGTGTCATGGGTTCTGTCACCCTTTCTGCGCGACGACTGTTAGCCAAGCAGGCAGACCGGCCTGAGGATTGTTGCGCCAATCCATCAGCCTGTCATCGGTGCCTGTTGCGTATGAATGTCCTTGCCAAAAGCGCGAGTCTACAGGAGGTGACTCAGCGATCCGTTTGAGAACTAACCCTGAATCGATCAATGGATTCAACATGTCAGCCATTGTCCAGTTGAACTCGTATGTGACTTGATCACTTTTTTCTACAAATGGACCTGTATCCCAGTATGACTTCTTCATTTCAAGGAGTTGCAGATCCTCTTTCCTGTTTATCCAGGGCCGTTGAAATGGATGAACATCGTAAAAAATATAATAGCCGTTTGGTCCCAAGATTCGATGGACTTCAGCAAAGACTTTGCCAGGCTCGGCAATCCAGACATAAAATCCATTGGAAGAAAAAACGAGATCAAAGCAATTGTTGGCAACTTCGTTGATATACCGTGCATCAGCTTGGATGAATTCTATGCTCAGGCCTAATGTCTTTGCACGGCTGGCTGCAACATCGAGCTGTGCCTGTGAAATGTCAATCGATGTTACTGTTGCGCCAAGTCCAGCTAAGGCAAAGGCGACATAATTATCGCCGCTGCCGATAATACCAACGCGTTTGTTTTGCAACGTGCCGACATAATCATGAATCATCTCGAGAGCTTTACCGTCAAAGGCAAGCTCGGGTTTTTCTGTTAGTTGGGTCCAAATTTGGTCACGATCCCGGAACTCTCGCCAGTCATCGGAGATCGCGTTCCAAAACTGACGATTGGCTTCATACATCTCGTCCATTTTGCGCCAAGTTTCTCGATTCATTATCTGTAAAGTCTTCCAGAGCACAGAGAACTACCTATCAACTGCGTCAGAGGACCTAGTTTAACCATGAAGTTTTTGAAGGAAATGAAGGTTTGCCCCCTCTTTCTTCATGGTCTTTATGACCTTCATGGTTCCATTATGCTTGTCAACCCTCTGACATCCGGCTGAACCCGAAAATTATCGGATTCTCCTCCGGTCGCTGCAAAGTCTCCTCCGAAACATAGGGGTTCTCCTCAACGAGACAAGACTGTTCCGTACACAAATGCACAGCGATGCTTCGTCGCGGCTGGGCCGAGGTGTTTGGACCACTCCCGTGGAAGATCATGGGGTGGTGGAAACTAACTGCACCGCGTGGCATGACGGCGGGATGCTCGGTCCAGGTCTCGCCCTCTGGCACCTTGATCCCCGCCTTGGCCTTGGTCTCGTCTTGTATGCCGAAGTTGCCCGGATCCAGTAGCCCCCAGCGATGGGAGCCTAGCACAAAACGCATGGCACCCGATTCAACAGCCACGTCACTAAGGGCAATCCAGGCCGTGAGAACACCCGTAGGGTTGGCAAAGAACTGCCAATAGTTGTAATCTTGATGGAGTCCGATATTCCCCTTTGCAGAACCGCCAGCAGGCTTGTAAAGAAGCTGGGTGTGCCAAACTTGCACCCTTTTAGCACCGCCAATCACGGCGGCCGCCCATTCACCCAGTAACGGATACGAAACGAGTTTGAACAATGTACGGTCCGCAATATGTGCATTATTAATTTTGACCAGGTTGTCTAGCAGATCGCCTGGCGCCACTGAACTGGACTGCGGCGCCACCCCAGTTTCGTATTCGCAGGCGATGACTTTGTCCATATGGAGCTCAGCTTCATCAAGCAGGTCATCTGGAATCAGTTGAGGGGCTTGGTAGAAGCCTTGTTCCTGAAAAATGGCTGCTGCATCCTTATTCATTGCTGGTGCGGAAAAATTTTTATGGCTCATGTCTTTGCCGCGGCCTCATCATACAAGAAACAGCGTGCCATGTGGTCTGATTTCACAGCCAACAGGTCCGGATTTCCGGTTCTACAATGATCCCAACGCTCTGGGCAGCGGGAATAGAAGACACATTCGTTGGGTAGGTCGATAGGCTCGGGGACGAAGCCTTCAATGGTCTGTAAACGAGTATCGCTGCCGTCTCCATTCAACTGCAGATCGGGGACAGCGGCCATTAACCGACGTGTATATGGATGCTGGGGATTGTGGAAGATTTCTCGCACAGGGGCTGCTTCCACAATGTTACCCAGATACATAACAATTACCCGCTGGGCAATCTGAGCGATGACGCCCAAGTCATGAGTGATGAAGATGATAGCCATACCATACTTTTGTTGCAGGTCTTTGAGCAGGCGCAAAATCTGAGCCTGAACCGAGACGTCCAGGGCAGTGGTTGGCTCATCGCAGATCAGCAAGCGCGGTCGCGTGGCAATTGCCATAGCAATCATGGCTCGCTGACGCATTCCACCAGATAGCTGAAAAGGGTACTCATCGACGCGCTGCCTTGGATTGGAAATGCCCACATCTTCTAACAGTTCGATGACCTGTTCCCGGGCTTCTCTCTTATTCACCGAACGATGAAGTAAGATCGCTTCGGCAATTTGATGTCCGACTGTATGTACCATAGAGAGCGCGTTCATCGGCTCCTGAAAGACCATGGTCATGGCGTCGCCGCGGATCTTGTGGATTGCTTGCCCATCGGGCTTAAGATCGAGCAGGTTGGTGGATTGGCCATTCTCAAAATAGAGGACTTCTCCTTCAGCCTTTCCCGGTGACCGTACAATATTCAGAATAGAACGGGCAGTAATGCTTTTGCCGCAGCCCGATTCGCCCACCAAGCCTACCAATTCGCCTTCATGTACATCAAAGCTGACACCGTCGACGGCTTTGAGGAGCCCATGGGGGAGATGGAAATAGGTTTTTAGATCTCGGACCGAGAGTACTACGTTATCCATCATCTTAGTCTTCCCCAACCTTCATGTCTCTTTGCCGCCATTGTTCCATCATCTTTCATCCCCATGGACGGAAGGAAACACGGACATTCTATGGACCTGTCAGTGTTCTTTTCGCGCCTAGAAGGCAACCGGTGGAGGCTTACCCCTTGCTGGCCTAGGGCAGCCGCACTTTTCCTAGCCACTATCAAAATCAATTCAATCTTCACTGACGATATATCGACACAATCGCTGCCCTCGGGGCGACAAGCGATCAAAATGTACACGCGGCAGAACTTTCTCTTCGCTAGGTCGCCGCCAGGGAGCAAAATAGCCTGCGCTGGCCATAGGCCGTTTATGCATGGGCAGCTTGGTTTAAGCGTTTTCCTTATTCACAAACAATCTGCTTCGTGTGGGTATAATGAGCAAATGAAAGCAGCTCTTGAGTTTCAGCAGATAAACGTCCCCGCACCGTTTCGGGTACATAGTGCTCTTGACCCCGATACTGGGGCTTGTAGCGTAAAACCAGAAATTGTCGGCTCCGGTCTCGCGGGCGCCAGGGGAGCGCACCATGAGTTAATGCCTCGGTAATAATGAGTATATCGCCTGCTCTGGGCGTAATGTTGAGCACACCTGGCGGCAACTCATCTTCGACCACGCCATTGTTGAACATGGTTGGTGGCCGCTCAAATGCAGCCTTGTGCGATCCCGGCACAACCAGCAGGCCACCATCCCCTGGATACACATCAGTCAAATAGGGAAAGACGACAATATCATCGCAATAGATGCGCCCATTCTGAATCTGGTAGCGAACACTCTCCCAGCCATAATCATCGCGGGCGCAATGAAGCCGCAGCACCTCGTCAGCCACATGGGGGTGGTTGACGGTAAGGGTGCCACTAACCAAGCGCGGTTTGTTATTTGTCAACTCTTTGACGATAGGCCAGATGCTGGGATGATGGGTTAAGGCTTCTAAGGCCGGATCAAATGCAAAACCGTGAACATAGCGACGCGGATCCTTATCATCATGCTCAAAGCCGGAGGGAAGATCATCTGGGGGCGTAGTAACATAACGATCGACCGCGGCTTGCGCAGCTCGAAGCTCGTCCCGCTCCAGAACTTGCTTGAGATGAAGATATCCAGTTAAGTCAAACCAGTACCGCTGCTCAGGCGTCATCATAAAGTATACTAAAATTCCTTATAGGGATCAGCCGCATCCCGCAACCCATCCCCCACAAAGTTGAAGGCCAAAATCACGATGATCACAAAGAGAGCGGGAATCAGCAGCCACGGATAGAGGGCAATGCTGCGCACGTTTTGGGCCGCACTTAGGAGAACGCCCCAGCTAATCACCGGCGCCCGCAAACCCAACCCCAAAAAGCTGAGCGCGGTCTCGCCCAAAATCATAAAAGGCACGCTCATAGTGACGTTGACGATCAGATAGCTCATAAAGCTGGGCAGCAGATGCTTGAAGATGATGCGTGCTTCGCTGGCACCCGCCAGTTCGGCTGCTTTGACGAAGGCTTCGTTGCGGGTGCTGATCAGCTTGCCCCGCACCACCCGAGCCAATCCGGTCCAGCCCGTCAAGGCCAGGATGATGGTGATGGCAAAGTAGGTCTGCACCTGAGACCACTCTCTAGGTAGCGCTGCGGACAGCCCCATCCACAACGGCAGCGTCGGAATCGAGATTAGAAATTCGATAATGCGCTGAATGACGCCGTCGACCACACCACCGTAGTACCCCGAAACGCCGCCTAACGTACAGCCCAAAACAAAGGAGAACGCGATGCCTACCAAACCAATGGAGAGCGAGATCTGCGCGCCGTGGATAATGCGTGAAAAAAGATCCTGCCCCAATTCGTCGCTGCCAAAGAGAAAAAGAACGCCCGGCTCGTCTACCCCAAAGAGGTGACGCTCCGTGGGGATCAAGCCCAGCAGCTTATAGGGTTCTGCTTTAATCCAAAACTTAAGATAGTAGCGTTGAGAAGTATCGGCCTCATAGATCCGCTCCAGCGTGTTGGGATCAAAGCCCTTTTTCAGCCCATAGACAAAGGGAACCAGGCCAGAAACCTCCTCATCGCTAAAGTGGAGACGAGTGGGTGGCGTGTAGAGATTGTCATCAAACTTCTGATTGGGACCATAGGGCGAGACAAATGGGGCAAAGACCGCCAGCAAATACATAATGCCCAGAATAATTCCCCCAATCAACGCCAGGCGATGCCGCCGAAACTTATGCCAGATCAGCCCCCACTGGGACGCGGAATAGAGACGATCTTCGACAGGTTCCGTCTCCATAACGTCGGGACTGTCTGTGCTTTTGAAACGCCCAGGGTTGAGTTTGTTTATGGTACTATTCACGATATTTCCAGTGTCGCGGTAATCGGTGGTCGGTAGCCGGTAATCTGTAATCTGTAATCGGTAGCCGGTAAAAGAAATTGTGACTTCTTCCCTACTCAAACCGAATACGCGGGTCGGCCACCGCCAAAATCATATCAGACAAGAAAGTCCCCAACAGGGTAAGTGCAGATAAAATAAAGATGATGCCGCCAGCCAGAAACATATCTTGATTGAGCAACGCACCAATCAAAAGCGGCCCTACAGTAGGCAAGTTAAGTACAATCGCCACAATGGTCGAACCAGAAACAATCACAGGCAGGAGCCAACCAATGGTCGATAGAATAGGATTGATAGCGATGCGCACTGGATATTTGAAAATTGCTCGCCAATAGGGAACACCTTTCATACGGGCGGTATCAACGTAATCTTTGCTCAATTCATCCAAAAGAGTGGCTCGCATAGTGCGAATGAGCAACGCCGTCCCCGACATACCCGTTACGACAATTGGGACAATCAGATGTTTAGCCAAATCCCACACTTTAGCCAGACTCCACGGGGCATTCTCATATTCTTGGGAAAAGAGACCACCTGGGGAGACATCAAAGTAGGTCAATAGAAAGTACATAATGACAAGTGATAGCAAGAAGTCAGGCAGAGCTACGCCTATAAAACCGATGAAGGAGAAGAAATAATCCCCCAGTGAATATTGACGCGTCGCAGAGAAGACCCCAATAGGGATGGCCAAGGCGTAGGTGAAAATCAGGGTAGCAATAGAGAGCACGATAGTAAAGGGCAGTACCGTCCCAATCATGTCGGCGACGGACCGATTCCAACCCATGGAAATGCCAAAGTCGCCACGCGTGACAATATTCGTTATCCACTTCTGATAGCGCACCATGAAGGGCTGATCATAGCCGAAGCGACGACGGATATTATCGATCATCGTCTCATCAACCCGACTGCCGCTGGCCTCCAGCGCGCGTATTCGCATCTCTGCAAAGTCTCCTGGCGGCATCTCTATGATGGCAAAGGAGACAAAGGAGAGCAAGAGAAGCGAGATTAGCATATAAAGAAAACGTCGAAGAATGTAACTGAGCATTGTCCGATTGCTTCAGGGTAGGGCTATGGGTCACGCGTTGGTTGGGGTGATTCTAATAGTAAATTACTTTACGCTGTCTGTCAAAGAGATAAAATTTTGCCTAATGCAACAAGAACAGAACTCTATCCACACCAGCGCTCATAGCCAGTCTTAATGCCAATAGACGGTGTTCTTCGGCGAAATCTTCCGGATATGACGAGCCTCTGCCTTAGGCGCAGACTGGTTCATTTCCATCCCAGCGGTTGAAGGGGCCTTTGACGTTTTCGCGGGCCAGTCGGGCACGCGCGTCATACCAGAGATTGGCCCATGTTTCGGGATCGTGCAGCTCCGATTTTGGATTAGCGCGGCTGCGGGCCACAAAGCCGGGGAAGGCTTCTCGACCCGTTGGTTGACCAATGGGGTTGTAGCGCAGATCAAAGCTCCAGCGTACTTCATCGCTGGTGTTGGGGAGCGAGCCATGCAGGGTAAACTTGGTCAAAAAGAGAACATCGCCGCGCTTCATGGGCATAGGCAGGGCACCATCTTTGGCAAAGGCTTCATCGGGAACGCTCAGCCCGAAGCCCTTCATTCCATTGGGACAATGGGTTTGCAGACCCTCACGGTGGCTGCGGGGCACGATATGCAAACAACCACTCTCCATGGGGGCATCCCACAGCGAGAACCAGACCGTCAGCATGTTGGTCTCGTCCGCAGTGGGCAAGACCACGCCATTGTCCTGATGCCAGGGCGTGGCTCCTAACTGGACCAGCCCTGTATCTGGGTTGATGGGCGTCAGATGTTCGGGCGGCTTGAGGCGAACGTGCTGGACCGGATTTGAATAGATTTCCGGCCCAATGATCGACTCGACTGCGTCGAGCAGCCGCTCGTTGCGCAGGGTACGGAAAACGGCCGGCCCAACCCACATAGGTGAATCTGGTTTGACGTTGCCTTGGGGCAATGAGAAATCGAAATAACCGGCGTGGATCTTGCCGCTCTCCTGGTAGATGGTAGTCAGGCGCTTGCTGAAGGGGAGATCGGCATAAGTGTCGCCGATTTCGCCCTTGGCATGTAGCTCCTGGGCCAGATTATCCAGTACGCTTTCATACTCTTCAATGACCGGATCCAGATCCTGGACTGGGTCCAAAAGCCCTTCAACCAGTAAGTAGCCTTCGGCATGAAATTGAGTTACTTGTGCTTCCGTTAGATGGGGCATGATTTTGTTCCTCCTACTTTATCGAAAGGTGTTTACAATATATCCTTTAGTGAACGCCCAGCGCAAATAGGCTGCGCCTGGGTTTGGGATAATCCTGCAGGATGATCAGATCCATTAGCTGATCACGCAACATCTGTCTCTTGGCCTGATGTGCGGCATCACCAACAAGATTATGCTGCTCATCGGGATCGGCTTGCAGGTCAAATAGCTGTTCGCCATATCCCTGGGGATAGTATGTATAGCGCCAATCGCGAGTGCGAATGGTGCGCGCCCACTGCCCAGGATGGTCGGCATCGATCCGATTGTAACTCTCGCAGTAGGCTGCCGTACGCCAATCGGCTGGTTTTTCGCCTCGACACAGCGGCAATAAGGAGCGGCCTGCCATTTGTGGAATCTCCTCCGCGGGTGTCTTTAGGTATGGACCCGTTTTGGGCATGGGTGGAAAATCTAGCTCGGCCATCTCAAGTACGGTTGGGCAAATGTCCTCCAGTTGCACCATCTCATCGCAGGTGACGCCTGCTTGTACGCCTGGCCCAGCGATGATTAGAGGCACGCGAATACAGCTATCATAGTGTTTCTCTTCTTTGGAGGTAAAGCCGTGGTCATAGAGGAGTTCACCATGATCCGAGAGGAAGATGACATAGGTGTTGTCCAAACGCCTCCGTTCCTCCAGTGCATTCATTACTAGGCCGAGTTGATGATCCAGATGCACGAGATCTGCAAAGTACAGATGACGAGCATAGCGCCAATTCTCGGGCATGTTGGGTTCGCGTCGCTTGAGTTCATTAGGACCATGCAGATCAGTCACCCATTTGGCAGGTACAGGCTCTGGAATGAAATCCTTCTCGACGGTTTGCATATAGTCCGCGGGCGCGCAGAAAGGGCTATGGGGCTGCACGTAGCTGATATGCGCGTAGAGTGGCTGCTCTTTTGGTGTGTCGCGCAAAAAATCTAGCGCATGGCCCGTAATCCAGTTGGTCTGCGATACCGTCTCTGGGAACGGCAGCGTATAGCATTGGGGCGTATTCAGGGGGAACTCAGCCGTCGGCCATTGAAATTCCGCGCGGATATCCTCAATCCGTTGACGAAGGTTTTCTTTCTTAGGACCATAGGCCGCATAGTTCGGAATCTTTGTGGGCCAAATCGTGGCGAGGACAGATTCGAAATGTTCTGGATGGTTATCGCGTACCCAATCAAGCCACTCACCCCCACGCGAATCTTCGGTGATATGGGTGACGTCAAATCCGTAGGGCCTGTAATCTGGGTATAGCCCAGCAAAGTGGGGCTGGAAGTGTACTTTGCCTAGCGCACCTGTACGCCAACCATACTGTTGCAGAACCCGCATAAATGTGGGTAACGCTGGATCGAGCTGGTATCCGTTCTCTAATACTCCATGCCCGCGACTTGTGAGGCCAGTCGCAAGCGACGAGCGCGTTGCCATACAAACGGGGTTGCTTGTCAGCGCGTTGGAAAAGGTTGTGCCTCGTGCTTGTAAGCGATTGATATTGGGTGTGGGGCATACGCCGCTCTGAGCTACTTCGAGCCACTTGGCAGCTAGCTGATCAACCATGAAGAAAAGTATATCAGGTTTGGGCATTGCTTGTCCTTAATCGCTCGCCAGGCGAATTATTCCAGGAGACTGGCTCCGTTGCGCCCTCATAGATCGGTATCAATGGTTCGGCGACGTGTCGATTCACTTCAACCCATTTAGACCATGATGGGTTGTCGGTGATGTGCGCGGCGACTAACGCCTGTACATCTGCCGGTAGATCATCATAAGCGGGCCAATACCAAATCGTGATCACAGTTCGCCATTGGTCAGATTGATTGGCATGAGCCGCATGAAGCAGACGTGCGTCGCCAATCACCACATCACCAGCTCGCACGGGTACATCAACCTCCCCTTCAACTTGCGCGAAGGCAGGGTGGTTCATATCCGCTGCACGCCGTACGTTGTCGTCGGCATGGGCTTGTCGCTCCAGTGCGTGGGGTGCATACCGCTTCAGGTGAGAGCCAGGGATCAGGCGTAGGCAGCCATTGTCGCGGTCTGTGTCGATTAGATAGTACATCAGAAAGTATTGCTGGGGCTGATTCGTGTAGCTGATGGGGTGATCCCATAACACGCCGTCTTGGTGCCAATAGAGTGGTGGACTCTGCGGCGGCTTGCTGATCACGAATCCACTCCATACTTTGGGCTGTTCAAATCCGAGTTCGGCAAGCGCTGCTAAAGCACGTGGATGGGTGATGACTTGCGTGAAGGCCGGATGGGGATACTTCCAATAGGGAATGATACAACCCTGTGCGCGGTGGTTCTCGAAATGGGCTGCATCTTCTTGCCCAATCGTCCATTCGCTCATCTTATTCAGCTTCGCCACCATCTCAGATTCCAACACGTTCTCGAAGACGCAGAAGCCGTCGCGGATGAGTTGTGCTCGTTTCTCTTTGACGGTATCTGACATGGTGCGTCCTCCTTACAAAGAATTCCAGCTTGTCGCAATTGAATACCACAGGGGATGAGGGAGCCGTCAACCGAATGCGTCTTTGGTGATTCGTGTGTGTCAGTATAGTGGAAAAGCAGAACCGTGACAAGTGAGTAAAATTTATTGCTCGACAGCCAGAATTCAGGGATTGGAGGAATGTTCGCAAGAATGATGTGAATACTGAATAATATCTCTTGCAGCCATATCTATCCGAAAAGCAATACATTCACTGCCGTTGACAGGGTGCAGCCCTTCCTCTACAATAGAGACGTTGGTGTAACCTCCATAACAAGCCATCATAAAGCTACGGATTGACGATTGCATGATGAGGGTAGAGACATCGAGATGTTAACGAATACACAGATCGTGGCATCATTGCGCAGTTTGGGCCTCCAAGAGGGCCGCATCGTCTTTGTCCATAGCTCGTTGAGTAGCTTGGGTTACGTGGACGGCGGAGCTGAGACGGTGGTTGACGCCTTCTTGACTGTGCTGGGCGAGACTGGGACCTTGTCTGTGCCAACCTTCACCTTTGCGCATAGCCAACAGCCAAACCCTCTCTTTGATCCTGCACTCGATCCTTCTGAAATGGGCAAGATTACAGAGGCGGTGCGAACGCGTCCCCAATCCCAACGGAGCCATCATCTGCTGCATTCGGTTACCGCGCTGGGCGCGCAAGCAGAAAAGATAACGGCTATCCACGGGCCATCAGCGTGGGCCGCGGACGGTCCATTTGGGAAACTCAATACTTTGGATGCGCATATTTTACTTTTGGGTGTACCCTACTTGCGCTGTACCTATTTCCACCTAATCGAGCAATTGGTGCAGGTTCCCTACCGTCGCTGGCGGGAGATCAACGCACAATGCCGTAACCCGAATGGTACAACGCGACCTTTACCAACATTGGCGTTCATTCATAAGCCGGGTACGTCCGGCAATGACTTCAACAAGCTGGGCACCATACTCGAAGCCCACGATGTCGTTCAAGTTGGGGCAGTAGGCAATGCCGTCGCCCGTCTCTTTCGGGCCAAAGATGCCCTGGAGATTGGTCTTGACCGCTATCGGCAGGATGCATCCTTATTCCTCAGGACAGCAACGGATTGCACAGCGCTTCGAGATGGCATATTGACCTCAGAGAAGAATAACGAAAAAGCCGTCTGGAACGCTTCCCACGTATATCGACGAACTGAATAATGGCCATGAACCAATTGTATCATTTGAACCCTGATGGTTACCGTCCCCACCCGCCCACAAAGCACGACTACGGCATTGGCATCGTTGGCTGTGGCGGCATTGTTATGAACGCGCATCTGCCCGCCTATCAGCAATTTGGCTATTGGGTGGTTGCCTGTTGCAGCAGACGGATCGAGGCGGTGGAAAAAGCCCAGCAGACCTACAACATTCCCCTTGGCGGCACGGATCTGGCGGTGGTGCTGGACAATCCAGATGTGCAGATCGTCGATTTAGCGGTCCATGCCAACCAGCGGCTGCTCCTGATCGAAAAGATTGCCGCTGCGGGCAAGCACATCCTTAGCCAGAAACCACTGGCCATGAACGTAGCCGACGCTGCGCGCATGGTCGAGATCTGCCAACAAGCTGGTGTACAGCTAATGGTCAACCAGCAAGCGCGCTGGGCACCGGCCCACCGCGCCATCAAAATGCTGTTAGAGCGGGGAGCCATCGGCCACTTGTACAGCGTCATGCATATACACCGCGGCTTTCAGGACGAACCGGGCAGTTGGTACGCGGCGCTAGAGAATTTCAACATTGTGGATCACGGCATCCACTACATTGACCTGTGCCGCTACTTTACAGGGCAGACACCAATATGTGTCAAGGCCACCACGGCCACGGTGCCAGGCCAAGCCGCGGTCAGCCCGATGATTTACACCATCAATTGCGAATACAAACCTGAAGATGGGGGAGTAAATCAGAGCGACACAGCTCAGAGTAACACAATTCAGAGTGACGCTGTGCTGATGAGTACCCTCCATTTCAACAATATCGTCAGCGCGTACCAAACCCACAACTACGCTTGGTATCTGGATGGTACAGAAGGCTCGCTGATTGCCTCCCACAACGAAGTAATCCTCTATCGTGCTGATTCTGATAAACGTACGGTAATCGAAATCGAGGGCAGTTGGTTTCCTGAAGCCTTTGGGGGTAGCATGGGCGAAATGATGCTGGCCCTGCACGAAGAACGAGAGCCGATGAGCAGCGGACGGGATCACCTGCATTCGATCAAAATTGCGTACGCAGCCGTGGAAAGTTCGACTTCGGGAGAGGCGGTCACACTTTAACCTCCGCACGTCTCCTCACTTGTGCCGATCGATCTCAAGCAACAACGGCTCGTCGCCCCGCCGCTCACGATACCCAGCCACAATGAGGCCCGCTTTTCCTGCGTTTACCCCACTAATCTGATCGTTGTGCGGGTTGCGGTAGCCGACCCGTACCAGCCGACGCGGCTCTTTCGTTTGGTTTATATACGACCCGTGAATGGTGTAATAAGAGAAGATGACCACATCGCCGCGTTTGGCCGGGACAGGCACAGTCTCCTCTAATTTGTACTCATCTGTGGGCAGATGGGGTGCGGAAGGTGCCTCTGGCGTTCCCGTGATGTGTTGTAAGGCCCCACGCTTATGTGACCCGGCCAAAAATCGAATCTCACCATTTTCGTGGCAGGTGTCGTCCAAGTGAACCAAGACATCAATATAGCGTCCGTCTTGGTGGGCATAAAAAGGGTGATCCTGGTGCATGGGAAAGGGATGCCCAGCCTGTGGCGGCTTGATGTGCATCACTGAATGGTGAAGTTCCACGTCTGGACCGATGAGTTGAGCCAGACAGTTGGCCAGCTTGGCATTGGTCACCGCCCGCATCCAGCCTACCGAGTAGAGATGCAACTCATGCATGGCTGTCAGCCGCGCTTTCTTTTCCGTTTCTGGGTCCATATATGCCTGCCGCCAAGGGCCAGGCCAGCCTGGAATGGTAAAAGACCAGTCTTGCACCAACCGATCCAGCTCATCTGACAAGAAATTCGTCTCCGCTGGCGTAAATACCGCAGGAATACGCAGATAGCCATTTTCGTGGTAGAAGTCGATTTGGGATTGGGTCAACATCGATGCGTGTCCTTTCAAGAGCAAGTCATCATTGCGTAAACAGGGAGATCATGCTTAGAAATTAGCTTTTCGCCGAAGGCATCAAGAATCACTAATCACGAATAAACAGACTAGGTTTATCCGTAGCCGCCAACTGTCGAAGTCTCCAAAAGCCATAAACAATGAACAGCACTTCAATGACCATATTGACGATTTGTGGCGTGCTAGAATACCCCTGGAGCATAATCAGTGCTCTTCCTAGAATCGTGAATGCATTTGAAACGATGAAGTATTTGTGAAAATCTGCCCAAAACTCAGGTCGGATAAGAGCAAGAATAAACACCCCCCCAACGGATGCATAAAGCATCGCAAGTACGCCAAACTCAAAGACGCCCATTCTGGAAGCTACATCGCTGCTAAAATCAAGTCCAGCCATTGTTCCGTAATAGGCGTCCAGTGAAAATATTGCATAGAAGCCTGAAAGACCTAAGTAGATTGCAAATACTGCGAGTGTAACCAAGCCAATAATGATATTTTGCCCGATTGTTATTGGTTTCATGATATCTCCTTGGTTACTCCTTCTTTCTCTGGGGACTCCGCTCTAGCAGCTTCTGCGGCTGCACAATCTGGCGGCGCTGTGGGCTGAGGCGAGAGAGCAGTTCGGGCGAGGCTTGGTAGCCGTGACGGAAGTTGCCCCAAGAGGGGCCGTAGCGATAGACGATGACGCGCCTGTTGCCAGGGTTGGTCCGTTTGGCGGAACCGTGGGAGATGGCATCCACAAATAGAATAGCATCGCCCGCTTTGATGTTCACTTCCTCGGCACCGACAATGCCATCCACGCTTTCGCCGCCATGCCAATTGGCGTTGGCAAAGTGGGGATGGCGAAAATTCGATTTGTGGCTGCCTGGAATCACCATGGTCGCGCCATCGCCCGGCATCATATCCGTCAACGCTATGAGAATGTCAATTTGGCCGCACATAAATTGGTTATTGCGGTACAAAAATTGGCAGCGCTTGACATTGTCGGCACCACCAGAGTGCAGGGGAATGGCCTCGCCGGGGCCACGGATGTTGGCAAAATTCTCATCAATGAAGAGGGGGCCGTGTTGATAATCAAAGTTTCCCTCTCCACCGACAAAGAACTTCACCTTCTCGAACCAAGAGGGATGATCGATCAAGGCTTCAAAGGCTTTCCCACCTTCATAAATCTGTTGTAGATTCAGACCATCATTGGCCCCAAAATTGGTGGCGTGAACATAGCCATCCCATTCGTCATGTTCGATTGGCAAATGGGCATCCAAACCACTATTGAGAGCAGCTACTTCTTCGGTGCTAAGGGCATTTTCCAAGACGATGTAGCCTCTTAGATCGAAGAGATAAATTTCTAGTTCGCTTGGCTTATTGGACATGGAGAGTTTCCTAATCTTCGTGTGCCTGTACGGCAATCTTAATCACAGTTTCTGAACCAATTCGATAATCACCGTTCAGGGCTTCATATCCCTTTTTCACGTCAAAGAGGGACAGCTTATGGCTGACCATCTTTTCAATCGGCACATCGCGACGTTCCAGAATGGCCAATCCGCGGACAAAGTGCTCGTATCGACTACCCCAAATCGCTTCAAATGTAAGGTTTTTGCGCATTAGCAGCCGGTTAATATTGAAGTCAATCGAACCCATATCCACAAAATGACCGACCTCAATGAAGGTTCCACTGTGGCGTACGTAGCCCAATCCCTCAGGCGTCGCTGGCAGGAAACCGGCACACTCAAATACCTGATCGGCCCCTTCACCACGTGTTGTGTGTGACTTAACGATTTCAGTACGTTCTTCCACAGAGGTCACTTCATCGATGTCGATAGTGACATCTGCCCCAAACTCCTTAGCCAATTCGAGTCGATCGGCAGGACCGCCGACCATGATAATTTTTCCTGCTCCGCTTAGTCTGGCGCATATCAACGTGACGAGGCCAATCGCGCCCGACCCTTGCACGACAACCGTATCGCCAATCTCAACATTGCCGCGCATGACAGCGTGAACGCCTATGGTAAATGGCTCGGTTAGAACGGCTACTTCTGCCGGTACGTCCGTCTTCATAAAGCAGGTAGTTGGTATATCCAGGGAGATATACTCGGCAAATCCACCATGGAATTCCGGCGGCTTCATAAAGCCGTAACCACCATGCCCCAACGTTCCGGGAGCAAAGATCAGGCGATCTCCTTCTTTAACAGGCTTGCCGTTGTGATCGACAATGTCATTGCTCCCCATTGCCTCAACAACACCAACATTCTCATGCCCGGGGACAACAGCGCTGGTATAGCCATTCTGCCAGATATGTAAGTCAGTGCCGCAAATGCCAGCTAGCTCTTGCTTCAACAAAACTGTGCCTGGTTTGGGATCGGGAACGGGATGCTCCTGTACTGCGAAGTCTTTTCCATTTGCAACAACTATTTTTCCTGTGCGTGTCATTGTTTCCTCCGGTGAAATAGGGATTACGTGTTCGGGGAACTAGAAATTTCGATCTGTATATTCCGCTCTATACAGGTGCGTTTTAGTTTGGGGGCGCAAGAGTGCGTCGCACTGTTCAATTGTAGATGGGCGCTTGAATCTGTCTCTGAACAGTGCAACGCACTCGACTGACTAACGAGACCCAAAGGCACCCGCTCTATACATACAGATTGACAAGTTGAATATTCAGTATACCACTACATCTTTTACGTATGGTATTAATGAGTCTATTACTTTTCTAAAATAACATTAAAGAGTGAATTGCAAGGTAAATTCAATTATTTGTGGCAATGTCATTTTTCAACCTTTTTCTATGGTTTCATCGATCTCTTGCGCGTTTAACTTAGTGATTATCGACTGTAAAGCTTCATCCAGCAACTGTTGTTCAAGAGGGCTTGGTACGGTTTTCTGGTCAATTGCGTACTGAAGAGCTGCACGGACGTTGTCATAATCCAAACGAAATAGGGTAATCTATTCTGTACTTTGAGCACAGCGATCACCAATGAGATGGGTGCTTATGCTGGGGGATTACCCGAATTTTTTGGCATCCCTGACAGTGCAATCGGCAAAGAAGTTGTCCTGCATGGCGTAGACTATGCCCGTATTATCGACGGTAAAATGGTTGCAGGATGGGGAACTCATGACGAATTGGGGTGGCTAAGTCAATTTGGGTTGGAGCTAAAAGAGATTGAACATTAGAAAAAACCCAAACGGAGATGCTGTCAACTTCAATGAGTATCCATTAATGCTATTGTAATCGGTGCCGAGTTCGATAATCACATGCCAGAATCCGTGGATTTCAACAGGGTTCTACATCTAGAACTTTCCTTTGCTCATCACACAGATAGCACCTCTGCCATCGCTTGACCACTAATCGGCTCATTCTCTTTATAGAGGAAACAGGCCACGGCACGGTCGTCGTTGGTGCGGTAGAGGGGCGGGGGTGCTTGATTGCATTCAGGCATCACAAAGGGGCAGCGGTCGGCAAACTTGCAGCCGCGCTCTTCTTGGCTTGTGCCATTAACAGTCTGTTTTTTGCGTTCCAGATCATCCTCGCTGCCCCACTGAAGATCTGGGTCCGGCAGGGGAATAGAGCGCACAAGCAGTTGGGTGTAGGGATGCTGCGGTTCTTTGATCACCTTCTCCACGCTGCCCATTTCCGCCACAGAACCGCGATAGAGTACGTAAATGTTCTCGCTGACTTGATACGCTGTAGTCAGATCATGGGTGATGTAGACAAGCGAAATGCCTAGCTCGCGTTTGAGCTTGAGCAAGCTCTCCAAGATAGTCGCTCGCAAAGAGGCATCTACCATAGAAACCGGTTCGTCTGCCAGGATGATCTTGGGGTTGAGCAGTAAAGCCCGGGCCACCATAATGCGCTGGCGCTGACCGCCGCTAAGCTGGTGGGGATAGCGCCCCAGGGTCTCTTCAGGGCGCAGACCGGCCATCTGTAAGCTCTCCTCAATGCGTTGGCTTGCCTCGGCAGGTGAACTCGCCAGCTGAAATTTGCGAATGGGCGTGGTCAGCACTTGATCCACTTTATAAAAGGGATTGTATACCTCAAAGGGGTCTTGAAAGATGGCCTGCACATGGCGGCGAAAGTCGCGTCGATCCTGTCGGTTCATGTCGGCCAGCGCTTGCCCGCGAAAACGAATTGCGCCAGCACTAGGCTGGATCATTCCCAGAAGCAGGCGGGCGAGCGTAGTCTTTCCGCTACCGCTTTCGCCGGCAATGGCTGTAATTGTGGGTTTCTCTTCGGTGATGAGCAGCGACACTTCATCGACGGCGATCGTCTGCCGCTTGTTGAGCAAGCCACCGCCAAAAACGCGGGTCACATTCTGTGCTTCTAAAAGCTGCATACCATCTGGCTCCCGGTGTCAGTAGTTTATATGATTGCTATCCTATGGTTTCGATTAACGCTTCAAATTCCTTCCAGCTTCTAACCGTGGCACCTGGCTCTATGCGGCCACTTTCTTTCTCATCAGGATTGTACCAAACGGAGAAGAGTCCGGCCTCGTTCGCCCCAGCGATGTCGGCCTTCAAGTTGTCGCCGACGAACCAAGTCGCTGTGCTTTTGGTGCCGAGTTTGGCGACGGCGGTTTCAAAGATGAGCGGATGGGGCTTTCCGATGCCATAGTCTGCACTCGACACCACGAATTCAAACGGCGTAGCTATCTCCAGACGCTCTAACGCCGAGCGCAGTATCTTTCCGCTAAAGATTTCATTTGAAACGACGCCTAACCGAATCCCACGAGATCGCAACGTTGGTAGGCAATTCTGGATTCCTTCAATCCGCTCAAAAGCTGTCGCAGCCTCAAAGAAGCACTGTTCAAGTTTGTCTGGCGTAGCGTCGAAGCTGACGTCGAGTCCGTCGAAGAGCAGTCTGTGGAATTGTTGTTCCATTGACCATACGGCTGAGCTTTTCCAAACTGGACTAAGCCGGTTGTCAAGCATTGTATATCGACCTAGCACCTCGTCTATCGAAATCGTGGATGGTTTCTTGGCAAGCTTCAGAATCGCTCTGATTCCCATCTCGGTATCGAAAGTCACTCTTCTGACGATGGTATTGTGCAAGTCAAATAGGATTGCGTCTGGTTTCCTTCTCATGGCAATAAGGTTAGCTCAACCGGCTCTCAGAGGGTTGACAAGCAATATGGAACCGTGAAAATAATAAAGAGCATGAAGAAAGCTAGGCTAAATCTTCATTTCCATCAAGCACTTCATGGTTATTGAATTGCCCTCCTGAGTTCCCAATGCGCCCTAATATTTACTGATCATACAAATGACATGATACCCACCGGTCTGGCTTGACCTCTTCCAGCGTTGGACCGTCCTCCGAGCAGTGCGGAAGTACCTGCGGACAGCGAGGATGGAACATACAGCCTGACGGCGGGTTGAGTAGAGAGGGTGTTAGCCCAGGGATGCCGCTAAAAACCTCTTTGGATTCGAGGGTGGGCAGGCTGGCAATAAGTAGTTGGGTATATGGATGTTGCGGGTCCTTGAAAATATCACGTACCGGGCTAACCTCAACCAGCTTGCCGCCATACATGACGCCAATGCGATCCACGCACTGGGCCATCAGCCCCATATCATGGCCGACCAGGATAACCGAGGCTCCGATATCATTTTGCACACGTCGCAGCGTCTCCATCACTTGGCGCTGCACCACCACATCCAGCGCGCTAGTCGGCTCGTCCGCGATGATCACCTTGGGACTGAGCAGAATGGCCATGGCAATACAGACTCGCTGCTTCATGCCGCCGCTTAACTCATGGGGATAGGCATCCACTACATCGGCCTCTAGCTCCACCCACTCCAATACCTCTCCAATGCGGGCCTTGTGTACACTTCTGGTTTCGTTAAAGGCGTGTGCCCACATGGTGTCGCGTAGCTGTTCGCCAATCTTCATAACCGGATTGAGCGAGTTCATGGCACCTTGGGGAATCAATGCAATATCGGCAAAGCGGGTCCGTCGCATCTCTTCTTCGGATAGCTGCAGCAAGTCTGTGCCGTCCAGCAGCACCTGACCACCTTCGATCATAGCCGGTGGTCCAAGTAGCCGCATGAGGCTCAGCGCGGTGGTACTCTTGCCCGAACCCGATTCGCCCACCAGCCCCAGCCGTTCACCAGGTCGCAAGAAGAAGCTTACGCCGCTGACTGCACGCACCGAGCCACGTGGTGTTTGGTAGCTAACGCGCAAATCCTTCACGTCGAGCACGTGTTCAGAATTGGACGACAAGCTAGCCACGCATAGCTCCCTTCAGGCGCGGATTGGCATACTTATCCAGTGAGACGCTCATCAGAAAGAGGCCGGTAAAGATGGTGGCCAGCGTTACAAGCGGTGGACCCCACCACCACCACATGCCTTTGAAGAGCGCCGAGTAGTTGAAGGCATAGTAGAGCGTGCGCCCGATAGTGGGAATGTTCTGTGGCCCCAGACCCAACACCTCCAAGCCAACGGCAGCCAGAATCCCGCTGCTGACCGCACCCACAAACGACGCGGCCAAGTAGGCGGTCAAGTTGGGCAAGATCTGGAAGACGATGATCTCCAAATCGTTCAGCCCAGAAAGCCGGGCAACTTCCACAAAGAGCCGCTCCCGCAGGCTGAGCGTCTGCGCACGAATCAAGCGTGCTGGCAAAGGCCACGAAAGCAGCCCCACGATCACTGCCATAAGCTCCACCGTGACCACGCGTACATAAGCCGAGACGGTGATCAGGATGGCCAGGGCTGGGATCACCAGCATCACATCGGCAAAGCTACTAAAGAGCGTATCCGCAAAGCCTTTGTAGTAACCTGCAAATAGACCAATCAGCGCGCCAATCAAGACGCCCACTGCACCGGCCAGGAAGCCAATTTTGTACGTGTTTGGAATGCCGATGACCATCACAGCAAACATATCCCGGCCCAAACCGTCGGTCCCCAACAGATTGTCAAATGAAGGGCGAAGGTTGAGCGGTGCCGCGCCCATGTCGGCCATCTTTGGGCTAATGCTCCACGAACCGATTAGCCCAAACAAGTACATGGCGAGCAGAAGCAGAACACCCGCTGTAAAGAGCAGATTCTCTCTGAAAAACGAACCTATGCTACGAAACAAACTACTAATGGTTGAATCACCACTGTATGATGTAGCTTTTGGGACAGTCGCTGTAGTCATATTTATTTACTCATTACAACCGATACTCAATACCTAACCCGAACTCTCTGCAACATAAGTTACCCGCGGGTCGAGGCGTGGGTAGATCAAATCGATAATCAGGACGGCCAATCCAACAGAGATGGCCAGAATCAGCGTGATACCTTGAATGACCGTGTAGTCGCTGTTAACGATAGATTGGTATAGCTGATATCCAAGCCCGGGATAGGAGAAGACAATCTCTACCAGGATGGCACCGGAAACAACGTAGCCTAGGGCAATGGCCAGATGAGCCATTTGGGGCGGGATGACGTTGCGTACGGCATACCACCAGAGAATGCGCCGCTTAGGCAATCCCTTGGCTTCCGCCAGCAACATGTAGTCCTCACCGATGGTGTTGATCATCAAGCTGCGCATGGTTAGTGCCCACCCTCCCAGGCTGGTCAGGATGATCGACAACGCAGGCAGGATGGCATGACTGAGAAGGCTTTTTATAAATGGCCAGTTAAATCCCTTAATCATCCCGCTATCAAAGGCACCGCTCATAGGAAGAAGCCTGTTGGTGAAGGCAAAGACGTAGAGCAGCAGCATGGCCATCAGATAATAAGGCAGTACGCCGCCAACCATGGTGATGGGGAGCAGGGACCTCACAAGTTCGGGCGTCCCTTTCCAAGCCAGGAAAGCACCGACGATGATCCCCAGCACAAAGGTAAGCAACACGCTGATACCGATCAATCCGATGGACCAGCCAATGGCGGGGCCGATAATGTCCCACACTTTGGCAGGATAAGCAGAGAGCGATTCGCCAAAGTCTAAGCGCAGCGTGTTCCACATATACTTGGCGTACTGGATATAGAGGGGATCGTCCAGCCCAAAGCGTGCGCGATAGGCTTCGAACATGGCTTGGCCATTCTCAATCCCGGCGCTCGCTTGCGACATGCGAGACGTAATTGCACCAATAGGATTACCCGGTGCCAGACGCGGAATAACAAAGTTAAACGACGCGGCCACAAAGATAACCAGGAAAAACATACCGATGCGTCTAATAAAATAGCTGAGGTTTACGCCTCGCATATTGGCTTATCCTTATTCTGACAAGGTGAGGATGTGAAAGGGTTACAAGGTGATAGTGTATTCGAAATCACTCCTTCACACTCTCACCCTTTCATCTTAACCACTATTGTGCCGGTTGAATTTCGGTCAACACACGCAAGAAGTGCTGCCAGTGGCTCGGTGGTTGAACGTAGTTGTTCTCCTTGGTGGGCCAGTTGGTCCAATAGGTCTCGTTAAAGAGGATAAAGACAGGTGTCTGTACAAGCGGGATATCTGGCAGTTCGTCTGCCCAAATGGTGACGGCTTGCTTCATTAGATCCACAACCTGTGGGTCGCCCAACGGCAAGGCACCCATCTCGTCGATTAGAGCAGAATACTCGTCGTTCACCCAGCGACCGCCATTGTTGGTGTTGTCCACATATTCGGTACCTGGGGTGCCAATCGGATTGACCCATTTCTTGTGGTAGCGTTGCATGCCAAACCACGGCTCGATCACGCTGCCACAGCCGTCCCACTGAGTAGCGGCAGTAAATTGGCCACGCCCTGTTTGGTCGCGGAAGACGCCCCACTCCAAAATGCGCAGAACGGCATCAATGCCCACATCATTCAATTGCTGCACAACCATGCGCGCCCACGGCTCCATAAAGGGGGGGAGTACAATATCGAGTGAGAGCGTATTGCCGTCGGCGTCCATATACATGCCAGCACCCTCATCAAAGGTGTAACCGTTTGCCTCGAGCAATTCACGCGACTTGTCCTGGTTGAACTCACCAATGGGCGCAATGATGTCGGCGATTGCTTCTTGGAATGGTTCCATTGCCGCATAGTCGGGGAAGATGAAGCTAGAGGTGGCACCAGCGCCTTCATTGACCACGTCCACAATCTGCTGACGATTGATGGCATAGGAGAGCGCCCAGCGCATCTCTTTGTTGTCCCAGGGTGCAACGGTGGCGTTAATCGTCAGCATGCGCGGGCATGGATCGATCCAGCCTAGCGGTGGCACATCCGTATAGGGGACCAGGCTCGGATTTTGGGCCATTAGTGCATCGTTGGTGCTCGGGTTACTGCCACCGCCGATATCAGATTCGTTGTTAGCAAGCTTCTGCTGGCCGGTCGCTGCATCACCAACCCAGGGGCGCTGGATTTCTAACGGAGCCGGTAAGTTAAAGGCACCGCTCTTGGCACCCCACCAGTCGTCGTTGCGCTTGTAGACAAACTCGGTGGATGAGAAGCTCTTTACCACATAGGGACCACTGAACACAGGCCAGCCGGTTGCCTCATCAAACTCATTTTTGAAGGTAATCGGATCTTGGCCTTCCCAGACATGTTTAGGTAGGGGAACAATGGCTTGCGAGGTGGTCCCAGCCAGATTCTCCATGACAAAGCGCGGGTTTGCTTCAGTCAACGTGAAGTGAATGGTCCGCTCGTCAACGGCCTCGACAGATTCGACCCACTGTTCAACCGCGCCAGACCAGTTAAGCTGTGGTGCATACTCCTTCAGCAAGTTGATAGTAAAGACCACATCTTCGGACGTTAGCGGCGTACCATCACTCCACTCAGTGCCATCACGTAGTATCACCGTCCACTCGTCAAGTGCTTCATTGGCCTCGTAGCTCTCGGCCAGCCAGCCATCGATATCACCCGTTTCATAGTTCAACATAAAGAGGGGCTCCATCATGTTCTGGTTCATCCCCTGTAGAATAAAGGTACCAGGGATGTACGGATTCCAGATATCCGGTGCCGGAATGTTGACGTTAGACGGAATAATCACCACGTCCTTGCGGGCGACCGTCCCTGCGGCGCTATCCCCAGATCCGTCTGCAGATGCCGCGTCCTGTCCTGGTGCGGGCGCAGCCGTACAGCCCAGTGCCATCAGGGCCAAAACGCCCAATAGCAACAACAATTTTGCAATGTGAGATTTTCCAATGTTCACTTCAGACCTCCTTGCTTTGGGTTCCTCATTTGAACTGCAACTCTTTGTGTGAAGTACGATTTTATGGTCACTGCTGACAACACCACATCAAACATGTGATCAACAGAAAACATACAGGCTACAAAACGGACACATCGACACTATGTCTATCAAGGACAAAAATACTCAATAGTTTTCTATAGTGTAGGAAAGTATAAAAGTCTACCTCGAAACATGGGCAAATTCTGGCTGCTCACGCAGTGATCGCCTCGACCTAGCTGACGGCTGATTAACTGAAAGCTTCTTTTTCGTCCCTCCATCGCCTTGCAGCTCATGCAACGGTTGCAAAGCAACTCTGTAACCAAGCGAAATGACAGATTGCGATCTACTGAAACTCAAATCATGATTTGGCCTGAAAACAGAGGAAGAAGTTGGAGAGTATTTTGGCCTCGCAATGATCATACAACTTATTTGATGTTTGTCAAAGTTGGGTAGCGAGCCAATATGTGATTCTGAGAAAGTAAAAGCACAATTGGGTTTTGAAGCAACGCCACGGCAAACAACTCTTTGTCTTGTTGAGAACAACCAGCCTAACGCGGCTCCTGGCTGAATGCCCCAAAATGCTGCAGGACTTGCGCGGCTTGTTCGGCTCCTCGCCGTAAGGCCATGGGAACGGCACCATTCAGAAAGTAGCTGAGGCTAAAGGCGGCTTGGAACGCATCCCCACAGCCTGTCGTGTCTACGATTTGCTCAACATCAAGTGCCGGTTGGAAAATTGAGCCGGACGGAATCAGGGCAAGGCTACCTGCCGCACCCAAAGTCACAACGATCAGACAATTAGATTGCTCTGCTAAAGGCTCCAATCGTTTGACCGTTTCCTCATCTCCACTAAAAAAGGCCAAATCGATGGAATTTAACGTCGCCGGAGAGAGGGCTTTCTGGCGTCCGGCCGACCAATCCCCAAAATCAAGCACCCGTTTGATGGTATTCGTTGGTAGCTCAATCAGTTGCATCGCGAGGGAGTCTGCTGCTTCACCATCATACTGGGTTGTCACAAGATCATGTTGACAGATGAAGTGCTTCGCGGCCTCGGTGAGATGAAACTGATTTAACACATTGGCACGATAGCCACAAGGCGGAAAGAAACGCTCCCCATCATCGTTGACCTCGATGTCTATTTCAGCCGTTTTGCCAGCTAGAACGGCAAGGTTTGTGGTATCGACCTCTTCTTTCTCCAGCGTTTCCAGAACCCAAGTGCCCAGTGGTCCATCGCCCACGCAGCTGACCATAGAGGCACTTTCGGCACCACCACGTTTGGCTTGTACGGCAAAATTGAGCCCAATGCCGCCCACAAAGCTCAGGTTCTGGTTCAGATAGCGATCAATTGTGATTTCACCGACAGATACAATTTTCATAATGCCATTTATAAGGGATGATTGAGGCCATTACCAGGATTCGGCATCTGGTGCTCTATCCAGTTTTAATTTTCGGGTTAAGTAGGCACGCCTCGTGCCGGTCGCCGCATGAGGGCGTGCTTGCTTAGGAATGAGTTGTAAATAACTTGCGCGTTTCAATCGGGTGTAGCCCCTTCAAGTGCTCAATTTATTTAATTCCCGTTCCTAACGGTTACCTAACGACCCAAATTTTTAAGATGGATGATATACTAGCCCCCGATAATCAATGCCCGATTACGAATTCAGGATGCCGCCGCTCCGTTTGCGACCCACTTCTATTGCTTCGGGGTTCAATATAAAGGTTGTCCCGAGCGAGCCAGCCAAATAGCTCTCTAACTGACTGACCGCTATCTCCATCCATTCGTGGAGCATGTCGTTGACCTTCCAACCGATGTGGGGCGTGAGCAACACATTCGGCAAGGTGCGCAGTGGACTATCAGCCGCTAATGGTTCAACAGAAAAAACGTCTAGTCCTGCTCCGGCAATGCGCCCTTTGCTCAGCAGATCAATCAACGCCGCCTCGTCCACAATGGCGCCGCGGGACGTATTGATTAAGAGGGCGGTTGGTTTCATTTTATAGAGTAGCTCACGGCTGATCAAACCTTGCGAATCGTCCGACAGTCTCAAATGAACCGAGACAACATCCGAGGTTGCCATTAGTTGGTCAATGGGGAGGCGGGTCACATCGGGTTCATCGGCCGAGTAATCGCCGCCCCGATCCCATGCGGCAATCTTCATACCAAATCCGCGGGCAATCTGGGCAATGGGTTTGCCATGTCGGCCATAGCCCAAAATACCAAGGGTACGCCCATAAATCGAGCCGCCGATCTCTTCGGGCCATTCACCCTGCACCATCTGTTGATGTAGTGGGTAGATGCGGCGCGTCAACCCCAAAATCAAGCCAAATGTTAGCTCAGGAATAATAACCATCGGCCGCTTTGCCCCACGCCCTAAGGCAACCAAAATGCCTCGTTTAGAAGCTGCCTCTTGATCCAAATGGTACGCATGACCACCTGATTGCAGAATTAGCTCTAGGCTAGGACAGTGGACAAAGAAAGCCTCATCTAAGTTGGTACGCTCGCGCAGCGCAAATATCACCTGGTATTGGGCTAAGGTAGGGTAGTCATCTGGGGCAATGGGCCGATCCATGATCGTCACATCCGCTAGATTTTGTAGATCGGTCAGCGCGGGTGCCGCCGCCAACTCGCCTTCGTGATCGTTCAAAACAAGCAGTTTGGTCTTCATAGTTCTATAGTCTTTCAGAAAATGATTGTCTTGTTGTCTATAATAATTGGCTCACATAAAATCTCGAGAAATCTTCGCTGGCCAGTCGAGACTGCCTATGTTTTTTGAATAGCCTAAAAGCACAGAGGAATCGGTGCCGCGATCCATAAATTGAAGTAGCCAAGGGTTTAGGTATTTTGCAGGGAAGGATACTTCACCTATGCTAGAGTATCAAATCCTGCAACATCAGACAGCAGCCATAGCACCAATAAAGGAGAAAACCAACATGAACAACTCAAACCGTCCCAACATCCTGTGGATCTGTAGCGACCAGCAGCGTTTTGACACGTTGGGCTGCTATGGCAACGACTTCGTTCATACACCCAACATCGACAAGCTGGCCGAGAACGGTGTTCTCTTCGAATATTGCTATAGCCAAAGCCCCGTTTGCACGCCCAGCCGTGCTTCCTTCCTGACAGGGCGCTATCCGAGGACCACTCGCTGCCGCGCCAACGGTCAATCGATTCCTGAAGATGAAGTCTTGGTGACTCGGTTATTGTCCGATGCCGGGTATGTCTGTGGCCTATCAGGCAAGCTTCACCTCTCCGTCTGCAATCCTGCTGTAACCCAGGGGACTGAGCGGCGCATTAACGACGGCTATGACGAGTTCAACTGGTCCCACCATCCATCACCTGACTGGCCCACCAGCGACTTTAACCACTGGCTGCGCGAAAAGGGTGTTGAGTACAGCACGCCATCCTACAAGGGCTCCAAATATGTGGAAGCCGGGTTGCCTGCTGAGTACCATCAAACCACGTGGTGTAGCCAGAAAGCCATTAACTTTATCGAGGCCCACGCCAATCACGACCATCCGTGGCTCTTTTCTATCAACATGTTCGATCCCCACCACCCCTTTGATCCACCAGTAGAATACTTGGAGCGTTATCTAGAACGGCTGGATGATGTGCCGCTGCCCAACTACACGTCAGGTGAACTGGAGAACAAGACCAAGTATCAGCAGATCGATCACAACGGAGCGTACAACAACCCCAACCTCTACCCCTATCCCAAGATGACCGATGAAGAACATCGTTTGGTGCGGGCGGCCTACTGGGCTATGTGCGATCTCATTGACGATCAGGTTGGCCGGATGATCGACGCGCTGGAAGCCACCAATCAGCTCGACAACACCATCATTATCTTTATGAGTGACCACGGCGAAATGTTGGGGGATCACGGAATCTATCTCAAAGGAGCCTACTTCTATGAACCAGCCGTTCGCGTGCCCATGATTGTCTCGTTTCCCAAAGCGATTGAGCCAGGACGCCGCAGCAGTGCCATGATTGAACTTTCGGACATTGCGCCGACCCTGCTAGAAGCGGCCCAGCAGCCACCATATGAAGGAATGCAGGCCCACTCGTTTTGGTCAATTCTCACGGGCGAGAGTAATCTCAACCAGCATCGGGATAGCGTTTATAGCGAGTATTACGATGCTTGGACCCACGACAATGCCGCCGCGACCATGATCCGTACGGAGCGCTATAAGCTTGTCACCTGCCACGAATTGAACAGCGGCGAACTATATGACCTGGAACTAGATCCTGGAGAGACAAATAATTTGTGGGATGAAGAGACCTACGCATCGGTCAAGCTAGATCTCTTTCGGCAGCTGAGCGACCGGATGGCTCAGACGGTGGATCCACTGCCGCCGCGCCAAGCAAAATGGTAGCACGAACGCACTTGTGATATACTGACTTTGTACATCATATAGCAAATCCCCCCATTACTTCATATCCCGTAATCAGTACTCTGTAAATTAGATTTTTTGTATTGTCATATCGAGCGGAGCCGAGACATCTCGCGTATGTATAACCTGAGATTTCTCCCTCCGTACCTTCGGTCGAAATGACAAACACCCAATTACTTTCTTTACAGAGTAATCAGCCTGCGGAGGAACAAACTATGCCAAAAGCTATCGTACTATTTTTCGTCAGCCTGTTGCTGATGGTGGCCTGCCAAGCGCCAGCACCAACCGACACTAGTTCGACTGATGGGGCCGATGCGGAGCAAGAGATGAGTGGCAAACCACAACAGGGTGGTTTTCTTGTAGAGTCAATCAGCGCCGATGCCACGACCCTTAACCCTCTCTTCGCTCAAGACGATCCTTCGTTCCGCGCCATCACCAAGATCTATCTAAGCCTACTGAATACTGATCCGTTTAGCGGTGAGATTATTGGCTCTATTGCAGAATCCTGGGAAGCGTCTGATGATAGTCTTGAATACACGTTTTACTTACGGGACGACATCAATTGGTCCGACGGTACACCGCTTACCGCCAAGGATGTAAAATTCACCTTCGATGCCATTGCTTCAGAGGAAGTCGGCTCATCCCGCGCCTTTGCGGTTCAGCTTGTAGAAGAGGTGCAGATGGTGGATGACTATACTGTCAAGTTTGTTTTTACGGACGTGGATTGCTCTGCATTGGGCAACCTGGGCATGAATATTTTGCCCGCCCATAAATTTGCTGCTGATTTCAGCGATATGGTGGATAGCCCAGAGAATGAGGCACCGTCGGTCGGTTCCGGCCCCTTCCTCTTCAAAGAGTGGGCGCGCGATGATCACATAACCCTGGTGGCCAATCCAGATTACTACAAGGGGGCACCGAATGTAGATGGATGGACGTTGCGCGTCTTTGCAGATAGTGCAGCCGAGTTAGAAGCAATTCTGGCTGGCGAGATCGACGTAGGCGCAGTCGAGCCTCAATTCGTTTCGACAGTTGAAGATGCCATTGCCGCAGGCGATCCGCTAGCTATCACAAAATCCTTTAGCGATGGTTACCAGTACATTACCTTTAACTTGGCCGATCCCAACAACGCTCAGCGTGGCTATGTGGATGAAAATGGCAACGAAGCATTTGACCCAGACGAGCCGCCGTTGATCAACGATCCCCATCCAGTCCTTGGCGATATTGCAGTCCGCAAGGCCATTGCCCACTCTATTGATTATGGGAACCTGATTGACAAGGTTCTCTTTGGGCAGGGTGTACAAGCCGTGGCGGATATTCTGCCAGCCGTCGAATGGGCCTATGACGATACGTTAGAGCCTTATGCGTTTGACCCCGAATTGGCCGCGTCGATTTTGGACGAAGCGGGCTGGGTTGCAGAATCCGAAGGCGCGGTGCGTGCCAAAGATGGTGTGCCGCTCAGCTTTACGCTGGCCACCGATGCCGGGAGCGACACCAACGAAAATATCCTCTTGATTGTGAAAGATTCGTTGGAGCAGATCGGCTTTGAAGTCAATTTGGACATTATGGAGTGGGGCGCGCTCATCGACATCCTTGACAACCAGACTTATGATGCCGTCAAGATCGGTTGGGTTGGCCTTGGATCGGATCCAGATAACTCCTGGTACTGGACCTATCGCAATGATGATCCAGGTTTTGGTTTCAACTCCGGGTCCTACTATAACGAAACCCAGGAGGCCAACATCTGGGCAGCTCGTTCCGTCCCCGGTTGTGCAACGGAAGAACGAGCACCTTACTATAAAGAAAACCAGCAGATCGTCTACGACGAACAGCCTTACACCTTCCTCTATGTTCCGCTGGCCAACACCATTACCCATACTCGGGTTAATGGCACAAATCCAGGTCCGTGGTCAACGTATTACAATGTAGAAGAGTGGTTTATCCAACAGTAAATTGGTAGTCGGCGGGTCGGGAATCGGTACATAACACCGACCTACTGACCTACCGAATACCGACCTACCGACCTACTGACCTACCGAATACCGACCTACTGACCTACCGAATACCGACCTACTGACCTACCGAATACCGACCTACCGTGACCAAGTATCTGATCCGCCGCCTTCTCCAGGCCATCCCAACTGTCATCGGGATCACCGTGATCTCCTTTTTGCTGATGCATTTAGCGCCAGGGGATCCGGTGGATCTGTTGACCTATCAGCCAAACATTACGCCCGAATACAAAAAAGAGCTGACCAAAAGACTGTGTCTGGATCGAACATTGGCAGAACAGTATGCGGTGTGGATCGTGGGCGATTGGCGTGGTGTCTGCCAGCAGCGGGGGTTGATTCGCGGAGACTTTGGCACCTCTTTCTACGAGAATCGCCCCGTCTTGGAGATGATTCTGGAGAAGATTCCGGCCACCCTCGAATTGACCTTTGTCTCCTTGATTGTGGGGCTGCTCATTGGTGTTCCGATTGGTGCTATTGCCGCGGTAAAGCAGGGCGGGTGGTTTGATAATTTCTCCCGCTTCTTTGCCGTCATCTTCGATGCCATTCCTGCATTCTGGCTGGGTTTGATCTTAATTCTGCTCTTTGCCACAACGCTGGGCTGGCTTCCTACTGGCGGTAGAACCACGTTGAATTTGCCCGGTGGTCCAAACCTGCTGGACCGCATTCGCCACCTGATTCTGCCGGTTGCGGTCTTCTCTGTGGGCTGGGTAGCTGTTCTCTCGCGCTATATGCGGGCCGAGACCCTGGAAGTCATCCGTCAGGATTATGTACGGACGGCCAACGCCAAAGGGCTGGACAGTTGGCGGGTCTATCTGTGGCACGCAGGTCGCAACGCACTCATTCCCATTGCTACGCTTCTAGGTCCGGCCATCGCCGGATTGCTGGGCGGGGCTGTTGTCATTGAGCGCATCTTCTCCTGGCCTGGACTGGGGCGCTTACTCTTCGACGCAGTCTCGGCAAGAGATTACCCGCTCATCATGGCTGGCGTCATTATTGGGTCGGTGCTTACGATCTTGGGGAATTTGCTGTCGGACATCTTTTATGTACTTGTGGACCCTCGTATTCGGTTAGAATGATAGGCTCGAATGATTGGTTAGAATGATCAGTTAGAATGACTAGCATGAACGCGTAAGCAAATCCATGGCAACCGATGACTTAATCATCACAAAACCACCCCTGTCATTCTGGCAGATTGCAGTACGCCACATTTTGAGCGATAAATTGACGCTAGTGGCTTTAGCCGTTCTGGCAATCATTACAGTGGCTGCGCTGCTGGCGGATGTGATTAACGCTCAGGTTCTGGACGTGGATCCAAACAAGACCGATCTCTTTGCCACCTTTGAGCCACCTTCACGGAAACATTGGCTGGGAACGGACGACATTGGGCGGGATCAATTGGCGCGGCTGCTGATTGGGGCGCGGGTTTCGCTCGGCATCGGGATCCTGGGGGCCGTGGCCTCGATTGTGTTGAGCATTGCCTTTGGCATGACGGCTGGGTACTTTGGCTCCTGGGTCGATGACCTGATCATGTGGTTTATCAACACGCTCAGCTCAATCCCCGGCTTTTTCCTCTTAATCCTCGTCGGCGCACTCTGGAACATCACGCCAGTAACGCTGATCCTCATTTTGGCTTTGGTTGGCTGGACAGGCGGCGCGCGCGTTGTACGCGGCCAGGTCTTTTCGGTCAAAGAGCGAGATTACGTGCTGGCTTCTCGTTCGATTGGTGTTTCCGAACTGTTGCTCATGCTTCGCCACATTCTGCCAAACATTTTGCCGATTCTCATCATCTTCACCGTGCGCGATATCGGTATCCTCATCCTCACCGAATCGGGATTAAGCTATTTGGGCCTGGGCGTGCAGCCGCCCACAGCTTCATGGGGCAATATGTTGAGTAAGGCCCAAGGCTTCTTCCGGCTGGGACGTCATCTTGTTATCTTCCCAGGGTTGCTGATTACAGTGACCGTACTCTGCTTTTATGTAGTTGGCGATGGTTTGCGGGACGCGCTGGACCCACGGATGAAGTAGTCGGCAAACGGTATTACACCCTATATAAAGTAGTTTTTTGAAAACAGCCAGCTAAGTTAAGTAGCAGAAGCGGCGACTAGTTCTGCTGCCCACTTGGCATGTTTCTTATCCAATCGGGGTTTCGGGGGAGCACCATAATCAAGCCGTAAATCAAAACGGGCGCAGGTGTATAGATCATGCACAATTTGGTCTCAAGAGAAGACCTTGAGAGGAAGCTTCTATGGATCCGCGCGTTTTCACGTGGACATGCCTCGCATTCTCTCGCTCTATCGCCAGGGCAAGCTAGAGCTGGATAAGTTTGTCACCCGAAGATTCCCACTCGATCAGATTAACGAGGCATTTGAAGTTCTCAAAGGCGGGCAGATCGCTCGTTCGGTGCTTGATATCGGCACTGAATGAGCGTACCCATCATGTAACAATTCATCTCCGCAGGAAACTTGAACTATTACCCCATCTTTCAGGGTTGATGAGTGGCGCTACGGCAAAAAGGTTTGAACAACACCGAATCCGATGAAGATCCACTTGCCCCTCAGACGAAAACTTCATGTCCTTCGTGGTTCGTTTTCATTTTTGCAGCGGACTCATGAGTTACTGTGAAAAGACCGATGGCATTCCCCGCACGCTGATCCGATGAATCAGTCGCGTATCCTGGGGACCGGTTGCCGCACGAATGGGCGTTGCACTGTGCATGGTGGTGGGGTTGTCCCACAGTACCAGATCATGCGTCGAGTGGGCGTGAGAGGTGATGAACTGCTCTTGAAAGGCATGGTTACCCAATTCGTTTAGCAATTCTTTAGCCTCGTCTTGTTCCATACCCACAATGCCCTGGCTGGTGCCAGAGATGGCATAGAGTGTCTTCTGCCCCGTAATTGGGTGTGCCTTGACGAGTGGATGATAGACGGTGGTTGATTGGTTCCAGCCTTTGGGCGGGATAGGCGTATGATCGCCTGGGCGGGCTGCAACCGAGATACCGTGCCGATGTTCAACGACTAGATCTTCAATGCGATCTTTGGTTTCGTTGGGTAGCGCTTCGTATGCCGCAGCCATGTTGCAAAAGAGAGTCTCGCCCATCTTTGGATATAATGCGCTGTCTGGTGCTTGGACCGAATAGAGCATGGTAGCCGACGAGATCTCTTCCTTGAACGATTGGTCGGTATGCCAGTGAGCAGCCCCACGTTTCTCGCTTGCTGTATCCTTGTTGACGTTGGTGATGATAGAAATTTCGGGGTAGTCGTCTGGATTGGCCCGCAGATAGATGGGATCCCCAACCCGTCGGGCGAACTTCACGTATTCATCTTTGGTCAACCCGCTGGTGCGCAGGACCAGCACGCGATTTTCGTAGAGGGTGTGAAGCAGTTCTTGCAGTTCACTATCCGACAGATTAGGGACGTCAACCCCCTTCACTTCCACGCCAAAGTTGCCAGGCAACCGTTCTACCGATTCTAAGCGACTCATCTTGATCTTCTCCTGACTAGGTTATCACGTTATGCGACACATAAACCGGACGAAATAGCGTCTTACGCTTGGCCGGCATTTGGTCCAGAAGTTCAGGATGTGGATCCCAGTTATGCCATTTGTTCCCGATGGCGTTATAGCTGTTAAAGACGGCAACCCGGGGCGTCTCGGATGTCCAGAAGGTTGAGCTATGGGTCACCGCCTCCGTAAAGAAGACCACCGATCCGGCAGGACAAGCGTAGTCGCGCCAGAGAACAGAGTCTTTGTCACGGATCGACTCAGGGGCAGTAAACGCGGCTTTGTGGCTACCGTTGACAAAAAGAGTTCCGCCATCACCCTCGTTGACTGGATTGAGTTCCCACAATGCCCTGGTCAACGCGGTGTGAGCGTGGCCAGGGAAATAGTGGTAGGTATGGTGATCACCGGGAAGGCGCAGCGCACCGCTGCCGTTGTGGGGCCCAAAGTGACCATCCCCTTTGTGGCGGTATTGGGAGAAGGTCATCTCAAAGCGGAAGCCATAACAATTCTCATTACCAAGCGGCGGTGTTTTGGTTCCATCTGTAAAGGGATGATAGACAAATTCATTCATGAAACCAACGACCACTGGATGGTCGGTTAAGCGCTGCAATGGCCCCCCGATGGATGAGCGTTCATGTTCCGGAATGGATTCAGGTTCTGTGTGGAGGCGAATGACAAATTCGCGCATCTCCGCAATATCCTCATCGTTCAATACGCCCGGCACCAGCAGCCAACCATCTTTATCAAAGCGGTATCGCTGTTCATCCGTTAGGGGAACAACCGGATTGTCCTGAGAATCGGTCGATGGATAGTGGTCTGCAGTGGGCACCATTGGGCGACCAAGATCTTTGTTAAATGCAAAGTATTCGTTGCCAAAACTTGGCGTATTCATCATAAAAACCTTTCTAATGGTTTTAGCTTTAGACCACAAAGTTGTTGTCTGTATAAATCGGGCGGAACAACGTTTGACGCTTGGCGGGCATTTCGGCCACCAACTGAGGATCCGGGTCCCAGTGGTGCCAGCGTCCACCCACCGTATTGTAGCTCATGAGTACGGATATCCGCGGATGATCTGCATCCCAGGACGTCGCCGCGCTATGAGTGACGCCTTCGGTAAAAATCAGGGCCGATCCAGCGGGGCATTCATAACTTTCCCAGAGCGAGGAAGACGGATCCCATGCCGATTCGGGCGCTCGGAAGGCGGCTTTGTGGCTACCGCTGATAAAGAGCGTGCCGCCTCTATCTTTCACAACCGGGGCTAGCTCCCACAGCACCCGCACCAGCCCGGCATTGGCCTTGCCTGGAAAGCAGCGATAGAGATGTTGATCGCCAGGAAGGCGCATCTCGCCATTCCCGTTGTGGGGGCCAAAGTCGTTTGGACCAGCTTCCACATAACGGTGGGCGCTCATCTCCAAACGATAGCCGTAGCAATTTTCATTGGCCAAAGTGGGCCCGTTTGCTCCATCCGTATAGGGCATGTAGACGAACTCGTTCAGAAATCCCAAAATCGCCGGATGGTCAGCCAGTTCCTGAGTGGGGCCACCTAGCGGAGAGCGTTTGTACGCTGGGATGGATTGTGGCTCTTTATGAAGTTGGGTAATGAAGGCCGTCATGGCTTCCAATTCGTCCGCTTCTAGGAGATTGGGCAACACCACCCACCCTTGGGTATCAAAGAGATATTTCTGCTCCTGGGTCAGCGGAACCACTGACTGACCCTGTGAATTGGTCTGGGTAAAGTCTTTTTCAGTCGCCAGAACGGGTGCGCCCAAATCCTTGTTAAAGGCGAAGGGCTGACTGCCAAATTGGTTGGTCATAGAATCGTTACTTTCCTATTGAATTAGAGCTCCGCAGCTAGCGGTGCAGGCATCCTCTACTAACTTCGTGACATTGACTGTTCATAAGCAAGTTACAAACCAACTGGTCGGTAAGGGGATGTGATATAAAACACCAGTCTGTTCAAGTGGATACAGCCCTGTTTTATAAAATTTATGAACAGTTGTGTACTTGCCAAATTCCCATGCTTTACCACTGCTAACTATGTCATATAGATTATATATTGAGAAGATCGGTATTTCCAAGAAAAAATTTTTCTTCAGCCACCCTTAGTTATTAAAGGATACTGTTGGCGAATTCAAAAATGCCTATACGATGCGGAGGTAGGCATGACTCGTGCAGGTTTCTGGCGCGTAGCCGCACGGGCGTGCTCACTTCACAAACAATTCGCTAACAGTACCTTAAAGCGCCAAAGAAGGCATCTGGTTAACCGATGCCCATCAATCCTCAGCCAGAAATAACCCCCCTCCTACTCCTTTAGTGTATTCCATCCCCCTCACCATACGGCTACAATAGATCCATGAACATATATGAGATTCGCATCCGTAGCCTACTAGCCTTGACGTGGCAGGCGACATTTGATGTAGAAGCCTTCACCCACGATACCAAGCAAGGCGAAACGCGCTTACGCAGCGAGCTAGATCAAGCCCAACTGCTAGGCATTCTCAATCGGATTCATGATATGGGGCTAACGTTGCTTGCCGTCAATCTTGCAGAGGATGATACCGATGATGCCGGCAATTGCTTTACAAATAGAGATGAGAGGGGGGAATCTGAAATTGGACATTCAGCGCTATAAGAAGGTGAGCGTTCTTTCAATAATGGAATTTATAAAGATAAGCCGACTACGAAGCAGCTTACCTATTGTCTTGATCTTGATTTACGCTTTGCTTTCAGCTTGCACGCGACAACAGGGCGAAATTGATAGTTATTTGGGATTTAACCTTCCGGTTGAAACCATTGATAGCCATATCCAGCAGCGGATGGATGAGCTGAACATCCCAGGGCTTTCGATCTCAATCATAAATCGAGGTGAAGTGGTCTATCAAAATACATTTGGGTACGCAAATGTTGCAGATGTATTGCCGGTGACGGACCAGACAATTTTTGAAGGAGCCTCTATTTCGAAATCTGTCTTTGCATTTTTCGCGATGACATTTGTCGAAGACGGAAAATTGGATTTGGATAAGCCGCTTTATCAGTACTATCCCCATCCTGACATAACGGATGACCCACGAGTCGAACAAATAACCGCCAGAATGGTCTTAAGCAATCGGTCCGGTTTCCCAAACTGGCGTGAAGATGAAGCAGACGGGAGTCTGAAGATCAAATTTGAACCGGGTACTGACTATCTCTACTCAGGCGAAGGGTTTCAATATTTGGCCATGGTATTGCGGGAGATTGAGCAGACGGACTGGGCAGGCCTGGAGACCATTTTTCAAGAACGAGTCGCCCAACCATTGGGGCTTGAGCATACCGTATTCATTCAAACACCTTATACCCGCCAGCATAAAGCCGAACCTTACGACAAACGTGGACAGTGGATAGACTGGGAAGATAGTTACACGTTTCTCAAGGAAGACGGTAACTTTTACGCACCATCCTCCATTCACTCCGGGCCACAAGATTTTTCAAGATGGATGATTGCGCTGATGAATGAAGAACTATTGACCCAAGAGAGTTATGAAGAGCTATTCAAACCCCATGCTTCTATTCCATCTGATGATGTCGACGCTTCCTATACACTTGGGTTCTTTACGCTGCATATTCCGTTTACCGAACTCTATGGACATTCTGGAGACAATGTAGGATTCGATTCATGGTTTGCGGTTGACACAAAAAGAGATTGGGGATTTGTCATGTTCGCCAATTCTGATAATGGTGAGGCATTTGGCGAAGAACTCTTCTTTTATCTGCTGACAGGCCCGAATATAACCAAGCTCTTTGTCATTATAGGTGTAGCTGCACTTACAGTTATTCTCTTACTCTTTTTTGGGATAAGAACAATTGTTTCTAAAGTGCGGTCGTATTGAAAACGGTAGTTTCCGATGGCTTCTACAAGAGAAAAGCAGCTACCGTTTTCAAACAGAACTCACTATAAATGGAAAAGGGGAGCGGTGGCAGGGGGACAGGGATCGCCAATCAGAGCGTCATAAAGCACATTGACGAGATTGTGCGCCTACTTGCGTGCCGTTGAGAATAGTTGGGTTGGTTCAAAGTACTGACCAAGGATGACGTATCATATACCTAACGAGGCTTCGCCTCAGACCAAAGAAAACTAGGACGCTGATTTTCAGGATTTTCAGGATTTGATTGTTGGTTACTGAAAACTTGACTCAAATGGAACGACTTTTCACACCCAAGCCTTCTAGCCAGAAAAATCTTGTCCCGACTCGTAACCAAGCTACTCTGGGAAATTCTGAGAGTGAAGAGATCCCCGTCTTCACAAGGAGAAGCTTTTCTGGTCATCTATATCAAGCTTCGTCCTCTTTGATCTACTTTGTAAGGAGACATCTTATGTCGTTGCCTGCGTTCCTACTGCTAACTGCCGTCGTCGTTCAGTTAGTTGGACCTCTTGTTTCATCTCTCGAAAAATGGTGCCGACTACTTTGGCTGCTGATTCTGGGGCTAACCGGCTGGCAAGTTTGGCATGATTCCGTTTTGCCGAGCATGATCTCTGTCTATCTTTTGCTGGCAATCATGTTTTTGTTTTTCCTGGCGGGCAGTTTCCGGCATTGGAGATACAGAGCACCGCTCCGAAAACCATACTGGTTGCGGACTGTTGCGGTATGCCTGAGTTTGCCTTTAGTGGTTATCCCCGTCATTGAGGCCACTGTTTTGCCATTGGGCTTTGACGATTATCGCCGCGAGAGTTGGCCCGTCGCGTTTGAACACGTGCACACTACGCTCCAAACCCACTACGCTTTCGGAAAGTGGAAGAAAATCGATTGGCATACTCTTTATGACAGGCATTACCCAAAGATCGTTGAGGCCGAACAGATGGGAGACGAAAAAGCATACTATGTTGCTTTACGCGAATACATTTATGCTCTTCCCGATGGACATGTCGGCATTACTAGCCAGCATCAAAATGAAGCAGAATGGGCTGACATCGGCGGAGGGTTTGGCTTTGCCGTGCTCAGGCTTAACGATGGGCGCGTCATTGCTCATATTGTGGATCGATATGGACCTGCTGCACGGGCAGGTATGACTTGGGGCGCAGAGATTGTCGACTGGGACGGTCAGCCCGTCAGTGAGGCTGTCGCGTCTGTCCCAACATTGTGGGCATCGCGCCCGCCAGCCACCACGCGGAATGTGTCAATCGCTCAGCATCAATTGCTAACCCGCGCTTCAATCGGCACGGAGCTTATAGTCACATTTCGTAATCAAGGCGCATCTCAAACCCAAACTGTGATCTTATCAGCAATCAATGACGGATTCGGGACCTATCGAAAGGCAGTACATTGGCAGATGGCTGAGCCTTCTACGGAACCGATCCGCCACGTTATCCTAAATAGTAATGTAGGCTACATTCAGATTTCGACTCTTGAACCTATTCCTGGCAAATTGGGTCCGGTTGAAGCCATGAATCGGGCAATGCAGCATATGCTTGATGAGAATGTTCAGGCGCTTGTAATCGACGTACGCGGTAATCGTGGTGGACTTGATACAATGGTTCCTGCCATGATGAGCTACTTTACACCATCTCGCCTGCACTATGAAGGCGTGACAACCTACAATCGCTGGGTCAAAGATTTTAGTCGTTTGTTTTCACTGTATGTCAATCCAAATGAGCTGCAATTTACAAAGCCTGTCGTGGTTTTAGTCGATCATCGGACCAAAAGCTCGGGTGAGGGCTTTGGGCTGATTGCAAAATCGTTGTCTACTGTAAGCGTGGTTGGGATACATGGTACTGATGGCTCATTTGGGATGGCAGGAGCGTCAATTTTATTGCCCACAGACATAGAAGTAAGCTACCCATGGGGACAATCAGTAGATCTAGATGGGATTGTTCAAGTGGATAGCAATCATGCATTGGAAGGTGGCATTCAACCGGATATCTCTATTCCGCTGACCTTTGACATAGCCAAGGAGATTTATCTGGATGGCAATGATGTTGTTCTGAACTTTGCGCAAGATTACCTACAAAAACAGCTTGCCAAACAGTGAACACCTAAGCCCGCCTTGTAAAATTAGCCAATATTGGTCATAATAATGACGGCGTTCGAATTCAGGTTCATTTCACCCTGGCTACCCGTCTATGACCATTCTGCAAACCAAGATCCATGTTCCCAAACCAGTACCCAACGCGCTGCCCCGCAAACGTCTGTATGATCACTTAACGAGCGGATTGGATAGCGGTCATCGCCTTACCCTGGTAGCAGCACCGGCTGGATTCGGCAAAACCACCCTTATTACAACCTGGCTGCAGAGACTGCGATCAGAGTCTGTGTCAACACGACATTATGCGTGGGTTTCGCTCGAGAAAGCTGATAGTGAGCGGACGCGCTTTCTTCTCTATTTGGTAGCTACCCTCACTGCTACGAATGTGCCTGTTCCAGGCTACCTCAATGAACAGCTACAAGCAAGCGATCCACCGCCTACCGAGATCGTTCTCGTTGAGATCATGAATGCACTGAACGGGCTAGATAAAGATACCCTCCTTATTCTTGAAGATTACCACGTCATCACCAACAGCGAAATAGATGATGCCGTGACTTACCTCTTAGACCATTCGCCACCGACCCTCCATTTGGTGATTATTAGCCGCGTTGAACCGAGCCTTCCGCTTCCTCGCCTACGTGCCCACCAGCAGATGACTGAGGTTCGCGCACAGGATTTACGATTCTCCATAGCGGAGTCCGCTGCATTTTTCGCGGTCAATGAGCAGCTTTCACTGACCGCAGACCAAATTGGTAAGCTTGAAGAACGTACAGAGGGGTGGGCGGCTGGCTTGCAGATGGCTGGTCTTTCGCTACAAAGTCAGCCAAATGTAGAACAGTTCATACATAACTTTGCTGGCAGCGACCGCTATATTATGGACTATTTAGTCGATGAAGTGCTACGCAACCTGCCAGATCACATACAGAACTTTCTGTTGCAAACGAGCATCCTAGACCGTTTCTGTGCCGATCTTTGTGACAAGGTGACAGAGTGGCAAAGCAAAAAGGCAAAGGATATGCCTAATGAGGCAACCCTGTCACCCACTCAACTATACGCCCTATCACCTTCTTACAAAGTCATCGAGTACCTAGAGCAAGCCAATCTCTTTCTTGTGCCTCTTGATGAAACGCGCACTTGGTATCGTTATCACCACCTCTTCCAAGAGCTGCTTCAACAGCGGCTAAGAGTGTCTAGCCATGAACTTGCCACCAAAGCTCATGAACGAGCTGCCGAGTGGTTCCATCAAAATGCCTGGCATCAAGATGCGCTTACTCACGCGTTCGCATCAGCTAACCCCGCGCTCATCGAAAAGATTGTGGAAGCAACAGCCAAACGATCATTTAGCAATGGGCGCGTTGCCCACGCCCTGCAATGGATTGAGCGCGCATGGACTGAGTTATCTGAGCCGAGTATTCGGTTGCTTATCTATCAAGGTTGGCTCTATGCATTTTTGGGCAACCACCATCAAATCGCAAAAATCGGTCTACAGCAAGTCGATGCCAAATCAATAACTGGGTGTGAGGTGGATCCTGAACTGGCAGCCCTAGCGATTGGGCTACAAGGCATACTTGCTGCATTGAGCAAGAAGGATGAGGAGGCTATTGCGCGCTATCACCATGGAGTAGAACTATTAGAGAGCACCGACAATATCGTTCGTCTCATGCTATCTGTCTTACTGGGGCATGCAGAGATGCGCAAAGGAGAATACTTGACAGGGTTCCGACGTCTGATGACTGTCTTTGATCCGGCCATTTTCGCTCAGTCAAGCCGCCTCCATGTCGAAGCGATGGCGATGCTAGATGGTCTTTTCGACAATCCGAATGGCGCAACAAAGGTCATGATAACGGTCAAGAAACTCATACAGCACTTTGACGAGGCTGATCTACCCGCTCATCCTGAACATGCCTGGCCCTATATACACCTGGGGCGACATTACTACTTCCAAAATCAGCTTGCTGAGGCACGCCGCCTGCTTGAAAGAGCTGTTGAACTAAGCAGATCGATGGGTGAGACGTGGGCGGGGACCATTGAAGCGCGAATGCTTTTGGCCCGCACTCTTTATACTCAAAAGAGTCACAATCAAGGGCGCGATATTGTTGAAGGACTCTTTGAATTACGCAAGCCGCCAACAATGACAGTGTCCGGCGTCGCTCTCAAACTGCTATATCTGATCCAAGACAATGAACTAGCCCAAGCGCAGGCACTTGCAGACGAATATAGATTCACACCAACAGACGTGATTTCCCCAAATATGGTTGGTGTGTACGATATTTATGCCCACTTACTTCTAGCTCAAAAACAGTATGAAACGGTGCTTCCCCTGTTGCAGCAGTGCTTGCAGCTTCACCAAGCCATGAGTTTGGTTGAGAAAGAAATTATCACCCACAACCAAATCGCTAGTAGCCTATACGGGTTGAAACGAGAAGCCCAAGCGCGATACCATCTAGAACAAGCCATACAGATTGCGGCAAGCGTCAGCTATCTCCGCTGTTTTCTAGATTTTGATCAAACATATGCCATACTTCTCCCCGAATTGCGTCATATCGCTCCCGACTTTGTTGATCAAGTGCTGGCTCTGCAAGGGGATGATTCATACAACGCCAATGCTCAACTCATTGAACCCCTCTCCGCTCGTGAATTAGAGATTCTTGCTCTGATAGCCTCTGGGAACAGCAACCGCAACGTTGCTGACCAACTCATCCTTTCCGTGGGGACGATCAAAAAACATGCTGCTAATATATATGGCAAGCTAGGTGTTAACAACCGCACAACAGCCATAGCCCGAGCCCGGGAACTTGGGTTGCTCCCGTGAAACTTATGTTGGCTCAAGCGCTATGATTATGTATTGGAAGACTTGCTAAAATTACCTGGTGAAGGCGAAAAAACCACTAGTGACATGGTAATTAAAGCTAGCACCGAAATATGGTGCCTGCCCCTCTCAAAACAGACTTCCACTCGCTATTCATCGAAGCGCCTGAGGACTGTGACCACCATAAATTGGTCAAAGCAGCAGATAAAGACCTTCCAGAAGCAGGCTATTTTCTTGAGACATTTTTGCCGAGCTTCAGGTTGACCTTGGATGAGCTGTTTAGAAATTTGAAAAGTGCTATAGTATGATTATGTACTGCAAAGCGAGGGTTCCCTATGTCAAAGAGACAGTTTATGTTGGCTTCTTACCAAGTAGACCTTGACGACCAAGAAGCCTTTCTGGCTGAACTGAATGCAACCGAAAAGGCCTATCGGGATGAAGAATTGATCACCGAGAGAGCTATCCTGAGGATGGCGAGCAAAAAAGATCCTGAATTCATTCTGGAGATCATAGAATTTGTAGACTCACAAGCCGTTGCAGATGTCATGGACAACGCAAATGTCCAGACGCATTGGGTCAAACTAGCGAGTATGTGGAAAAATGGAAATTTTGGGGCCAACAACATCCCCGAAGCACACATCCCCTGGGCACTGATGGACGCGCTGTAATGAAGGCCGTGGCGGGGCAGACGCTTGTCATATGCGTGAGCAATGGCAACCTCAGGGTGGAAAATGGTCTACCGGGCTCGAACGCTAATGACTCTGACCACTAACAATGGAACCAATGACAATGGACATCGATAATGGCCCATGGGGGATCAACTACCGGACGAGCCATTGCCAGCCAAGGTTGATCAAAAGAAGCTCGCAGCCGCGCTTGAGACGGCTTTCGCCAATCCTGCCGATCAGACCGCCGCCTACCTGGTCCTCTACCAGGGCCAGATTATCGGCGAACAATACGGTGCCGGAGCCGGGCCAGAGACCCAGCTTGAGAGCAGCTGGTCCATGGGCAAAAGCATTACGGCGGCACTGATTGGGATTCTGGTGCGAGATGGCCATTTCGAGCTTGACAGTCCAGCCCCTATACCCGCTTGGCGCGATTCGACCGATCCTCGTTCGGCCATCACCACCGCTCATCTGGTATGAATGAGCAGCAGTCTGCTCTTCAGCGGCAGCGATGAACTGGCTCACCCATTCCTTTTCGACCACAACTACCCCTATACCCATGCCGACGATATGTTTGCCTACGCCATCAAAAAGCCGCTGGAATATCCACCCAATACGGTGGGCCGTTATCGCAACTGTGATCCGCTGGCGCTCGGCTACATCATTCGCCGTACGGTCGAGGCCCGAGGGGAGGATTATCTCAGCTTCCCTCAGCGGTCCATGCTGCCCACTCCAGAATCGATGGCCCAACTACAGATGCTTCACGCCAAGGGTCGGGTAACGTCAGTACGCTTGCACGAAACAAAGAGCGTCGGGCTGCCCTTTCGACTGTGGGCCTATGATGCCATGTTGGTCTGGCTCTCTGATAATCAAATCCCACTCCGGATTGCCCTGCCTGATGGTGACGCAGACGAGATCGTTAGCACGTTGCAGGTCTATCCTGATCTAGTCACCGTGCTGGTTGGTGGATATTACCAACATGCCCTCTGGATACGGCCCATGCTGAATGCACTACCCAATGCCTACCTGGAACTAAGTCGCTATGAGCTACCTGGCAAAATTGACCGACTCGCTTCGGAATTTGGGGCAGAGCGGCTGCTCTACGGCTCGTGGTATCCCCGCTACGCAATGGGGCCTGTGCTATATGGGCTACATCAGACCGATTTGAGCGAGGCAGATTTGGCCCTGGTCTGCGCTGGCAACCTTGAACGGATTCTGGGCTGCGGTTGCGGTGAAAACCAGATGGACCGTTTGTCTTCGGGAAAGCTGGCATCTGGTTTTCATGCAGAGCTAAAAATAGAGGCGAACAGATGATTGACGGCACCACCGTCGTCGACTTTCATGGCCACGTGGGTCACTGGGATCGCTTTTTGATGCATAATGATGTGGACTAGATGTTGCGCGCCATGGATGCAGTCGGGATTGATATTGCCTGCCTCTTCAATATCTTTCATCCTAACGGCACTACGGGCAATGATCAGACCGCCCGCTTTATTGCCCAGCACCCTGACCGATTTCGGGGCTTTGCCTACGTATCGCCCCTCTTGCTCGAGCGCATGGTCTCCGAATTGACGCGAGCCATCGATGAGCTAAACTTTGTAGCCATCAAGCTCTATCCGCCCTACACATCCTGGGACTTGGATGAACCGATTTGGCATCCGATCTACGAATTCGCTAATGAACGCGGCTTGGCCGTTCTCTTTCACACAGGGGCGGTAATGCGCAGCGGCTGCTTAAGCTTTAGGCTAGAAGTACGACATTTTTTAAGGCACTTTGAGAATCATCAGGTTGGCTGTATAATATTGTTGCGCACTAATCTAGATTGGGTAATGATATCCATTCAAGGCTTGACCCAAATCCCCCCTCTTCCGATTGGCAATCCGTTTTTAGATAGAATTAAAGCCGCAGGTCTTACTTACCACATTGGTACATATCCGAAGAGTTTTGCGTTGTCATCCCTGCGCTTAGACCCTTTGCTTAGGCAGTGCATGGACTCGCCACCACTTTTCGGATGCTCTCGTAGGATAAGATCCAACCAAACGAGGAACCACTCAATGCCTACCACCTCGGTAGAAGCGCTTCGTGACGATCTCCCCATGACGAACGAGGTTGTCTACTTCCAGACAGGTACCTATGGCCCTACCAGCAACTCTGTGCTGGACACCGTCAGCGAGATTTTGGTTAGCTCCCTATGATCCTGTAAAACCCAACTTTGGGACGACCTTCGCCAAGCCAATTTGGCTTGATCCCGTGGACGGTGCAGGACTTATAGCCGAGATAATCTGGGCCGAGATGTCTTCAACCTCTACTACAACGCCCTACATCGAATTTGCCTCGACTGAAGTATTCGACTCCCCGCTGCGTCAGGCCATTCAAGAGCTAATCCATCCGGCAGCCAATGGTGCCATCCAGATACCAACCCCACTAGGTATTGGCATCGAGAGCCCGAAAGAGTTGATTGGCCAATTGTAAAAAATGCGCATGTCTTATTATACTCAGCTCCGTTTGAAAACCCGAGTTTGGTCTCTCCTGTAGAGGCTGCAGAAAACTCCGGTTTTCAAAGCGACCGCAATATAAGGAGGGTATACGCGATGCGTTTTGTTGTGCTACTTCACGAAGAGTACCATATTGGCAGTGACTTTCACAGTGAGGGATGTGACCTACTTCGTGAGCATGGCCAAGTTGACATTATTGCCATGCGCAGGGGTGAAGAGGCATCGGCTTTTGAGCGGTTTGTTGCACTGCTCAAGGAGGCGGATGCCGCAGTGATTGGCTGCTGGCATCGACCCCCCATGCAGCCCGAGCATTGGCGTCAGGCCACAAATCTTAAAGTATTCGCCGGTACCTTTGACAATCGATTCGCGGATTGGGTCGACTTTGACCTGCTAGATGCTCGGGGGATTACCTTGATCGATACGTCACGCAGTATGACGCCTTCGGTGGCAGAGTTTGCGCTAGCCATGACCCTGAATCTACTCCGGGATATTCCAGAAGGGATTCATTGTGTGCGAGCAGGCGATTGGCAAACCCATCCATTTGACGCCTGGGATAAACCGGGCTTTGTGCATGGTGATTTAACTGGTCGGCGCGTGGGGCTTGCCGGATTGGGCAGTATCAATCGTCGGTACGCCGAACTGCTTACGCCCTTCCGTTGTGATGTTAGGGTCTATGACCCCTTTCTGCCCGATGATATTTTTTCCCACTACGGCGTCAAGCGTGCAGAGACGCTGGTTGACTTAGCCCACTCATCGGAAATCTTTGTCGTCGGTCTGCCGCCTATCCCAACAACGCTGGAAGTCATCAACCGAGATGTGCTCTATGCCCTACCCAAGGGTGCCTTATTTGTCTTGGTGACGCGGATGGCTGTTGTTGAACAGCAGGCCTTATGGGAGCGGATTGAAGCCAAAGAGATTGCGGCCGCCGTCGACGTATTTGCTCCTGAACCCCCGCCCAAGGATGCCTGGTTTCGACGGCACCCCAACGTGCAAGCGACGCCCCACATGGCCGGAGGGACAGTATTTTGCCATCGCCGGTGTATGACCGATGCGTGCAAGGATGCCATCGCTGTATTGGCTGGCAAAGCACCTCGATTTCAGGCAACAAAGCAAGACTACCTAATCTATGAGGGGAAATTGAGACCTGTAGCCTGATAAATTCAAAGTACTCTATTGGATCTTCACGTGGTTAACAAGCCAAGGCTAAATGAGCCATGAGGGATTGAAGGACGTTGTCGCAAGCGACCATTTCATGAACGGCGAGCTCAGTCGGGTCGAAATGAAGTTTATCTCCTCTTTCTTCATGCTCTTCACGGTTCATTTTTTGTATGTTAACCACATAAGAGCCTGTTGAGCTATTCAAAGGAGAGAGTCATGGGAGCACCTAAAAAACACCCATTGGGCAATTCTGGCTTAGAGGTTAGCGAACTTGGGCTGGGAACTTGGCCTTTGTCTGTCCCGGAAAAGGGATACTTTGGCTACAGCGGTACGCCAGAAGAGCAGGCTTTGGCCGTCCTCGACACGTACGTCGAGAGCGGCGGGAATTTCATCGATACGGCCCTGGTTTACAACGGGGTGGAGAAGATCATCGGCAAATATCTGAAGCAGATGGGCCAGCGAGATCGGGTTCTGATCGCTTCCAAGACGTTTGCTGGCCTCAGACCCGAAACCCACGCGGAGATCGAAGCCCACATCGAGGCGGATCTGAACACCTGCCTACAAGACCTGGGTACCGACTATCTCGACCTGTACTATCTTCATCAACCGCCGTCTGAACCCGATCTTATCGAGCGTTCGCTGGCAAAATTAACAGCGCTAAAGAAGAGCGGCCGCATCCGCGCGGTCGGGGCTTCGATCAAGGGGCCGGACGTAACGTCAGCTACGCAAGCGTTGTGCAATACGTACATGGCGACCGGCCAGCTTGATGTTATACAACTAGTTTACAATATTTTGCGGCAGATGAATTTAAGTGCCATTGACAAAGCGCACCAGAATGGCACGGGCATCGTTGTCCGTTCTGTATTGGAAAGCGGCCTGTTAACCGGCTTCTACAAACCAGGGCACGTCTTTGCGGAGACTGATCACCGCTCGCGATACAATCGAGAAAACCTGGAATTTATTCTTGAAAATGTCGAAGGCATTGCCGCTTTGGCCGTGCGCGAACCCTATACCTATTTGGCGCAGGTGGCCATGCGTTTTTCAATGACGCCACCAGGGGCATCCTGCATTATTATGGGGGCACAAAAGCCAGAAGAAGTAGCGATGAATTTGGCTACACTTGATTTGCCGCCATTGGATTCGGAGATTGTCAGCCAACTTCAAGCCCGCTATGGTCATCTGACGGAGATGGCGAACTTCGGGCAGGTAATATTGTAAACCTGTTCATCTATAATGGAGAAACAGAATGCCGACCAAACCTAAAGTCATTGTCGATCCTCATAATCGGGGCGTGGACGAAATCTTCTCAGATGCAGACCTGAATCGCCTCCATGATATGGCCGAGGTAATTTGGGGAAAAGATGAGCCAATGCCGGTCGAAGCCGTGGCGGAAGCGTTGCCCGAAGCAGAAGCGATTATCTGCGCCCGCTGGCGTTATGACGATTTGCTCTATCAGGCTCCTCATCTGCGGGCGATTCTGACCGTCGCTGGGAGCTTTCCCCTCGGGTTTGACTATGACTACTGCTATAAAAATCGAATTCACGTTTTGACCTGTGCTCCTGCCTTTGCCCGCCAAGTGGCAGAGATGGCTTTGGCTATGGCTTTGGCTGCTGGACGCGAAATCGTGGTCGGTGATCGGGCCATGCGTGCCAATGAAGAGCACTATAGAAAAGAAGGTAACGTTGGCACCTTCATGCTGTATGATCAACCGGTTGGCTTTATCGGCTACGGTAGCTTGGCCCGTAGCCTGAATCCCCTACTGAAGCCATTCAATTGTCAAATTTCTGTCTATGATCCTTGGTTAGGGAATGGATACTTGCAGCGCCAAGCGGTAACGCCGGTTGATTTAGAGACTTTAATGAGCCAGTCCCAGATCATATTTGTGTTGGCGACGCCTACGGTTGAAAACCGCGCCCTGCTTTCAAGGGAACTATTGGAAAAAATCAGACCAGGGGCAGCCTTGATTTTGGTTAGCCGCGCGCATGTGGTTGATTTTGATGCATTAACGGAGCTGGTATTAGCGGGTCGTTTCAGAGCCGCCATCGATGTTTTTCCCCGCGAACCCCTAGAGCCTGATCATCCCATTCGTCAAGCTCCCAACGCAATTTTGTCCGCGCATCGGGCTGGCACGGTAAAGGAAGGCTTGTGGGAGATTGGCGAAATGGTTCTGGATGATCTTGAGGTAATTTTGCAAGGGCTGCCCCCCCGCCGGCTGAATCAGGCTGTGCCAGAGCTTTCGGGGCGCTATGCAACCCCTCGTGTGCCATCTGGAGCCAAGAAAAGTGCTTAGGCTGCATTACCATTTTGACAATACTCAGCACGGATTGGGGCCAACAGCACGCTGGAAGCCGTTGCCTACGAACTAGAGCGGAGACCATTATGAATGACGAACAAAAATATCTATTCGATCTACAGGGCTATTTGATTCTAAAAGATGTTGTACCTGAGCCGATGATCACTGCCTGTAACGCTGCCTTAGACCACTTTGAAAATATGGATCCCGCTGATTACCCACCACCATTGGCCCTGGGCCTGGAGAAGACGGCGGACACGCTCTACATCTCTAACATTATGGAAGGCGATGATGTCTTTCTTCCACTGATGGATTTGCCGCCTGTGCTGGACGTAATCGGTGAAGTTACGGGCGGCCCCTATCGGCTGAATCATACGTATACGATTTACCGTTGGGGTGGCGGCTTTACGCACTTGCATATGCATGGCACGCCTATCATCCCCAAATGTCAGTATCATTGTCGCAACGGACAGATGGTTTCAACCTTGACCAAGGTCGTCTTTCCCATGCTCGATTGCGAGGCAGAAGATGGTTGTTTCGCCGTGATTCCGGGTGCCCACAAAAGCAATTTTCCGAAACCGTGGGGCAAGCACCCGGATGAAAATCCAGTTCTAACCCCAGTGCCAGCCAAAGCGGGCGACGCCATCATTTTCACCGAGGCCCTCACCCACGGCTCGACGGTGAACACCTCAAATCGCCCTCGTCGAACCCTCTATTTCTGCTATAGTATTGGCTATATGCCCGATTGGGGTGGCCAGCACCTACGTTTTAGTAATGCCTTGGCGTCACGCCTAAGTGAAAGCAGACAAGCGCTTATTCGCCTGAAATGAGGACAACAATTCCAAACCGTGAACGAATCCCAATCATCCCCCTTGTAGTCTATAATCAGGAGATCGCAGCGGCTTAAACCGTTGTCATTTCGAGGTACGAGAAATCTTCCGTTTTGGCCAAGTACAGATTTCTCCTCGTCCCTCGTCGAAATGACAGATTGCGATCTACTGATAATTAGCAAGTAGGTCATCGTTCTCTCAATTATATATGAAGATAGGAAAGGCAGTCGGATGGATACCATACAAGATCAGATAGCGACGGAAATTTTAGATATGGCCAAAGCGCAGTTCGATCAACTTGGCTACTGTATCGTAGACGACGTTTATAGTGTCGATGAGCTTGAGGCAATGGCACTCTTCTTTGAGGAGTTCAAAAGCGAGGGGCATAAAGCCTTTCGACTTTATCACGGGGATGGTGTACTGATTGACGAGATCGATCCAGGTGAAGAATTGCTGCGAGCCATGCATCCACATCGGTTTAGCGAGCGGGTGAAAGAGTGGTATCTCCACCCCCGCTTGGCCCAAGTATTAGCATCCCTATTAGAGCGGCCTGCGCTTGGTGCACAAACCATGTACTATTACAAGCCTCCTCAATCGGTCGGCCAAGGGATGCATCAAGACAACTTCTTTCTGCTGGCAGAACCTGCTACCTGCATTGCCGCTTGGACGCCGTTGGACGATACCGATGAAGAGAACGGCTGCTTACGCGTCGTGCCTGGGTCACATCATGAGCCAATCATCTGTCCGCCCGCCCCAGAAGAGCAAACGAACGCAACGCCGCGCCAGACGACTATCATGGATGTATTAGATGATCCGGAGATTGTGCCCATTCCAATGCGTCGAGGTCAGACTCTCTTCTTTAGTGGACAATTAATTCACGGCTCAGAGCCAAATCGTTCCAGCACGCGAAGTCGACGTACCTTTATCGGCCATTATGTGGATAATGCAACCCAAAAATTAGCTGAGTTTTACCACCCTATTTTGGATATGACAGGCAATGTTGTTAGTCGGATTACAATCGATGAGGGCGGCGGCCCCTGTGAAAACTGACTCAATGGTCAGTAGATCGCAATCTGTCATTTCGACGAAGGATGAGGAGAAATCTTCTACTCGGCCAAAACGGAAGATTTCTCCCTTCGGTCAAAATGACAACGATTTGAGCCGTTGCGATCTACTGATAGTTGATAATTTCAAGGTAGCTGACGATGGAACATACATATATCAGACCGACGGCAGTGCCGGTATCACTTCATGCATGAGTAGTTCCATAGAACGCGTCCACTTGGCTTTATCATCCCAATCATGACCTACCATTAAGAGGGTACCAAAGCCACCCGTGCTCTCCCAAAGCGCTTGGAGTCGCCGAGTCACTTCATCTACATCCCCGACGATGGATAGTTTATCGACTGCATATTCGGGCGTGATCGCCTCATCAGGCATCTCTGGGTCTTCCTTCAAGAGTGACAAATTGCCGCGCCGAATCAGCTTAATCAGGTAATCGAAGGAGCGGGCAAAGGTTCCGCTTAATGCGTGTTCGCGGGCTTCTGCGCTCGTCTCGCCCACAAAGATGTTACGCGTTACTCGCCATTTCGACCGATCGGGTTCAGGATGGCCTGCCTCCGCCGCGCCAGCACAATAGGTTTGCCAGTGCAAAGGCAAGGTGGACTCGGGAACCAGGTTTGTACTCAACGGCATATAGCCACGCCGCCCTGCCGTGGCCGCAGCCAGTGAGTTGCCTTTCATGACGCTCATGGCGATGGGCGGGTGGGGCTTTTGATAGGGTTTCAGAATCGTACCCATGGCGATCTCTGGATCAACCTCATCAATGCGAATGCGCCAGGTGTCGCCTTGGAAGTCAAAGGGTGGGTCTTCCTGCCACAGTTTCAGCACCATGTCCATGCCCTCCATGGTCATCAACCCCAGTTTTTTGGGGTCTGCTGGCAGATCAAATAAACTTAGATCCGTTGTGATGGCGCTATGTCCAAAGCCGCATAGTAACCGCCCTCGTGAAAGATGATCGAGCATGGCCAGGCGCAGCGCCACATTGACCGGATGGTGATACTGGACAATGGTAACGCCCGTGCCAAAGCGAATCTGCTTGGTTCGTGGCAAGGCATTGGCAATGAAGACATCGTTGGAGGGAATCGGCTCCCAGGCCACCGAAAAATGCTGACCGATCCAAGCCTCCGTGTAGCCTAGCTGATCGGCCAGCATCACCAATTCCAGATCTTCTTCAAAACATGCGGTGCGATCCTTTTCCGGCGGATGTACGGGCATCATAAAAAGTCCGAGTTGCATGAGCTTATCTCCGTATCGAGTGTTGGATAATTTGTCCATTAGCATAGCATACTGGTGGATAGCCAACAAACACCAATTAAATATGAACAGTAAGAATTCTAGCTCCATCTTAACCAATGTGGCAGAGGCTGTAATCACACCACCCATCGGTGTGGAAATGATTGAGCCGCGCGGAGTCCCGACGACCGGTATTCATGATGATCTATACGTCCGCGCAATCGCTTTCCATGATGGCATAACCTCCATTTGCATTGTCACGATGGATTTGCTGGGGTTGGACGTTGGGTTAATGGAGCGGGTGCAGATCGCGGTCCAGGAACGTACTGGGTTAACGCCCAAACGCCTGATGCTTGCCCCCAGCCACAACCATAGCGCACCGCTCACCATGCCCTATGATGTGAACGTACAGCCCAACCGAGATCGGCAGTGGGAAGCCCATTTGGTCAACGTCATCGCTGAGACGGTTGTGCAAGCGCAGGCCGACTTGATGCCGGTTTCGCTCTCTGTTGGCCAATCCAACGTGCAAATTGGCCTCAACCGCCGTCTCTCTACCTTAAGTGGTACAACCATGTCGCCCAACCCTGCGGGACCTGTTGCACCTTGGGTGGATGTTCTGCGGGTGGATCGAGCGAACGGTGAGCCTCTGGCTCTGCTCTTTAGCCATGCCGCCCATCCAGTCACTGTCCACAATACCGCCACGGAATTTACAGCAGACTATCCAGGTGTGGCAGTGCGTACCATCCGTCAGCAGTTAGGCGATGGTGTGATGCCCCTCTTTGCCCAAGGCTGTGCGGCAGACATCAATGTGAACCCTTTGCGGGGTGGCTTTGCCGAAGCAGAAAAGGTGGGACGGGTGTTAGGTGAAGCTGCAATGGAAGCATCTAAGCAGCTACAAGAGTTGACCAGTAGTACGATTCAAGCCGCCACCAAGGAAATCACCCTCGACTTCGAGTTGATGGATGTCGACGTCTGCCAGCGTATCATTCAGCGTTTTGAAGAAGCCTATACGACTTTACAATCACAGGGCGCGGACCAGCAAGCACTGAACAATCAAAACACCTGCCTGGATTGGGGCGAGAAGATGTTGGCATTGGCCCGTGCGCAAGAGCCGCCACCAGGATTGCCCTTTCAGATACAAGCCTTTACGCTCGGCAAAGAGCTGGCCATCATCGGAATGCCTCACGAACTATTTGTCGAGTACCAGCTCTTTCTGCAGCAAGAATCGCCCTTTCCTCACACCTTCGTCTTTGGCTATGTCAACTGCTGCGAGAGCTATGTGCCGACAGCCGATGCCTACTATCTGCAAGGGTATGAGCCATACGGAGCGCAGCGGCTCTTTGGCCTACCGCGCTTGTTGCCGAACTGTGAAAAGAAGATAAAAGAGAGCGGTCTTGGACTCTTGGAAGAGCTTTGGCGTATGTGAATATAGTACATGGTATTAAGAATTAGTGAAGGGGGCTGGAAGCACGATCCCTAATCCCCGGTCCCTTCAGAAACTCCAGATCTCGAGTTAACTATGTATAGCCGAACGAACGAGTAAACCGCTGATTCTCAGTCCAGCGCTGATTCGAGATAGTAACGCTCGGTTACCATCAAGCGTGGCCTGGTGGTGGTATTGGATGAACCCGTATGCAATATACGCAGGTCCATGAGAACGACATCGCGTGGTTCGCCATGCATTTCCACGACCTGAAGCTCAATGTCCTCAGCAGTGCCAGATGTCGCGAGAAGTTCTTCAAGAGTTGGCTGCTTCATCGAAAATAACGTCTGAAAATACTCATATTGCATCAGGAGCGTCTTTATTTCCTTAGAGCGTATGTGTTCGCCATTGTCCACTAGGCGGTGTGAACCTGACACCGCTAGGGTGCCACCCCCACCCGGCACAACCGCATCGAGGCATGTAAACATCTGTACGCCGGGGGTCATCCCATGCGGTTGGCGGGGCGCATCCGTGTGCCAGGCTGGTCTCGTCCTCGTTCGAGGCAAGGTAAAGAGCAGCGAAGGTTTCCGCCTGACCTTTAGCCTCTCTCCCTCAACCAGTATATCTATGACAGCCAGTAACTCAGATGTTTCCAGGATTTTGAGTTCTTCCTTCATCATGGGTTTTGTGAATTTCGGTCGTTTTGATGTCTCGTCCAATTGCCAGGTACTATCTTGTCCTATCTTTCCCTGCCAAGCTCCCTCTTTTTCGGCCAATCCGAAAATAAACGTCTGCGCCGCATGGACTACTTCGGCTGGCAAAAATTTCTCCAGACGGAGAATGCCTGTTGTCTTAAATGTTTCTATTTGATGTTCTGTCAGCACGATTTTTCTCCTTGATGTCTAACTGTTGGTCAAAATGTCAAAATGGGAGGTGCATTTCACGCTGGGGGTGAAAAACAGTAGAAAGGAGGCTGTACTACTTGAAGTTAAGGAAAAAGGCTACTTCACTGTCAAGCAATATGCTATATTGCCATGATCTACTCTTGAAGAACCGCGTCAAAGACTTGGGTAAATTGGTATTGGGGCAGTGGGCCGATCCAATCTTTGAGGATCTTGCCTTCTTCATCCAGGAGAAAGAAGTGCGGACGAGCGATTAATGGCAGTTCATCCAAGAGCGGTTTGACGGCTGGATCGTCCGTATCCAGGTAGACAAAGTCGATCTTGTCTACATAGGCAGCTTCTAACCTGTGAACCACAGGGGCCATACGCTGGCAGTGCGTTCACCAAAATGCAAATAACTCTATAAATTGCAGACGACCAGACGCGAGTTGAAAGGCTGCGGGATCGGTTGCATGAAGCTCTGACGAGACGATACGAGATGGTTCAATCACCCCGCTACTTGGAGAAGTAGGTGCAGGCGAAGGAAGTGCTGTCGCTATAGACGGCCGAGAAGTTGCGGGCAAATTTGTCCGCGTAGCTCGTGGCTCTGGATCATCCTGAGCGACAGGGGAAGCTTGTGAACTGCAAGCGGCTGTCAAGCTGAGCAAGAAGAGTAGAAGAATTCTGCGGTTGTGGCGAAAACCGCCGTTTCCCATAGGAAACCAGCTAAAGAATAAACGCCGTTTTTTGCACAGAGCAGAGTATACGTGTTGAATCGTCACTGTAGCAGTTGCTTGATGTCTGCGGTCAACTCAGCAGGCGTTATATCGGTTTGGTGTGCCAATACGAGCTGTCCGTTTTGATCGATCACAAATGTCAACGTTGTATGATTGACAAGATAGCCTGCGGCTGATTCGGAATCGACCTTTTGCATAAAAACGTTGTATGAGCGAGCGATATCTTCTACATCATCTACCGTTCCCCAAAGACCAACAAAATCGGTGTTGAATAGATCCAGATGCTTGCGCACCAGAGTTGGGGAATCCCGCTCTGGATCAACCGTTATAAAGACGAAGCGTAAATCATCACTATTTAGGTCATTGCCGTCATTCTCTTCGGTCAACATCCTATACGCAACACTCCACGTCGAGAGCGTAAGCGGACACGCATCTGGACAATTCAGAAAGCCGAAATAGAGCAAGACTAACTTACCCTTAAAGTCGGAAAGTCGAATTGGTTGCCCGTGATGGTCGAACAGTTCAAAGTCCGGCGCAGCTTCGACGGGATCATACTGCAAGCCGTGAAATGTATATGCTTCACCTGTAGGTGCTGGATCGGCTTGCGCGGTAGCGCAGCCACTCAATACCAAAAGAATAAACAAGGCAACAGAACCAATCAACAACTGACGGGTTACGCTCTGTATCATAGCTTTAATACCTGCCATAGCAAACAAATGAACCAGTCATTTCCTAGCCAGCTACCAGTAGTCCGCAACGTAACCATACTCACCAGGCTGACTCTGGACTATAGACTAAGCGACTGCGGACTGCTGCTTATTGCTGAATAACCTCTACTTGAACATCTACTTCACCGGCAGATTCCAGATGCAGCGTCAACGTATAGGAATCTCCTGCCGTTAAATCCTGCTGCAGATTGACTAACATAATATGATAACCACCGGGCTCAAGTGCAACCTGTTTGCCTGCGGGCAGTGGCAATCCATCCGGCAGCATCTCCATGGTCATGACGTTATTTTCTGATTTGGATTGGTGTATTTCAGCTACTTCTGCAACGCTAGTTTGAATATTTAGGAGACGATCCTCATCCTGACCTTCATTCGTGATGGTCAGATAGGTAGCGCCATTGCCTGCTGCTAAACTTGGACGGCTCCATATCGTTTCCAGCCGCAGATTACCATGTTCCACGGCTTCCGTAGCCGTCTCGACAGTCCCCGTGTTGTGATTGGCTGTATGGGCCATATGATTCTCATCGACAGACTCTGAATCTCTTTCTCCACAAGCCGCCAAAGGGAGACTGAGCAGAATTAAGGCAAGTAAGATGGTTAGTTTGTGAAGATATGTCATGGTCGGGCTATTGTATATTCAGCGTTTCAGCACTTCAAAGCTAACGGCTGACAAGCTGACAAGCTGACAAGCTGACAAGCTGACAAGCTAGTTTAGACAAAGGTAAAGACATCCACTGGTTCAGCTTGGATCGGGGCGTCTGTAGCCTGAATGTACCGAATTAACTCTTCAAAGGCCGGCGTTGTCGTAGGCTCGGACTCAGGGTCTAGATAATTGGCTCTGCCGCCAGAGTTGGCAATGCGATAAACGGTATCGGCATCAATTAGATCGCCATTCAAAACAAGATTGCGGGCGCGGTTTCCGCGGGCTGCATCCGGCTTCAGTTCACCCTTGGCTCCGGCACAGCGATTCATATCTCCTCCCAAGCGCTGCAGCGGGTCGGCATTAAAAACATTGTCTAGATTGTCTTCCAACGTCTCCAGAATTGTACGGCCCTTGAAGTGAGATTTATAGATCGGCGTGGGTGTTGGCTTCATCGCATTATAGACATCCTCTACCCGAATCTCACCAGGGAGCAGTGTTACGCCAAAGCGCCAGCCAGGCGTGCATCCGAGATCGGCATCAACAATCTCCCGATAAGCTTGCGCCATAAAGGCATCTGTCGAACCGCCGGTTAAGGAACGCCGATAAAGAAGAGATTCTGTCTCACCAATGACCTGTTGCAGTTCGGCTTCATAAGGCTCATAGAGGCGATCGATCATCTGCGCAATATCTGGATTTGGCTCAATTTGATTCGCCAATACCGGAATAAGCCGCTGATGGAAGTCAACGATCTGACCATCTTCGATCACAAGGTCCAACTCGCCAAGGAATTTCCCATGCGAGCCAGCTTGAAGCACCAGGGTTTGCCCAATCTGCTCGGGTTGCCATAAGATGTCATGCGTATGGCCGCCCACAATCACATCGACACCGATTAGCCGTTCTGCCATGGCGCGGTCCTGCAAGTAGCCCATATGCGAAAGGAGTACCACAATCTCGGCATCTTCTTCCGTGCGCACTCGGTCGATTTCTTCCTGCAACTCCACATCGCGGTAGCCCATGCGCCAGCCAGAGTTGGCGTCGCGTTTTTCCGTCGTCAACATGCTAAAGGGATAGGCTTCACCAACAACGGCAACCCTGACGCCATTTAGCTCTTTGACGAGGCTTGGCTGCATGACCCGATCTTCAAAATCGGTATCGACCAGATTCTGAATTAGGATGGGAAAATTCGCCTCATCTATGCGCGCCAGCAGTTGGTCCTGCCCCAGGTTGAATTCCCAATGGAAGGTCATAGCGTCATAGTCAAGGGCGTTCATAACTTCAACGTTTGCCTGACCATCGGTTAGATAGGCCATGGACGATCCATACCAAGTATCACCAACGTCCAATAGCAGCGTACGGTCTGGGTAGTCGCTGCGCTCTTCGTCTATCAGCGTTGCTAAATAGGCATAACCACCCACTGGGCCGTAACGCTCAGCCAGTTCAAGAAAATTTAGATGGGAACAGCAGTAGGCTTCTGGACTATCGGGCGCAATATCATTCTGTTCCAAAAAAGAACCATCATAGACTTCGCGCAGATAGAGCGGTCGCAATTGCCCATGGATATCTCCGGTCCAGAGAAGACGCACCGAAGGGTCGAGTATAGCGGTATCATCTTCCCGTGCTGGTTCTGGAGGAAGGGGTGTTGATTCGGGTACAGGCGTACTTGTTGGAATGGCCGTAGGGTATGCTGTAGGCGTTGCCGTTGGCTCTGGATTTGAGCGTCCACATGCCGCTAAACCGAGTGCACTAATAGAAAATGCACTCCTTTGTAAAAACTGCCGACGAGATAAGTTAGATAAACCGCGTTGTCTCATGATGTTGCCTACAGATTAATCAGGCGTTACTGATTGCTTAGACTTAAGGTTCGAACATACGTCACCAATGCCCAGCGCTGTTCCTCAGTCATCAACAGGCCCCAAGGTGGCATTTCAACGCCCTTACCGTTGGAAATGGTTTTGAAAAGCTCGTCATCGGTTTGGGCATCCACAATAGCTAAATTCATGCTGCCGATAATTGTTCCCAGACTCCCCAATGATAGACCGTCTCCATAACCATTTAATCCGTGACAGCGGGCACAATTGTCGATATATAACGTTTCACCATCTGTGATTGACGGATCAATTCTTCCCACTAACTGGAATGGATTTGACTCTTCCTCTGCATCTACCGATGGTTCGGTTGAAGATTCCTCTTCAGTTGAGGGTGCTTCAGAGTCGTTGTTTTGAGAATTGTCCACGTCTGTGGATACCCCAGCGTCATCCTCTGCAGAACTTCCCTCTTCTGTACTGGCTTCGTCGGAGGCATCTTCTATCGTTTCAGCTTCCGCGTCTTTGGTTGTCGGTTCTCCGGTTGTCGAGTCTTCTGCGGTACGACTATCGTCTGTAGAATCCGCTTGCGACGCAGGCAGTTCGGTTTCGGTTCCACCGTTATTTTCATCACCGCTGCGCATAACAAAAAAGAGCACCACAGCCACAATAGCAACTACAAGAGCAGCTGTGATCAGACCTCCAGCTCGATTCATAATTATTCCCTAATAATATAACGAAGCTGTGCCTCAAACCGACGAGTGGTGGCTTGTTAATAGTTGATAGTGGATGGTGGATAGTGACGAACCATCCACTATCAACTATCCACTATCGACAAGACTTGCTCCGTTTGTTCAGATTTTCATGTACCAAATAACTTAGTAGATATGCTATGAAAACTGAATATCTGTTTCCGCCTCTACAGTCTCGCCTTTGTGATTGGTCACCACAACGCGTATAGGTGCTTCTTGCTCCGCGCGCAGCTTAAGGGCCAAGAGCGGATCGTCTGATGTTGAGGCATTCATCAGGATCGTACTCACCTGTTCCTCTGCGTAGAACACTTCGACCTGACGCACAAATTGGGCTGGTTCAGCACGGAAGAAGCGTTCAAATGGCCGGGTCGCTTCTTCATTCAAACCTAGACCAGTCCGAGACGGATGCTTAATCTTGACCTTTACTTCAATAATGTCGCCCTGTGCAATCTGCCGCGGTAACCGCAGGCGCACGTTGAAATCGTCAGCCATCATGTCCTCCTTATCTCGTCAACATCCACCTAAACTAACCTTCAGCGTATCACTACCAACCCATTTCCCATGCTGCGAGCATTCTGCAACCACAAAGATCTGAATATCGCCGCCATCTAAACGGAGTTGGGTAGAGAAGTATGCTTGCCCATTGGCTGGCGACAGGTGAAAGATGCCTTTGCTAACAACGGGATCATTAAAGTTGAAGATCTGAAGGCTTTTAATATAATGATCGCTTTCCATCGGATGTTCCATCGACATGATAACCGGAACGTTGGCACCGTCCTCGGCGATGATGGGCAAGCGCATCTTAATGATATGCTCGGCTTCAGTAGGATTGTCGATGTCTTGTACAAAATTAAAATCTGTGCCAGCACCAGCTTGAGCCAATAGCTGTCGCGGCCAGCCAGCCGCTAGCGCAGCGGTGCCTAACCCTAGAAAAGCGGCACGTTTGAGAAGTATTCTGCGCGTTATGTATTTGTTATTCACTATATATATTTTCCTCATCCAGTTGAGCAATATGCACTACGCACCACAAGCACCGTCAGCCGCGGCAGGCGCTTCATTCGTTACATCCACAACATTATCGGGCGTTAGTTCATCCACGCCGCAGAAATAGGGTGCCCAATGCACACCGTTGGCAGCAAATCCAACCACAATATCATCAACCCATTCAACCATACCACTTTCATCATTATAGGTGAGCAGCGTTACTGAATCTCCTAGGCGGTTCGTCACGATAAACCAGCGTCCATCAGGAGACCATTGGCCATTGTGGGTGCCTTTGCCGCCGGTTTCGATCTGCTCAATAATTTCGTTATTCTCAATGTCGATGATAGTGACGTGGGAATCCGTGCCGTCGTTGGTTGTAACCGCCACGGGCGCATAGGGGTGCATATAGGTTGAGTTGGTACGAGTGCCCGAATCTAGCGCTTTGACAAATTCAAGATTTTCGACATCGATGATGCCCAATTGATCAGCACCCAAAAAACCTACATAGGCAAACTTATCATCTGGTCGGAAGCCGATATTAAAGGGCTGCGAACCTTCTGGCACATCAATCCGCGCGGCTTCCTCTAGGGTCGCCGTATCGATAACTAGTATCTGATCGACGCGTCCACAGCTGTAGAAGGCGTAACGTCCATCATTGCTCATCTTACCAGATCGGCAGCGACCTTCGCCCAGCGATTTGACAATCTCCTGGTTGGCAATATCAAGTACATCGACTGAACCCATCAAACCATTGTCGGGATCATACCCTTGATGGCCGATAAAGGCGTACCGACCGTCATGGGAGATGACGATATCGCGCGTCTGCACGCCGTTGGTTTCAATGGAGGCGATAAGCTCCTGGGCCTCGGTATCAAAGAGGTGAACACGACCAACTTTGCCGTCAAGGTCAGCCGTCACCAGAATTGGGTCGGTTGGGCTGAATGCCATGTGAAAGGGATCATTCGTGCCTGTATGGATGTACTTAATGATCTCATGGGTACGCGTATCCATAATGGCAATGGCATCATGGTCGCCTTTGTCTTCCGACTGGAAGTTAATCCAATTATAGCGCATGCCAGGCTGGATCCAAGGATGATGGGGCTGCACAAAATCTGTCTCCACAAACTCTAGCCCGTAGTCTGGCGCGTCTGGGTCAAGAATAGCAATTTTGTCTTCGTCCTGGATGGGGATAAAGAATTTTCCACGCGAAAGGTGAGACAACATGTCTGTCTGATAAGGCCAGGTCCACGTATCGCCATAGAAGATGGCATTGAGTAGAGTGGGCATTGCATCCTCGTCAGCAGTTGCCTCGGCAACCTCCTCGCTCGACTCTTCCGATGCTTCTTCCGATGCTTCTTCCGATGCTTCTTCCGATGCTTCTTCCGATGCTTCTTCCGATGCTTCTTCCGATGCTTCTTCCGATGCTTCTTCCGATGCTTCTTCCGATGCTTCTTCATCTGATTTTTCAGCTGAATTTTCGTCTGCATCCTCAGCGGATTCAGCAACAGTCTCCGTCTGAGCCTCGGCAGGTGCTTCCGTAGATGAGGAGCTTCCACAGCTTGCAGTCACAATTAGGGCAAAAACGATTAGGGAACAAAGCACAACATACATGAGAGAATATTTAGTTTTCATGGGGAGATTTCTCCTAAATAGTGTGATGTTGACATTGGACACAGCAGCCTAATGACGGGCAGGAAATATAGAATGCCAATAAAAAAACGAGTACATCATGCGATGAACTCGTTGCGTAAAAGATGCCATCCGCTGGGGCACTGTGCTAAATTATATCCATTCAGCCATATACAGACACAGTCAATTTAGGACGGCATAATTAAATTGTCAATACGTGTAAGCATCAAAATACGGTTCATCGCTTGTGGTGCAGCAGCGGGAACAGCCAGCGTCGTGCTAGCAGTACCCGCTAACTACACAAGCAACAATTGTGCATATGGAAATCATTAAGCGTATTATGATGCATACCAAACATGATTATATATTAGCACCTCGTTCTTGATAGTGCAATTCTTTACCGCTCTCAAGCGTTAAAACGTTGGAACGCTTTTCCGCTCTACCGCTCTCCTTTTCTCCTGCTCTTCCGCTCTGCCGTTTGAACGTTCTATCGATTGATGTTGTTGGCCAAAGATTCGGTCATATATGAATGATCCAACAACGAGAGCACCCACGAAGAGCACCGGATTCCACGAGCCGAGCATCAACGCCGTTATGCCTGGACCTGGGCAGTAACCACCAATACCCCAACCGAGGCCAAAGAGAGCTGAGCCGACAACGAGCGGTCTGTCAATCGCCTTCTTTGCAGGTAAGTGGAAAGCATCTGCAAAGAAAGGGCTAGGACGTCGTAAGATAAAGCGAAAGGTAATTACAGTGACCCCGACGGCACCGCCCAACACAAAAATAAGCGTGGGATCCCAGGTGCCAGCGATATCTAAGAAGCCAAGAACCCGAGCTGGATCAATCATTTGGGATACGGCCAATCCAATGCCAAAGAGTATGCCCGCAAAGAGGGCAATTATATGCTGCTTCACGATCTATTCTCCCCTTGGTGTGTAACTATTAGCGAAGCGATGCCCTTTACACAACGCCAGACAATAGATGTCGAATGATAAAGACTGTAACTATGCTCGCTGTGAGAAAGGTAATGACTGCGACTAGCGACCGTAGCGATAGGCGCCCAAGCCCGCAGACGCCATGTCCGCTGGTGCAGCCGTTACCCATCCGTGTCCCAAAGCCAACTATCAGGCCACTCAAAATCATGGCAATGGGAGCAAACCCAAATTCAGGCGTGGGAGTCGGTGCCAACATATATTCATAGAGCGCGCCGCCGCCAATCATGCCGATCAGAAATATCCACCGCCAATTGATATCGCCAGCTCTGGGTGTAACGAGCATATGAACCATGCCACTGATGGCAGTTATCCGACCATTCCAGGCCAACATCATAGTTGAGCTTATGCCGATCAATATGCCACCGATAAGGGCGGCCATCCAGTTAAATTCTGCCATTTGGCTCCTTTGGCGTTGCTACGCTTTAATGGATTAAAATTATCTCCGGTTGATTTTCCAGTCCACTACGTTATCCTGTGAGCGGCTTAAGGATGGACTTTTGCCATGTCGTTCCCGCAGGTTGTTATCGGGAATCCATCCGTCAGCAACTCTGGATGCCCGATAGCCCCGATAACAACATTCGAGGCTGCACTCGGGCATGACATCCAGCGAATATGTCCATTTTTCACCTGTTGGAAGTATATACTCAGCTCCGTTTGAAAACGACCGCAGTATAGTAGAACGCAATTTACTAGAATATGATAATCAGTCTTTTGAATTATATCAAAATCCATACTCGACTTTTGCATACAAAACATACGGCAATGTAAATAGGTACGGCGGGTATTGCGTTGGCCGCGTGTACGTCAGCTGTGCAGCCGGATGCGTTGCCCCTTCCGTCAGCACCTCTACTATGCGATCATTGCCTTGCTGCTGGTGCTCTGGGTACTCTCTTTGCGGGATACGTTATTGCCTCGGTGCCGCTGGCACTGCTCTTTTTTGCGCTGGGTAAGTTTTTCGTAGAAGCGCTATCGTCACCATTTGAATCCCTTTCCCGGAATGCTTATCCACCCAATTTGGACTTTTCAGACGGCTTCTTACAGTTTTTTTGCATAGTTCAGATTTGCTCATTTTTGGTTAACATTTGGATTGCTGTAGTGCGGTTTCCATACCGCACGGCCTTCGTTACCCAAGAACGTGCGGTATGGAAACCGCACCTACGATTTGTTAACCTGCTCGGCTTATTCGTGAACCATGCCAGTTTTTTGCAATTTGACGCCTATATTACATAGCGATATAATTCTGCGAATTGTAGCCGAGATGCTCACATGCAGCTAGCCCTACGCGACCACTTGTGTGTTTGGTTACAGATAAGCAGCATCCACGTAACTTTTGTTGATGTTGCTGATGGCATTTATGTGTGCCTATCCGCCCAAAATGATTTGGGAGCAAATATGTATATAGCCCCTCCCCCTGCCAATCTGTTTAGGAATGAGCATTAAATAAGTTGGGCATGTCATCTCGAAGGATTGAGAGATCTTATGCACAAGTTATTTAATTCCGATTCCTTAATGCTTCAACTTCCACAGATAATGAGGACAATACAGATTGGCTTCGCTCCTCAGAGATTTTAGTTCGATTTACGCTTACATTGATTCAATCGAGGCGCAAATAATACCAAAGGAGAATCAACAGATGAGTACAAAATTAAGTCGCCGTTCTATGCTCAAATGGATGGCCGCAGGCACGACTGCCATGGCCCTGAGTGCTTGTGTTGCTCCAGTCCCAGGTGGTGAAGGTGGCGGTGCTGCACCGGATACTGAAGGCATTACCATTGGTTGGGCCAGGCATGGCAGTGAAGGTGATTTACCAACCGAAGATGGGCTGGCTGAACTCTTCAAAGCAAAGAATTCCGATGTAACTATCGATCCGATCGTGTTGCCGTGGAATGACTATAATACCAAGATCCCTGTGATGGTGGCGGGTGGTACGGCACCGGATACATTTGGCTGTCATCCTGCGCTGATGGCTGAAACCCATACCGCTGGCGGTTCGATTCCGCTAACCGACTTCATCGACGCAATTGGACCCGATCTGAATTACGATGATGTAGTCTATCATGGTGACGCGCTCTTTGAAGGTCAGGTTTTTGGGTTACCGCAAAAGTCCTGTACTCATCAACTCCGCTATAACAAGACCATTTTCCAAGACGCAGGTCTGCCCACACCAGGTGAACTCTACTGGGAGCAGGGGGCCGACGGTTGGAATTGGAACGCCTTTGTTGAGATGGGGAAGGAACTGACCAAAGATCTGGACAGCGATGGCGAAACAGATCAATATTTCTATGGTGGTTCTGGTGGCACGAATCAGCTAGGATTGATTCGTGCGGCGGGTGGCGAAGTCTTCAATGACGATATTTCGCTCTGCACGATTAACTCTGCAGACGCGGTCGAGGGCATTGAATGGATGGCGAGCCTAGTCTTGGAACACGGCATCCAGCCCCCGCCAGAGATGCAGGCTAACGAGCTGGGGATCACCTTTAATACGGGCAAAGTTGTCATGGCCGGCGGCACAACCTGTGATTCGGTACGCGATCTGCGCGAAGATCGTGAGCTTCCCTTTGAGTGGGATTTTGTCATGCTGCCAGCGGGTAGTGCTGGCTTCCGCACTTGGGGGGACACCGACCAGATCGTCGTCTCTTCCACCAGCGAAAACGCACAAGCAGCCTTCGACTGGGCCGTCTACCGCAGCAGCTTAGAGGCATGGGAAGAGGGCTATGATGCGGGCATCGTTCTTGCCTTTTCGGATGGACCCACCCGCTGGTCGATCTTCGAATCTAAAGCGTACACGGAGCCACTGGGCGTTCTCGATATCGAAATGATCAAGGAAGGGTACAGGAATACGATCCCGAACCCCTTTGTCCCGCGTAGCCCACAGCCCTACCGCGTTCTCTTCACTGTCATGACAACCGAAGTTGATAACTCCCTGCGCGGGGTCAAAACAGCCCAGGAAGCGGCTGACGACATGTGTACACAGATTGAGGAAATTCTGGCGGAAGGATAGAAAAAAGTCTAAGAGTTGAAGAGTTGAAAGGTGATAGAATCGAAGCTCTTGACCTTTCAACTTTTCAACCCTTCGACCTTTCAACCATTACCCATGTTCGGCAAAAGCAAACTCTATTGGAAAAATGTCTTTGAGGGATATGCCTTTATCTCGCTCTGGATCGTGGGCTTTGTGGTCTTCACTGCAGGCGCGCTTTTAGGTTCGTTTTCGATCAGCTTGACCAAGTGGAATATTGTCGGTACGCCTGAGTATGTAGGGCTGCAAAACTACCAGAAAATGATCGAAGATAAGTTTTTCTGGCAGTCGCTCAGAGTAACGTTGATCTACCTGCTCAACGTACCGCTTAATCTAGCCTTGGGTCTCTTCCTTGCGCTGTTGCTTAATCAAAAGATACGGGGCATTGGCATCTTTCGGACCCTTTTTTATCTTCCGAGTGTCACCGCGGGCGTCGCCGTCTCGCTGCTCTGGCTGTGGATATTTAACCCAAAGTTTGGTGTGATCAATGTGCTGCTGAAGAATCTTCTGGACGTCAAAGGCCCAGGATGGTTGGGCAGTGAAACGTGGGCCTTGCCTGCCCTAATCATCATGAGTGTCTGGGGCGTAGGTGGGGGAATGTTGATCTATCTGGGCGCATTACAGGGCGTTCCCACTACATTCTACGAAGCAGCAACCTTGGACGGCGCAGGTGCCTGGAAGAAATTTCGTCACATTACCATTCCCATGATTACGCCTGTGCTACTATTAAATCTGATCATGGGGGTCATCGCCTCGTTTCAGGTCTTTACCCAGGCATTTATTATGACCCAAGGGGGACCTAACTACGCTACCCTCTTTTACGTCCTCTATCTCTACCAGAACGCGTTCCAATGGTTCAATATGGGGTATGCATCGGCCTTAGCCTGGGTGCTCTTTTTGGTGATCCTGGCCTTTACAATTGTCATCCTGCGCACCTCCTCTAGCTGGGTCTACTATGAAGGGGAAACGCGATGACAAGCTTCCTCAGGAGTCAACATCGGCAGGATATCATACTCAAAACGATCGTCTATGTCCTGTTAATCATGGGTGCCGTCTTCGTTATGCTGCCCTTCTTTTGGATGATCAGTACCTCCCTCAAGAGACCGGGTACCGAATTCACCTTTCCCATTGAGTGGATACCGAATCCACCGCGCTGGAAGAACTATTCAGAAGGGTGGACCATACTTCCCTTTAATCTTTGGACGCTCAATACGGTCATCATTACCGGGCTTTCCATTGTGGGCCATATCATGTCCAGTGCAATCATTGCTTTTGGATTTGCGCGTATCCGTTTTCCTGGTCGAGACGCCATCTTTTTATTGGTGCTGGCAACCATGATGTTGCCCTATCCGTCGGTGATCATTCCACACTTTATTCTTTTCAAAAATCTGGGCTGGCTTGACACATTCGCCCCCCTCATCGTGCCCACCTTTTTTGGTACAAACGCCTTCTTCATCTTTTTGTTACGTCAGTTTTTCATGACCTTGCCCCGGGAATTGGACGACGCCGCACGGGTGGATGGCTGTAGCACGTTCGGCATCTTCTATCGCATCAGTCTCCCGCTCATTAGGCCAGCCCTGGGAATTATCCTGGTCTTCTCCTTTATGCACCATTGGAACGACTTCCTCGGCCCGCTGATCTTCCTCTCTGACAATGACAATTTTACTCTGGCCCTGGGACTACGCTTCTTCCAGGGTCAGTATCGAGTCGAATGGGCGCTCCTTATGGCTGTGTCGCTAATCATCTTAGCTCCCACCATTGTGCTCTTCTTTATCGCCCAGAAGAACTACATTCAAGGGATTGTGATTACGGGCGTGAAGGGGTAGCGATGAATTACGGCCGCCTCTCTTCGATCGGACTGCCGATTCTTTTGCTGCTCATATCCGGCTGTACACCGCTAGCCCTGCAAAGCGATTCATCCGTATCTTTGGCGATTTTGCACCAAGCCCATCGTGCTTCATCCTCTTCCTGCCAAGATCGGTTTTTCCCTCACTTTCTTGACCATATTACCTCCATTGATGGACCTGTCGTCAGGACCTTTGACAGCAATGGCGCGGGCTTGGCGATCAACGATTTGGATCGGGATGGCGATCTGGATCTGGTTTTGGCTAATCTGGCCGGCCCCAACGCGATCTTTTGGAATGAAGGGAATTTCGAGTTTCGGAAGAAGACATTCCCCATTGGCCAATCCCGGTCGGTGAGTATCGTCGATATCAATGGCGATAGCTGGCAGGATATCGTCTTTGCCCATCGTCAAACCCGTCCCCAAGTTTGGATGAACAATGGTCAATTCACAACAGATGCAGATAGTCAAGAGGCCGGTGATGGGCAGATTGATGGATTTACCCGCCTAGAATGGTTTAGCGCCCCCCAAAAAGCCTACACCATGGCTTGGGCAGACCTGGACGGGGATATCGACCTTGATTTTGTACTGGCCACCTATCAGACTGAGTATACACGTGTTGATCCCACCGATTTGGCCAATGGCGGCGTAGTCTACTATGAAAATGTAGGCGATGATTTTGTGGCTACACACCTGTCAACCTTTTCGCAAGCTTTGGCTCTGATGTTGGTTGATCTCAACCAGGATGAGCGGCTGGACATTTGGGTGGGGCATGACTTTCTGATGCCTGATCAGGTTTGGCTGCGGACAGACGACGGCTGGCAGGAATCAGTACCCTTTAAAGAAACAGCCCAAAACACCATGAGCTTTGCGGCAGGTGATGTCAATAACGACGGTGGCGTCGAGCTATTTGCTGCCGATATGAAGCCCTTTGAGATGACAGAAGAAGTCGGGATGGCTTGGTCGTCGCTGATGGAGACGATGGAAGATCTGCCAACGGATCAACAGACTATTGCCAACGTGCTGCAAATGCCAATGGACGATGGTGATTACGAAAATCAAGCAGAAATGCACGGGATTGACGCAACAGGATGGAGTTGGTCTGCTCAATTCGGTGACTTGGACCAGGATGGTTTTCTGGATCTCTATGTGGTGAATGGCATGGCAGCAAAAGAGATGTTTGGTCATCTGCCCAACAGCGAACTAATCGAAGAAAATCTGGTCTTCCGCAATGACGGTACGGGACATTTCAATCCAATACTCGATTGGGGCCTTAACGCGATGGCTGGTGGTCGCAGCATGAACATGGCCGATTTGGACGGAGACGGTGACTTGGATATTGTGGTCAACAACCTTCTGTCACCATCTGTCATCTATGAGAATCGGCTCTGTGGCGGCAACAGCCTCACCGTTGATCTCCACTGGCCCGAAAGCAAGAATACCTATGCCATTGGTGCGCAGCTTGTGCTACAGACAACGACAGGTCGAACTATGCGGGAAATTCGCACCAATAGCGGGTATTTGTCAGGCGACTCATCACAGGTTCATCTTGGTTTTCCCATAGAGAGCCGACTCATCTTCCTAGATATCCTGTGGCCGGATGGTCTAAGATCAACTCTGTTTGCGCCTCCAACAGAGGCACGGCTCTTCATCGAGCGCCAAAATTGATCTGACTGTCTGGTTCAATAAATTGAATCACGCAGATTGGAGCAGTGATGCGCCGCCAATATTGACTGGTATGAGTCACAGACGACCCCTAGTACATGATGACCTAAATAAACCTATGGTTAGACGCCACTATATGGCTTAGAAATACGGCTCTCTAACTATTGGTCTATTTGAGCCGCTATGTACTAGCCACTCACTCAACATCATCAACAACTTTTTGGGAGTCATGTGAGATTATCTCCGACCCTGTCATTTCGACGAGGAACGACGAGAAATCTGGCGTTAGCAACACCTGGATCCCTCGGGTCCCTCGAGATGACAGCGGTCACATCATGAGGTGTGTGATAATCTCTCTTTTCCACTACTTTTTGTCGATCTTGCCGTAAGGCCGTACTTGCGCCGCCCTGACTCACTTCAGGCGCAAATGTGTAGTTTCTCATTGAGTGCGTTCGCCCGAATCGATGTAGCCATACATACCCAAAAAGGCAATCGCAAAAGTCACACAACTGTCCAGTGAGCACGCCCCGCGCGGAGAGTGATTCATAAAACAAGGGTCCATTATGATACGCTCTCCCTGCGGGTCTAGTAATATGTGTGACTTTTGCGAAACTGCCAAAAAAGGATAATTTTAAATGAATCAACCCAATAACGCTACCGGCCTTAGTCCGGAACGAAAGGCATTCTACCAAGAAAACGGCTATGTGGTATTGCCAGGCGTATTTAGCCCACAAGAGTGCCAAACCTTTGTCCAACACGTGGAAGATCTGCGTGATGGTCGCAAAACGCTGGATGGATTTAAGCAGGCATCCAATTACGGCTTCCGTTCGTTCAATCAGCATCTGTACGATCCAACCGCCTTAGCACTATTAATTGATCCGCGTTTGCGCCAACCGTTGGCCGATTGCTTTGAAGATGAAGCGGAAGCGATCCAGACTATGCATTTCTTCGAAGGCTCTGAACATCCCTGGCATCAGGACCAATACTATTTGCCTGACTGCATGTCCGCCTGGATTGCGCTGGTCGATGTCGATGATGGCAATGGGCCGTTGGGCGTTCAACCGGGTTCTCACAAGGGTCGGCTAATCACCAAGCAGGACGTTCCCCTGAACCAGCCCGACTCGGACGAAACCTATGAGGAGCAGCAAACCAACCGCTATTTCCCGCAAGTCCAGCAGGTCTTTGACAAAAACGGCACGGATCGCGCTCAGATTCTGGTGAACCAGGGCGATGTCGTTCTCTTTAACGGGCGGCTGATCCACAGCGGTATGCCCGTCAAAGAGCCAGGTCGCTCTCGGCATGCACTAGCCTGTCACTACATCCCTTATCACTCCGAAAACTGGGATCGAGACTGGCCGCGCATTTCATTTGATGGAACGCAAAGGGTTCACTTTACGGCACTGTCCCGCTAAGAAGAAATGTGAATAGATGTGACATGTTTAAGCCGCTCGCCTGAATTTGGGGTAGTACAATGTGAACATATTTGTCACGGAAACAAATCGTTTCTACAATAAAAATGGATGTATCGTTGTCCATGGCATGTTTCCCACTAAAAAACGCCCTTTGAATTGCAATTTGAACGAACTTTCATGACTGCTAGCAACATCACCACCGACGCCAGCCGCGTCCTCATCGCCGATCGCTACATCAAAGACATCAAGATCATTCCGCAGACGCGCTCGGTCACGGACGAACTAGCGGATGAGGTGAAGCTGGCCGAGACATAACGGAATCATGACAGACACGACCATCAACGTCGGTGGAGACAATCGGGGTGAAATCGCCGGCCGCGATATTAATAAAACGATCATTTACAAAGGCGACCAAGCCTACGATGTGCGCGGGCTAGCAAACCCCTATCTAGGTCTAGCAGCTTTTACCTACTCAGAACGCGACCGCTACGCTGGCCGAGAAGACGAGATTGAGCAAGCTGTCCAGCGATTAACTGCACCCGGCAGCCAACGCGTTCTGCTCTTTGTTACCGGTGCCAGCGGGAGTGGAAAATCTTCCTTTGCCCAGGCAGGCTTGGTACCGGCGCTGGAGAAACACTACCATGAACAGAATTTTACCCTTCGTCGGGCTGTTTTCCGACCCGGGGACAGTCCGTTGGCAGGATTGACCCAGGCATTGCGCACCCTCAATATCCCAGTTGATGGTATTTTTGAGCCAGCCGCGGTGTACCAGCTTGCACCGTCTCCTCGGCCACTGGATGCGAATCAGATATCAGTTTTGATTATCGACCAGTTTGAAGAGGTCTTTCGACCATCAAATGCCAACCAGCTCGAGACTTTCTTCCAGATATTGGTTGATCTACTCCCTTTCAGAGAGAGCCTGCTGCACGTATTGGTGACTATGCGGACGGACTACTTGCCGGATTTATTTGCGCATCAGGCGCTGCACGAGATCGCCAAAATCGGTATCGAACTACGCGAGATGAGTGAAGATGAGCTAAAACAGGCCATCCAGCGTCCAATCCATGCCATGCATCCTGACGCAGGCAAGCGCTTTCAGAGCGCGCTTCTCAATCAAGTGGCCGCGGATGCAGCGAAAGACTCAGCGTTCTTGCCCTTGCTCCAGGTGACGCTAGAGGAGCTGTGGGGTAACGGCATTCTCACTGCAGACTACTACGAAGATTTGACCGATGCTATCAGCAAACGGGCAGACAGAATCTACCAGTACAAGCAGACACCAGAAGGCCGTGAGGAAGTGCGTAGCCAGGCGGAACAGCAAGTTCTGCTCGACAGTTTTTTGGATTTGGTTGCCGTTTCGTTGGATGAGGAAGTACCACGCGATGTGCGCCGTACTCGCCGCCTCCATGATGTGACGAGAGGAAGCCAGCAAGCCGAAACGTTGATTCAAGAGCTGGCCACAGCCCGCCTTCTGACCACAGACGACAAAGATCTGGACGGCAGCGGTCAAGAGGTCGAGACGGTTGATATTATCCATGAATCGCTGATCAACAACTGGTCCCGTTTGAGCAACGCCATTGAGGAGCAACGCAAACAACTGCAAACGAGACGCCGCTTTGAATTGCGCTTGCTCGACTGGGTAGAGGATGAGAAGAGGCCAGAGCTTCTGCTTAGTGGTGTTCAGCTTGAGGAGGCGGTTGAACTAAAAGATGCTGGGGACGTTGCCGTTCAGCCTTTGGAGGCCCGGGCATTTGTTGAACAGAGCATTCAGGAGCGAGATCGAATCCGCAATCGTAATCTACGGAATGTCACAGCAGTTGCAATTATACTTGCTCTTTTACTTGGTGTCACCTCTTACTTGGGTGTCAGATTCCAGAGTGCATCAACAAAAGCAGAACAAGAGGCCAATAAAAATCTCGTACAAAGCATCCTCTTTGATGTGTTGGACACAGATGACGCTGAGTTGCGCTTGCGGCTAGCCATGGAATCCATATTGGTTTCACGAGATCAAGGTGTGCAGCCTTTGCCGGAATCCCTGCGTGAATTGCTCCATGCATACACTAAGGCCCCCATCCAGAGTATAAGTACAACTGATGATCCGATACTGAATGTCGGAGACTTAGCGTTCGATCCCAGTGGTCGGTGGATTGCATTGCAGAAAGGCAGTAATCCAGGAACAGGTCGACTTTATGACCGTGTCAATAAGGAAATCGTTTCTCTATCAGAGAGATTCAACAACGTCAACTATTTTCACTTTCTATCAGAAGAGAATCTGATTATTGTTCGTGAATGGCCCAACATTCATCTCCTGGACAAAGATACGCTGGCCCTTCACTGTTCTCTGCCATCCGAAGAGAAGTTGCTCTATTATCAAACCCACAGCACTGAAGCGATGCTCATGGTGACAGCCGACGGTACAACGCTACAGCTATGGAGAATGTTTGACTGTACAGAAACAGCACGCGTTCCCTTTGATATTCCCTCCATTGATCTCTCGACGGGAGAAACAGACCTATTTTTTAATGCCAAGCAGACCCAACTCATTGCCATTTTGGATGATGCACTCTATCGATGGGACATTTCATCGTCTGGGTTGCTTACGGCTCAGGAACCCCTAATAGCAGATAGACTCATTATCAACAAAGAGAAGACGAAGCTGCTTCTATTTGATTCGGGCGATTTTCACTTGCTTGACATGGAAAATGGGCAAATTATCCCCACCAGATTAGACCCGGCAAAGGTGAGAGGAAACGGAATTCTTAGCGGCGATGGCCAACGTTTGTGGAGCCGTACATCACGCCGACCCTATGTGTTAACCCAATGGGATTCCATAGATGGTACGGAACTGAATAAGATCGAGCTAGAAACCCGTCCAGACCGCGTAACCCGCGCGGTAGGAGAGAATGAAGATTGGCTGTTAATCTGGCACGACCAGCAGGTTCGCCTCTATTCAATGGATAGTGGCGAGCTATTCCGGTTCTTGCCAGGATATCGAGGTGCAGCTCAAGTCAAAGATGCAGAAGTGAATTCCAGTGGTGAGTGGCTGCTTATTGAATTAACCAACCATCTTGGGCAAGATGTCATCGAATTATGGGCAATTGAGCGGAATGTGCAAATGGCTGAGTATGGATTTGGGACCAGTTTCTTAGCCCCAATTCAATTTTCCCCGGACAACCAATTGATCGCGACCTTGGGCGTTGACCCAGCATTAGAGACAAGCCTATTGCGCATCTGGGAACTTCCGGATGAACTGGATGTCGTCGACATTTTCCAGGAAGATGAATCGATCATTGCACTTGCCGAAACCCAAGCAGATGGCTTATGGCTGATGAATGCGGTCAATAGAGAATCCCTTACCAACGCACCAATATCCGCCCAGGTAGTCGATTTCCCCAAACCGAGCCAGAATTTTGGTTTCGTCGTTGATCATCATTGCAATGAGAGTTGGAGTGAGTGTACGCTTTCTATATGGGATGATTTACAAAATGCCTCGCAACCCCTGTACACACATACTTGTCGTGATGAAGGCGATGATGAAGGCGATGAGCAAGGAGTCGCTTGCCCTCTCAACGACGACTTTATTGAACTTAGTATTGATAGCAGTGGTCGCCGGATAGCCTTCAGGGGGTATTATGGTGATGGATCGAATGAGTCCTTTGACGGGAATGGCGTGGCAATTTGGGATCTGGCAATGCCTGCTCGTCTAACGTATCTTCCTCACCAGGATTTTGTGGAATCCGTGGCATTTAGCCCTACTGAACCACTATTGGCAACCATGGATGCGCGCGCGACCGTCACCCTTTGGGATCTAAATGATTCGACACCCGTATCTATTACCCTATCGGCAAGCGAATCAGGCTCCGCACCCTATCCTATACGGTTGGCCTTTACACTAGATGGAAAACATCTCATTTGGAATACCAGCGAGCGAGGTTTGCATCTTAAGAACATAGAGCTTTCCGATCAACTAATCAACTATCGGCCTGATGCCAATAATGGATATGCAGCTGTAATCGATTATATCCTTATGCCCGATGGAAAGCGCATTGCTATGGTTTCCCAAAACAATCTACGTTTTGTAGACTCCACTGATAATGAGCAATTTGAGCCATTACCGGGACAACAGATTCAATTCCGGCGACTCAGCACGCTTGAGCAGACCGGCAAGGTGATAGAGATGGAACGTGGCTCGGTAAACGACATAGCATTCGCTGACGGTGATCACCTAGAATTCAGTCCGCTAATGGCTGTGGCAAGCAGCGACGAGATCGTGCGGATTTGGCACATACAGGCCGACAACAATCAGTTACTTATGGAAGTGCCCCATGATGTATCGGTCACACGGGTCTTATTCGCGCCCGATGGTCGCCATTTGGTCACGGTTGATGTCGAGGAAACGCTCCATACCTGGCCCATCGACTTTACCGATCCGACCAATATGTATGGACTGTGGCCCCACGTTTGTCAGCGACTTAGCCGAGATTTCACTGATGGCGAATGGTATACCTATATGGGGGAACGTGAGCAAAGGGAGTGGATCTGTGACAAGTACTAAGGGGAAAAATTTCGCCACTATCTCAACCACCTGCGTCTCGGGCCCCACAATTACGATCAGCTAAGCTTTCAGGTTGGGGTATAGCAAAAGGAGTGCTATGACTATCAAGCCAAAAGGGTTCTATTCACTTACCCAATCACTCACCTTCCGCTCACTTTGGTCAAAATTCGCACCAATCAGGGTGATGGGCTTCTGATTGAGGCGATATTTCTCGGCATATTCGGTGGTGTGGATCTGCTGAAGGGCTTCTTCTGCGCTGCCGTCTAGTTTGAACTCAAAGAGGAATATTTGTGAATCGAGTTCAATAACCGCATCAATACGCCCCTGGTTGGTCTTAACTTCGGCTTCGGTGCGCAAACCCAAGAGTTTGAAGAGTTTGAAGATGATGAAGAAGGACGAAATTGTCGCTGATAAGATCCTTCTGCCAGCGAAATGCCGTACTGAGTAGCAATCTCCTGTAGAAAAACGCTGAGCGTTTCCTGCAATTCTTCACTACTACGATTACTTTCTTGCCCAAAATCGATGCGGATGATAGGGTGGGATTGCCAATTGTAATCGCTCTGCTCAATCCATAAACCTTGGAATAATTCCTGGTTGCCCTTGAAGATTTCGTAGAGAGTGGATATGGTCAGACTTTTGCCAAAACGGCGTGGGCGAGCCATAAAGTAGAGGCCCTTGTTATTACGAATTACTTCGTAAAGAGCCTGAGTCTTGTCTACGTACAAGAAATCGCCTTCGATGATGTCAAGAAATGTATAGGAACTAGCCTGGATTGGGCATGAGTTTTTATCATGAGAAATAGATAGTTTGTTGGTGAGATTCTATCATAGGGTGAGGGCCTTTCCAATGTCGATGGGAATAGCTGACAAGCTTTTCCTGACCATCGATAGCCTCGGGTTAGGCCCTGGGTAGGTTCTGTAGAGATCTCGGTAAGGTAGAGCGTAGTATTCTAATTATAAAACTCTCCACTAGGCGAAACTCAAACCAAGATGCCTCGCTCCAAGGCACAAAGCGGCCAAGGCTTTTCTGGAGCAATCTGTAAATTCCAAAAGAACCGTTTTGCTCTCTGTTTTGGCGACTTTGCGTGAGATAAACTATGCCCTGGAACAACGGCCTTACCCAACTTCAATACGAACTCGCCGATCTTTACTTCCGTCCGGAGCAGATCCGCATGGTTGCGGTGCAGGCTGGCATTCCGGAGCGGGTGCTTGATCTGGACGGCGCGCCCATCGTCAGCTGGCACAACATTTTGCGGGAGGCAGCCAACCGGGAGAAGGTAGAGACGCTGGTGGCAATTGCACTGGATGAGTTTCCTAAGCGAAAAGAGCGATTCGACCACATGCTCGCGCTACACCATGAAGGGACCGGGGCCTGGGCGGCCGCTTTGGCTGAATTGAATCATATGCTCTCCAAAAATTTCCGTGAGGTGTTGTTGGGTGTGGTAGTGGCCATATTGGTGGCATGGATTACCGCAGGTGCAGAAAGCTTTATCTTTCGTTATGAGTTTGTGATCCTTTTGCTTTTCCTGATTATTCTGCTTACGCCCTTTGTTCTGCGGGCGGGGCTGACGCTAGCAAGGATCCCCGTCAGGCGTGTAACACTGGTAATCTTGTCAACTCTGCTCATGGCGGGTGAGGCTGCTCTCTTTTCTATGGTTATTGGTGGCTCTGTTCAAGCAGAGCGAACTGAACCAGAGATTGATGCAAGAGCGTATCTATCACAAGACTTAAAGCGTTCTCAATGTGATGACGAGGGATGTCAAACCCACGTATGGGTTCGCGGTGAACCTGAGGACGCCCGTGCATGGATTCAGTCTAGCGATTGGGAGAGTGATCGTGTCTTCATCCAACTTCTCGTCGAGTGGAGCAAAAAGGAGAAAATGTCTGGGTTAGAGCGCAATTACAATGGATTTATGCTCTTTACCTCTCAATACAAATGCCAATCGCCGAAGGACAACGGAACAGGGCCCCTCCTCTTACGAGGACTTGAACTTGAAGAAAGCGCCTTCCGACCTGGCAGAATCGTTCTCTCCTGGCTCATTGGTTTTGCCGAGATTCCCTATTTGGATGATCCAGACGTGACGGGTAAGGTGAAATCTATCTTGAAGAAGCACGTGGATCTCTGTTCAGCAACGAATGAAATGAGTTACGGATCCAAGCGATGAAATGGAACAACGAACTAACCCAACTATGTGATGTACGAATGGAACTGTACGCTCAGGCTGACCAGATTCAACAGTTGGCTATAGAGGCAGGGATGCCAGCGCAATACATAGACTTTAACGGCCCGCCAGCCATCTGTTGGTTCAACGTATTACGAGAGGCCGCCACGCGAAAAAAAGTAGATGATTTGGTCAAGCGTGTACAAGAGAAGCACCCCGAAAAGCATGCTGCACTAACCGTACTGCTGGAGCAGTATCAAGCAACAAAGACCTAAAGGAGACCCAAACACTATGACTACCGAACAAGCCCTTTGGCACCGCCGTTGGGAATCCCTCAACGAGACCCTCTTGGCTTTGCAGATGCAGTATGAACATTTCCAGAACGAGAGCGATGCGCTACGAGAGAATACCATCTTCCAGCTCTTGTTCCACCTTCAGCAATTCGGCGCGGCTCAGTTCCGCTTCTTCCATGATGGCTTCTTTACCAAGCAGTTTGTGGAGCTACAAGCCATTCCAGATGAGCAGACGTTTGATTTTCCGCAGTACATTACAAGCCATTCGATTGAGCAGCACGTGCTTCACAACATCCTGCGCCAGATTGCGGCCGACATGGAGGTGATCCAGCGAGCCTCTCAGCAGCGGTTTGCCGTGGCGGAGACGCCGCCCAGCGCACCTCCTGCTAAAACTGAATCTTTGGAATCCGCGCCTGTGGCCGAACAGTTTCGCATAACTCTTATTACGGTAGATAAGCTGGCGCTGACGGCCTTGCGTATGTTTCATGGCTACCTGGAGAATGACAACCAGACGGCCCTCACCTACTTTCGGCGCTCGGCCAACGTGCGGGTGATTCCCTATGCGCCGGTGGCCCTGATCGGCATTCCCGTTACGGTGGCTGGTATCGGCGAGGGGAGCGGGGTTGTAGAAGATCTGCTGGCCATTCCCCATGAGGTAGGCCATCACGTCTACTGGAATGGACGGGTTGATGGTCGACGCATTCATGCTGCCTTGGAAGAGATGACGGCCAACAGCCTGGTTGCCCACTGGTGTGAGGAGATCTTTGCCGACGTGGTCGGCTGCCTCATCGGTGGGCCAGTCGTAGCCCGCAGCTTTATCGAGTTGGAGTTGACCTCCATCGGTCACGAATTTGTTCACGCTGACAATCCCCATCCCATGCCGGCCCTGCGTCCGCTGCTCTACGCTTACACGCTGGAGAAGATGAAGAACTTCCCCAACATCGCTGCAGAGATTCGGACCATTTGGCAAGCCCAACTCAATGAACGGAAGCTCTTTGTCAACCGCGAACTGCTCTACGCTGGCTATCAGCTTGTGGACGACATTCTGGCCGTTATGAATAAAGAGGTTCCCCACTGGCTTCTCTGGTCAGAAGATGTAGCCTACGCTGACCTCTATGAGAACTTTAGTGGCCGGATAGAGAATCTGGTGCAGACGGTGCCTGATGAAGGTCCGCTGGATCCGGCCGATCTACAAATACAGACCAGCTGGTTCGATCTGGTTCGGGAATTGGCTGAGGATGGAACACTGAGTGGGTTAGAGAATCATTGGGAAGCGATGGCTGGAGGTGAATCTGAGTCTGGTGATGAGTCAATAAAAGTGGATGCGGCAGCGTGGTTGCGGATTTATGATTTTGGTGGGTGGATTACAGCTGGTCCACAGGGGGGAAATATATCGCCAGACTGATCTTCGCATCTTATCGGAGGTGAATTTTCTTGAAGGCGAACTTTCAGATCATTTGCCTCTGGATGATTTTGCATGAGAGCGAAATCGAACGCTTCATTCCAGGTTACTAGCGCAGAATCAATATCTCCCATTTGCTTTTGAATATCTCCCAAATAACGTAGTGCAGTTACAAGACTGAAATTATCCTGAACTAAGCGAATATACGAAATGCTTTGTTGTAAATCATTTATTGCTTTACTTATGTCTCCAGTAGCCCGTTTAATCTTGCTCAACTCAAACAGTGTAAGAGCCTGAAATATTTTACTACCCATCTGAGAGAAGAGTACTAAGCTAATTTCGGCACTTTTTTGTGCAAGTTCTAGGCTTCCAACTCGACGGTAGACTTTGCTCAGATTGTATAGAGACGCAGCATACTCCCCTCGATCTTGCAATTGCTCAGAAATTGCAAGCGCTTGCTCACCAACGTGCAATGCATGGTCAATATCTTTAGACCTAAATGAAACATCCGTAAGTAGGCGATACGTCCGTAACAAGCCAAGTTCATCATTCTCTTGTTTTTGCATTTGGCTAGCAATTAAACAGTAATTCCGGGCTGATTCATCGTCACCGTATCTATATGCAATAAATCCTTGCCAGTATGTGACTGCTGCGGTTCCAATTGAATCAGCTAAAGCATCTCGTATAGTCTTGCAAGCCGAAAGCAGCTTCTCGGCTTTCTCATAATTTGCGTTTTCAACATAGATGCTAGCTAATTTGAACTGAGTATCCGCAATAATCTCATCCGATTCAAGGTGATACCCTATTTCTAAGCTCTGATTCAAGAACTCGCTTGCCTCATCGTACTCACTCTGTTCAAGACAAGCCGTTCCCCAATGATAGAGCATTCGCGCTTCTACTTCTTCATTCTGAAGCTTACGAGCCTCCTCAACCGCCCACGCATACCCCTGCCTTGCCCTTGAATACTCTGCCCGCGTAAACCACGGTCCCGTCAAGGTCTCGGCAAAGTCAATGACCAACTGGGATTCTTCCAACCCATGGGCCGCTTCCATTCCGGCCATGATATTGTCCCACTCTGGTTCCAGCAATTCATAATCGGTTTGGTGAGCATCCGCAAAGGCTTGATAATGACGAGCCATCTCCATATAGACATGGTCACTCTCCCCCATCATCTCCAACTGCTCCTGCGCAAAATCGGCCAGCAGCGGATGTTGGCGATAGCGATCCTCCCCTTCTTCCCAAACCAGGGACAGCGCCTTCAACATCTCCAGCTGATCTTGGGCTGTAAAGAGATCGAGCTTCAACAGCGCGACTATGGCGTCTGCCGCGAAGGAACGACCTTGGAAGACGCCCATGTAAGCAAAGGCCGCCTGATGTTCCTCATCCAGCCCATCCCAACTGACGGCAAAAGAGGTGCGCACGTCCCGATCGCTGATCTTCAAGCCCAAGCGGTTTTGGACGCTAGCCAGATGCTCGGCCATGTCGGCCAGGCGGCGGCGTTTGCGGGGGGCCAAATATTGGGCGGTAATCTCGACGGCCAGGGGAAGATGGTGGAGCAGGGCGCAAATCTCTTGGGCAGCCTCTTCTTCGGCGCGGACGCGGGCGTCGCCTAAGATGTTGGTCAGCAGCTGGAGGCCGTCAGTGGGCGTCAACTCGTTGATCGAGATGATCTCGGCCTCTAAACCGCTGGCCACTTCCTCACTGCGTGTCGTCAATAGGACGGCGCACCCTTGACTGTTCGGGAGTAGATGCTGCACGCTTTCAAGGCTTGTCACATCGTCAATAATCAGCAGCGTCTCTTTTTCAGCCAAGATGCCCCGAACGGCCGCAGCTCGATTGGGCAGGTCACTCAATCCGCTAAAGTCGTAGCCATAGGCGGTAGCCCAGCTACCCAAAATATCCAGAGGATTGCTGGTGGCTGCGTAGCCCCACAGAACACCGTCTCGGAAGTACTCTCGTAATTCGTGGGCTACTTGGGCGGCCAACGTGCTTTTGCCCACACCACCCATACCAACCAAGGCAACAATGCGCGGCGGCAACCCTTGGCTTAAACGGGTTTGAAGGTCAAAGAGTTCGTTTTGCCGTCCTGCAAAGTGGGTTGTCGGCAACGGGGCCTGAAAGGGTTTTGGAGCAGTTATTGCCGCGGTGGTAGCGGTTGGTGGCTCTGGGTGAGCCGGTGGAACTGATGTTTGGGCCTCTTCTGCTGTCGGTTGGGCAGCCTCTTCTGCAGCTTGAGCGGACGTCTGTAAAGCTGGCTCTTTCGCGCTGGCTCTTGATGCTTTGGTAAAGCTATCCCACTCTCGGTCACCTATCTCATCCCAGCCCCACTCCTCGACCAGAACCGTCCATACTTCTTCAAATTTTGCTGGATTGTTGCGCAGCCTCAGTGTATCCCACAGATAGCCGATCATGCGTTCTCGACGGGTGCGGTTGGGAATGCTCTTGCCTTGTTCCCATTTGGCTAGCGTGAGCCGACCCTGTTTGCTCGTAATGCCACAGGCAAGGGCCGCATCCTTCTGGGTTAAGCCAGCTTCTTCCCTCACTTTACATAGGATGTTCAGTCGAAATTGATTGGGCATTGGGATAAATGTATACTCAGCTCTATTTGGGAACCAGAGTGTAGCCTCTTAGGCAGAGCGTCTCAAAACTCCGGCTTTTAAAACGACCGCTGTATCGGCTGGTGCACCGTTTCAATACTGTTCGTTGAACTGCTCAAATGTTGCGAAGAATGGTGCGAGGTCTATGTTGTGTTAGTTGTTTGATAGCCGTCACGGATGAGTGAGCCAAAGTGACTGATGCCACAGGGTAGTCTGATCATGGCTGAATCATACCATAGGAGGAAGATTCGATCAATGGATGCAAAAGAAAATCTGTCAATGTCATCGCGACTAAATGAAGCGGGCTAAGTCCTTCTGTGCTCTCTCCTGCCACGCCGTCGAGATGGGGGGCAGGCCAATCTGTTCGACCATGTAGGAGGCGGCAACAGCTCCATAGTAGCCGGCCGTTCGCAGATCACCCGTCTCTACCCAGCCAACCAGAAAGCCGCCACCATAAGCGTTACCCGCTCCCGTTGGGTCAACCACGGTGGTTGCTATGGCTGGGATATGAATCATTTCACTCTGCTCAACATGGTGGAGGAGGGATCCCTCTGGCCCCATCCGCAGCGCGATCACCTCTGCCCCTGCATCCACCATGCGCGCTATCAGCTGGTCGGGTGGAGCGGAGCCAACCAAGGATTCGGCTTCCAGTAGGTTGGGTGAAAAGACCTGTCCTGCTGAGAGTAACCCCCTCAGCTCGTCATCGCTTAAAGTCCGGTTGGCATCTCGAAAGGGTTCGATGCTGACCACAGTACCCTGCTCGCGAAAACGCCTGACGACTTCGAGATTGGGTGATTCGGGATGGACGCCAAAGTGAAAGCCCTTAGGCTGCTGGTAGGTGGGCGGCAGACGATTAAAGTCCAACGCAAGCTGAGTGGGTATAGCTTTTCCCTGAATCCGCCAGACTTGAATGCGTCGTCCATCAGCTTCTGAAATTTGCCAAGCTCGCAGCGACGGATATTCTTCATAACGATGGATGCCCAATCGGTCGATGCCCATCTCGTCGAGCCAGGTAAGAGCCGTTTGGGGAAAATCGTGGCCCATCCCGCCAGCCACCCCTACGCTATCCGACCAGAGCCTCATACCAAAGGCTGTTTGAGGACCACCGCCGCCCAATACGCCCATAGCTGTCTGGCCGTCGTGGAAGACTATATCATCGATGATAATGGAGAAGGTTAGGTAGTGGAGCATCTGGTAGCTGGTTATTGGTAGCTGGTTACTGGTTGCTGGTTGTGTCATCCTGTGTCGTACTGAATAGAATTGACAGTCTGGCTAGCTGACCTGCTGAATGCTGACTAGCTGATTAGCTGACTACTTTTTACCGAATCTACCTCAATGTTTTATAAAGCGTCTCTTTCCAGCGTGGGACATCGATGGCCCAACAGACTTCCACATTAGGTGCTTTGTGGCTCCAGTAGGGATCTTTGCCTGGTTCCTGCTGGGCCACGTTGAGCTGATCAACGATGGTGGCTCCTCGGGCTGGGCCGTCGCAGACAATATCCACATAGTGGGCGCTGCGCTGGGTACAGACGGCTGGATCCAATGCAATGGCCATGGTAACTGGGTCAGGCAGCCCTAACCCAGGATCACCTTGGATGGAGATGCTCGCATCTAGCGCATGCTTGTTGCAATCGATGGCAAAGTTGCCTCGTTCGGTGCCAAAGCCGTAGACATGATCCATCTCCTGCTTAGTGAGATTGGCCTCCCCTCGACAATGCTCCCAACCGATCATGAGGATCTTCATGCCCGAGTGGAAAACGATATGGGCTGCTTCAGGATCACACCAGATATTGTATTCGGCTGCCGGGGTGACGTTGCCTACGGTACAGGCGGCACCGCCCATGACGTAACACTCTTTAACCCAATTGGCCAACGCTGGCTCCAGCCGCAGCGCCATGCCAATGTTGGTCAGTGGCCCCAAGGTGACCAGCGTAATTTCGCCAGGCACTTCTCGAAAGCGGCGGATAAGTTCCCCTACTGCATCATCATGGACAGCCTCCCGCTTAGGGGCAGGATAGTTCATATCCCCCATGCCATCTGGGCCGTGGAACCATTCAGCATGAAATGGTTCTTTGAATAGGGGGCGAGCGCAGCCATCATAGACGGGCGTCGCTTGACCGCAGAGTTCAGCAGTAAAGCGGGCGTTGATGCTGCCCTGCTTCATGGGCACATTGCCCGAGACAATGGTCATGGCATCGACCGTTATGTCTGGCCACTGGAGGGCCATCAGGATGGCAACCGCGTCGTCGGATCCGGTGTCAGTGTCGATGATAAAGCGTCGATTGGCGTGCATAGTCATTAGTCCTTGGTCAGTCCTTGGCTTAAGCTTAAATGCAACGACTTTTCGCATCCAAGCCATCTATACTGCGGTCGATTTGAAAACAGGTGTTTTCCGAAGTTCTACCAGAGCGACCAAACACCTGTTTTCAAACGGAGCTGAGTCTAGTGTTACTGTCCCTTTATGTTGCGCGAAGGATGCGCTCTTGATAGAGTTGGCGGAGACGTGGTGCATCTACGCCAACACAGACGTTGGTTTTAGGCGAATGGGACCACGCATGGGTATTGGGCCATTCAGGGCGCCGATCCAGTAACGTTAGCCCGGTAGCAACGCCTTCTGTTATGACTCGTATGCCGCCTTGTATGGTGGTAAAGAGACTTGGATCAATCACATATGCAATGGCCGACGGGTCATGGGTATGAAGCCCCTCCAATCCGATAGCCTGAAAGTGAAAATTCTGGTAGAAGCGGGTGATGTCCCAGATAAATGCGGCACTGCGTCCACCGTTGTCTTTTAGCCCGCGGAGATATGCCTCTTCCATAATGACCTGCTCCGTCACGTCTAGGCCCACCATCGTTACCGGCCAACCTGCATTGAAGACGAGATCCGCCGCGTGAGGATCGTGGGCAATGTTGGCTTCCGCAGCCGGATTCACGTTCCCATTGACGGTTGCCGCACCACCCATGAGGACAACATCTACCACGTTCTGGACAATCTTTGGCTCTATTGCCAGGGCTAAGGCCAAGTTCGTCAGCGGTCCGATGGGGACCAACGTGATCTCACCCGGGTTGCTCATGACCATTTCGACGATGAACTGGGCCGCCGAACGGCTATCTGGTTGGCCCGCTGGAGGTGGCTGATTGGTATTGCCCAATCCATCATGACCGTGGACAAAGTCGGCTATTCCGTCCAAAGGTATGTACAGTGGACGGTCGCTGCCGTGGGCAACGGGGATTTGGGGGTGCTGAGCTAATTCCACAATGCGCAATCCGTTTTGGGTCCCCAAGTCGGTCGTTACATTGCCAAAGATGGTGGTCAGACCTATGACCTCTACTTCAGGTGAATTGAAGGCAAAGAGAATGGCCATGGCGTCGTCTACGCCAGGGTCTGTGTCGATGATAATTTTTTTTGGCATGATGGGTTCCTATTATATTTATACTCAGCTCCGTTTCAAAACAGTAGTTTGGTCTCCCAAGTAGAGGCTAAGGAAAACTCCGGTTTTCAAAACGATCACGTCATAGATGGCCAGATAAAGCTTGTCCCCATCTCCATCGGGGTCCCCTCCCTTTTTGGGGTTTTTCATGCTGAATCATTCAGAAATCGGGATGAAATTTTACGGGCAGACTATGCATTGTTCTCGCAAAAGCGATTGTCACACGCTCTATGGAGAAGAGCGCCATAGGGCATCTACCTCCGCACGGGTTGGCGCGGCTCGGCCGCCACCCAACCTCTGCACAACGATAGCTCCACAGGCGTTGGCAAAGGCTGCTCGTTCCTTCGTTGGCCATCCCCAGAGTGTAGCAGCAATCCAGCCTGCATCAAAACAGTCCCCTGCGGCAGATATATCGACGACTGGGACAGTGTATCCTGGCACGTCCAGCTGAATACACACTTTGCTTTGGTCTAGTTCCCAAACCGTACATCCCGCTTCCCCCCGTTTAATCACGATCGATTGTAGATTGAGAGCAGGATCGGTCAACAGCTGAGCAGGAGCCAGATGAGATAGCAACGACAGTTCATCCTGCGTGAGTAGCAGGGTATGGACGTGGGGGAGAAGATCATCCAAAACCTGCTGGGATACATTTTTCACCATGGGGCCAGGATCAAAAAAGATGGGCACTTGTCGTTCGTGGGCCACCTTGATTCCATCCTGTATTAGCGATTGAAGTCTCTCTTCACCTAAAGCCCAGCCAGAGAGGAATAGAGTATCTCCAGCCTCGATGGCAAGCTGGTCAAGCTGAGTCAAATGAAGGGTTGCCCCTTCGCCTACCTTCCCTAAAAAAACATGGTCACCTTCTTCGGCCACCAGCACGGTTACACACGTGGTTTCACCCTCTACGCGGACGTTGGCGACCTTAACGCCTTCCTCTTTCAAAATGGTCAGAACCTGCGCCCCCCAAACGTCATCTCCCAATACGCCGATCGCCGTCATAGAGAGGCCCAAGCGCGCACCCGCAATGAGCAGATTGGCACTACCGCCTGGCTCCATCTGAAAGTGTGTGGCTAGCTGATGCGCTTCACTCTCAACGGGTAAGGAAGGAATCGACAAAATCAGGTCCGCGACCAGATCCCCGATGGAGACAATAGAGATGTTCGCAGAATTGAGTAATTCGTTGTGCATACCATTCATGACGATTCAATCAATGTTAGTACTAATCGACATTGACTATTCACCGACTCACCAACCAACCGACTCACCGACCATCGACTCACCGACCATCGACTCACCGACTCACCGACTCACCGACTCACCGACTCACCGACTCACCGACTCACCGACTCACCGACTCACCGACTCACCGACTCACCGACTCACCGACTCACCGACTCACCGACTCACCGACCACTGATTATAGGGTGCGGTCGTTGATTGTAAAAATTTCTTAACATCGTAATTTTGTATCGCGGTATAGAATCATTTATGCTAGATATTTTTCCCTGGGTGATCACGTATCTACTTTCCATTCTTTATGCCTTTGTGTTAGGAGATGACCATGAACAAAATCAACATCGCTGTCGTCCCAGTAGCTGGCTTGGGTTCGCGCCTCTTGCCGGCTACCAAATCGCAACCAAAGGAGATGTTACCCATTGGGCGCAAACCCATTGTTCAACATGTCGTGGAGGAGTTGAACCGGGTAGGGATGGAGCGAGTTCTCTTTATTACTGGGCCGGGAAAGGCCTCTATTGAGAACCACTTTGATTTGAATGGCGAATTGATTCAACTGCTGCGGGAAGAGGGCAAAGAAGATCTATTGGCCGAATTAGACTTCGAGCGCTCGCCGGTGCGTTACTTCTACACCCGTCAGCGTCAGTTGTTGGGTTTGGGCCATGCAGTGGCCTGTGCTGAACCGTTGGTGCGGGGGCAGCCTTTCGTTGTTGCACTGGGTGATTCGGTTATTGGTATGAATGCCCAGAGTGATATTGTGCAACGAATGACTGAGTGCTTCAATCAAAAACAGGCAGATGCTGTCATTGCCTTTGAAGAGGTACCTCTCGAAGATGTCCAATATTATGGCATTGCTCAACCAAAGAGCGCAGAAACGTCAATCGGGCCAGGCAGCATCTTTGAATTGACCGATGTGATCGAAAAGCCCGATCCAAGTAATGCTGCTAGCAACTTGGCCATTGCTGCCCGCTACATCTTTGCTCCACGGATTTTTGAGGCACTGAAGAAGATTGGACCCGGCAAAGACGGTGAGCTCCAACTCACTGATGCCATTCGGTTGATCATACAAGAGGGGGGGAAAGCATACGGTGTACGCCTTAAGGAAGGCGAACAACGGTATGACATCGGCAATTTTGAATCCTATTTTCGTACGTTTGTCGAATTTGCATTGGCAGACGAGAAGTATGGCAACGTGCTTCGATCCTATCTCCAGGAGGTAGTGGCATGATTATTATACGCAAACGAACATATGCCCGAGCGGGTTTGCTGGGCAACCCGTCCGATGGCTACAATGGCAAAACTATCTCCTTCAGCCTACGCAATTTCTGGGCCGAAGTAGTGCTTTATGAGTGGGATTCGGTAGACATTGTTTTGGCCAAAGATGATCGGGCCAGCTTTAATTCCGTCTACGATCTGGCCCAGGATGTGCAACTCCACGGCTACTATGGTGGTATCCGCCTGATCAAGGCTACCATCAAACGCTTTGTTGAATACTGTGTGGAGCGAGATCTGACCCTCCACGAACGAAATTTTTCCGTACGCTATGAGACAAATATCCCCCGCCAGGTCGGATTGGCTGGCTCAAGTGGGATCATTGTGGCCACCTTGCGTTGCTTGATGGAATTTTACAACATTGAGATTCCATTGGAGATTCAGCCCTCCTTCGTCCTCTCTGTTGAAATTGAATTGGGCATTATGGGTGGCCTTCAGGATCGGGTGATTCAGTGCTACGAGGGGATGGTCTATATGGATTTTGCCAAAGAGAAAGAACGCCAGATCGAAGGGCTGCTCTGTTATGACTACACCCCCTTGGACCCTGCCCTACTACCCCATCTCTATGTCTCATATCATGACGAGATGAGCGAGCCAACCGAAGTTTTCCATAATGATATCCGCAGCCGCTACGACCGGGGCGAAGAGACAGTAGTCAAGGCTATGGAGCACTTTGCTCAGCTAACGGCTTGGGGGCAGGACGCGCTGCTGGCTGGGGATTCGCAAAGACTGGGGGAACTGATCGACGAAAATTTTGATACTCGGCTGAGCATCTTCAACTTAGCCCCCTGGCAAGTGCAGATGATCGAAACGGCTCGTTCTTGTGGCGCAACCGCAAAGTTTGCTGGCTCCGGTGGTGGGATAGTCGGTACATACCAGGGCGAAGAGATGTTCCAGCAGTTGTGCCATGCCATGGGTGAGATTGGCTCGCGAACGATCAAGCCAGCCTAGGATAAGAGGACAGGAGAATGATGGACAACTTCGAGCGGCTTTCTATCAATCAATATACGACTAGAGAGCAATGGTCCCTGGCACAGGCGATTGAGGGGTATGCTCGGCACGGTATTAGAGCCATGGCAGTTGATTCTCTCAAGCTGCGGGAACTGGGAGTGGCCCAAGCGGCTAAAATGTTGCGTGAACACCAAATGGCAGTGAGCGGTTATTGCATTGGCGGGCTGTTGACGGATCACGATCCATCCAAGTTTCGAGCTGAAATGGCCAACAACCGTCGCGTAATTGATGAGGCAGCGGAGATCGGCGCTCAGTGCGTTGTCTTTGTGGCTGGGGGATTGACCGATGGCTCCAAAGATATCGAAGGCGCTCGGGAACGCTGCTTGGATGGGCTAGCCGAGTTAATACCCCATGCGCAATCTGCCGATATGGTACTTGCCTTAGAGCCGCTGCATCCCATGACAGGTGCCTTTCGCTCTGTGCTAATGACCTTGCGACAAGCCAACGATTGGGTTGAGCGGCTGGGCGGAGCCTCTGCCTTGGGCATTCTTCTGGACGTCTATCACGTCTGGTGGGAGCCAGACCTGGCAGCCGAGATCAAGCGAGCCGCGGGTCGCATTGTAGGCTTTCACGTGAGTGATTTCCTCATGGATACGACTGATATTCGCCTGGATCGGGGCATGATGGGGGATGGGGTGATCGACATTCCTAGGATTCGTGGAATGGTCGAGGCTACGGGCTATGATGGCCTGATTGAAGTGGAGATCTTTTCGGCACGTGACTGGTGGCAGCGGGATCCGAATGAGGTAGTGGAGGTGGTAAAGGAAAGATATTTGGCATTTGTTTAGTGCGTTCAAAATTCACCACTCTGAGTTCATCATTCATCGATCCCATATAACCTTTGCGCGTTTTCAGCCAGAATCCACGCTCCGGCCTCCAATGCATCCGCTTCGCCTAGAAAATCCTCATCAATCAGGCGCTGGAGCGCTCGTCCAAGTGCCTGTTTCCCCAATGTTGTGCCTACAAAGTTGATCTCAGGCATCGTGTAGCCATCGGTGCCAAAGAGTACTTTGTTGAGAGGTGCCATCTCCAGCGTCTCTAGATAGATGCGTTCGGCAGCGTGGGCCGCAAAGGGTATACCTTCTGAAACGTCGCAATAGACCCGGGGCAGCATGTTGGCCATATAGCCTGCCTCAGCATGATAGGGGTAGCCTGTATGAACGAGCAGCACTCGACAGGCGCGAAAGATGGGGAAGCGCAGCAGATCCATGAGCAAGCCGGGGCGACACTTGACCAAGTTAACCTCGTAATCGCCCATGCCGGTGTGAATCTGCATGGGGACGTCCAGATCCATACAGAGTTCTAGTGAACGGCAAAGCAGATGATCCCGTAGCTTCTTCATGGCGTTGCCTCCGATGCCGCGGCGAATGGCATCCAGGGCCTGCATCCCTTGGTCGGCTGTCCTGGTGAGAGGAGATACGTCCAGTCCGGTTCGATAGGCAATGACCGATTTAAGGCCATAGAAACCACCATGTTGGATAGCGTCTACAATAGTCTCATCATAGCGCTGCTTGAATTCGGACCAGTCAATGTCTGCGGCCAATAGCTCTACAATCAGCGGCTCAATACGATAGATAGGAATGACTTGAGCGGCGATTTCGGCCTTGAACGCAGCAATGTCTACAGCAGGGAGGGGATAGCCGAAATCAGCCACCAATGTGGTCAAACCGCAGGCGCTATAGAGCCTGCGCGTGTAGTCGGTGTATGTTTCGCTGGCCTGATTCCGAGCTGCTACCACTTCTTCCAAGTTGGGTTCACACTCAAAGAAGCGGGCCAGTTGACGAATGGCGTAGCGATGGTAGAGTGCATTTCGCCTCACGCCCTGTACTTCATCTATCAGCGCTTGGTCGTGGGGCAAACCACCTTCCACCATGAAGGGAACGCCACCGCCCGAGAAGGAGAAGGCGTCCACAAAGCGTTCGACTGACAGCGTGCCAGGGTTGAGGAAGGGGTGGCAGTGAACGTCTACAGCGGGGAGATGGGTAAGATCGATCATTAAAGCGCCTCCAGGTAGGTTTTGCGTTCCCAAGAGTGGACTTCCAGGTCATAGGTGGCTAATTCTGTGCGCTTCACCTTGAGAAATTCTGGTCCAATGATCGGACCGAGTGCGTCCATAATCACCTTATCCTGCTCAACTGCATGGAGGGCTTCAGGGAGTGTCCGCGGCAGAAATTGAATGCCCGCTGCGGCTAGTTCCTCTGCCGACGAGTGGCCTACATCAGTATTGGCTGGCGGGCCTGGATCGAGCTGGCGTTGAATGCCATCCAAACCGGCGGCCAACAAGGCCGTGACATAGAAGTAGGGGTTGGTCGAATTATCACCAGAACGGAACTCGAGGTGGCGGCGCTTGCCTGGCCCTGGTACCCTAACGAGTGCGGCCCGATTGCCTACATCCCAGCAGATGTGAGCCGGTGCCCAAGAAGCTGGCTGTAAGCGTTTATATGAATTCACAATGCAAGCACCTACCCCTGTAAGCGCCGGTGCATGGGTCAACAGCCCTCCCATAAAGTGTTTCCCCACTTCGGACAGAACTTCTTCGTTATCCGTGCTGTAGGTGAGATCGGTCTCTCCAGCTTTGTCCCACAGGCTTAGATGAACATGTAGACCATTCCCGGCAAAGTGTGCGTACGGCTTGGGCATAAAGGTCGCGATCATGCCCGCGTCCCGAGCCAACGCCCGCACAACCTGCCTATAGATGAGGTAGTCGTCTACGGCTCGGATGGGGCTTGCGTGTTGGAAGTTCCCCTCATACTGACCCGGACCATATTCTTTTCCAATTTGAGTCACCTGAATCCCCATCTGCTCCAAGATCTCAACCAGGTTTTGCAGAAAGTCATAGGTTCGGTCGAGTCCGTCTACAGTATACATGCCATCGTTGGCAATGGGTTTATATTCCCCTTCACCATCTGGCATCAAGAGCGTAAACTCAGGTTCCATGCCAACTTGTGCGCTGAGTCCAGCTGCGGCTAGGTTGTCAACCATATTTTCTAGCCGAGTACGCGGGCAACCGTCCCACGGCGTGCCATCTTCTTGACGCATAAAGACGTGAGCTTGGGCTGCGTTCTCTCGATACGGGAGCTTTACATAACTGCTCGGATCCGGCACGGCCATGAAGTCACCCGAGTCAGCCAGAAACCTAGCACCGTGGGCTTGATGATCATCTGTTGTAAAATTCAGATTGGCGCGGGCAAAGATAAGTCCATTTTGGATAGTAGAAGGAAAGCGCTTCTTGGGTACAGTCTTGGCACAGGCTCGCCCATTATAATCGTGAAATATGGGCCAGAAGTGTTCGATATTATCTGATTCAAGATGTTGGAGTAGTTCTTCAGTACTCACGCTATTCCCCCTTACTTATGATTGGTAGCTATTGGCTGGTGATTGGTGACTGAAACGATTCTCATTTATGACCTTGCGACTCTGTACCTTTCATCCCAAAATTTTCATGATCAATCCTGCAAGCAGGGCGGTCCGCGGCACGATGCTGCTCATGTCTATGTACTCATCTGGTCCATGATCTAGCCCGCCGATGGGGCCGAGACCATCCAGCCCCGGCGCACCAGTTTCAGCGGCAAAGCAGATATCGGAACTGCCACCTGTACGAGCACCATTGACTTTGAACCCCAATGTCTGGGCAACAGATTGAGCCAATTCTTCCAGGTGCTGCACCCCAGGTGTATACTCCAAGGGTGGTGCAATTGAATCAGGTTGCAAACGTAACGAAAATGAGACCCCGTCAACCTCCGCTGCTGTTACGACGGACGCCATTTGTGCTGCGGCAGCATCCATATCCGCTTGGCTCCAAGCGCGCAGATCTAGTTGGGCTATGGCCGAGTCGGGTACTACGCTGGGCCGGGATCCACCTTCAACCGTGCCGATGTTAATGGTAACGCCTGGCTGACACTCGTTGAGTTGGTTCAGCATCTGTAGTACTTGGGCTAGTCCTAGAATGGCGTTGCGTCCTTTCTCTGGCTCCACACCCGCGTGAGCCGAACGCCCCCTTGCGTCCAATGTGTACCAAGCGATGGCCTTGCGTGCGGTTACAATATCGCCGTTCTCACGAGCTGCCTCCAGAGTAAGGACCGCATCTGCCCCTTGGGAAACTTGACGTATCAGCGGTGGTGAACAGCGCTCGCCAGTCTCTTCATCTGAAACGCTGAGGAAGGCGATGGTGCCAAAGTCCTGAAATCCTGTCTGCTGTAACGCCTCCATTGCGTAAATGCCCGAGAGCAAGCCAGCCTTCATATCACAGGTACCTGGACCGAGGATTGTGTCACCATTGATAGTTAGAGGACGTAGTGCCCCAGTACCAACTGGGTAGACTGTGTCGCTGTGGCCCAATAGCACTACCTTACCTGTCCGCTCACCGACGAGTGTTGCCAGAAGGTGATCGCCATAGTGGGCTTCAGGATAACGTTCAACCGTACAACCCATCTTCTCCAGTCGTACCTGGAGCCAATCCTGAACCTGATTGACGCCCTCTTTGTGTTCGCTACCCGAATCGATGGCGGTTAATGTGCGCAAATCCGAGAGGTATGGATGTAACCGACTATCAAGATACTTCCGAATATGCTGAAGTGAGGCCATGGACATTAATTTGCTCGGGTTTTATTCTGACCGGCTCCAAATAGCAATTTTGCCTGCCGGTTCAAATCCGATTCGTCTGTAAATCGGTACGGATGGTGGATCTGGGAAGACGCTAGTGGGTAAGTCGGGACGTAGTGCCACAGCCGCATGAACAACCGCTGCCGCATAATAAAATGTGCGCAACACATCCGGTGATGAACGATACAATAGTTTTTTCCTCTATTTACATAAACTCTCGCCCACGCATAATGCCCGCTGGACGAAAAATCAGAATCAGAATCATCGCTATGGACAGTACGAGCTGGGTCATACCTGAAAGCGAAAAAGGCAAAAGTTGCGCCATGTTTACTGCATTTTCCACCCCGCGCATGCCCTCGAAAATGAGGGTCACCGCTAGCGTCCCCACGACCGCACCGGCCACGCTGCCCGACCCGCCGATGATGAGCATGGCCACAATCAGAAACGTCTGGTTTAGGTAAAAGGCCACTGGCGAAAAAGAGGTGATAAAGTGGGCCCACAATGCACCGGCAACGGCGGTGACAAACGCACTGAGAATAAAGGCAATCCAGCGCATTTGCACAATGTCAATGCCCATGGCTGCCGCAGCCTGCTCATCTTCCCGGGAGGCGCGCAACATCAACCCATATGTGCTCTCCTTAAACAGATAGGCAATGAACACAAACAAGATCGCCCAGGCTACTGCGGCCCAGAGCGTTGTATGAGCATCGATGCCAAAGATGGTCCGAGCGCCATTGGTTACTTCTTCCCAGTTGATAAAGATATTGTGGGTGATGATGAGGAGCGCAAAGGTCGCAATGACCGCCGCTCCACCTGACAAACGCATGAGCGGAAAGCCCACTATAGCCGCCAAGACTGTAGCAATCAGTGCCCCTATGAGTAGCGATGATAAGAAAGGCAAATGGACCTGAGAAAAGACCGTGTAAAGCTGACGCAACGCCATTCCCTTGGCCTGAGGAGACATGGAAAAGAGAATCGAACCATAGGCACCAATGCCCATAAAACCAATATGCCCAAAGGAGAGGACGCCTGAATTACCGCTAAAGATCTGTAAGCCCAGTACAAGGATCAAGTTGATGAACATCACCGTTACGATTCGCTGCAGGACGACGCCACCATAAAAATGAGCCAAGAGCGCAATCGAGAGGAGCGGGATGCTCAATGTTAGCACTGGCCACAGACGTTGAGCCATGTTATACCCGAGCCTCCCCGCCGCTTCCCATTAATCCCTCTGGACGGAAGAGGAGTACCAAAATCACGATGAGGAAGACAAACGCCTGACGAAAATCTAACATACTTTGGGGCAGCACCATCTGTAAACCAACTGTCAGAAAGCCCAGAGCAAAGCCGCCCACCACAGCCCCCAGCAAACTCTCCATGCCCCCAATTACCGTCGCCACAAAGGCCACCAAAATGGGTGTTGATCCAATCGTTGGCGTTACCGACCCCAGGCGACCAATCCAGAAGAGGGAGACCACGCCCGCTAAACAGCCACTAACGGCAAATGCTGTGGCGATGACCCAGTTGGCTCGGATGCCTAGGAGTCGAGTCATGGTGAAATCATCTGCGGCAGCACGCAGGGCAATCCCCAGTAAGGTTTGGCGCAAGAAGAGGGTCAATGCCAACAGCAGCCCCAAGCAGACAATCAGCGTGAGTACATCTGTTTTTGATATGAGCAGATCCCCGATCTGGAAGTTCTCGTTAAAGATGTTCGGTAGCCGAACGGCCTTGGGCCTGGCCGAAACAAAGAGCAGTGCCAGATTTTGCAGCAGGGCGCTCACGGCAAAGGAGGTAATGAGCATAGTATTAGGCGAGGCTTTACGCACTGGACGAAACGCAATGCGCTCTAAGAGCAGGCTGGCCCCAATCGTCACAATCACAGCCACAATGCCCACGATAAGCCAGGGCAGCGGACCCGCCCCGGTCACTAATAGGGTATAACCGCCTACCATAATCAACTCACCGTAAGCAAAGTTGATCAGCCGCATAATGCCATAGACAATGGCTAGGCCCAGAGCCATCAGCGCGTAGAGGCTGCCTAAGCTGAGTGCATTGATTAAGAATTGGATGAGATCATTCAGAGAGTCCATGTTATTGCGGCAGCTTTTTAGCGTTTATCTGATTCCCACTTTGACTAATTGCCACAGCAACAATGCGGTGTTCTTCATCTTTCTCAAAGACTAAGCTTGTATTCAGAATTGTAAAAAATTCAGTTTCAGAGAGCGGTTTGATGGGCAATGGCGCCAAATGATTGACAACGTTTTCGATTCGATTCTCGACGTTTCGTTCCATCTATTCATCTCCTTGTTGAACTTCACCTGTCAACTCTTCCCAAGATAAGTCGCTGCTAGATCGACACGGAGTCGCAACTCATCGGGTGTCCCCGCATCATCAATCTGCCCCACATTTAGCAGATAGGCCCGGTCGACAATTTCTAACGTGCGCTCCACATTTTGCTCAACCAGCAGAATCGTTACGCCACTCCTATGGAGGGTTGCTACAAGTTCAAAGATGCCATCCACCAGTAGAGGAGCCAGCCCTAGCGACGGCTCATCCAGCATGAGCAGACGGGGACGGGACATGAGAGCACGGGCTATGGCCAACTGCTGCTGCTCGCCGCCAGAGAGGGTGCCACCTGCCTGATGCAGCCGCTCGCCTAAGATGGGGAAGCGAGTACACATCTCATCCATATCCTGCTGAATTTGGACGCGGTCACGACGGATGACTGCACCTAATCGCAAGTTCTCCGCAACGGTCAATCCTGCAAAAATATTGCGGTTTTCCGGCACAAGCGCAATGCCCTGGCGTACTATATCTTCAGGGGGCAAGGCGTTTATCGATTGGCCTTCGAATTCGATCGTCCCGGTTGAGGGGTGCAAGATGCCAGCAATCGTCGCCAATGTCGTGCTTTTGCCTGCACCATTCGCCCCAACCAGCGCCACCAACTCCCCCTCTGCAACGTCTACCGAGATTCCGCGCAGGGCAGCAATCGAGCCGTAGCTAGCAGAGATATTATCAAGCCGCAGCATCTGCACTCCCTTCTCTCCCCAAATAGGCTTCAATCACCGCTGGGTTTTCCCGTACCTGTTGGGGCGATCCTGTGGCAATGGTTTTGCCATGATTCAGAACATGGAGCCGATGGCACAGACGCATTATCAAGCGCATGTCGTGGTCGACAATCAGAATGCCGCAGCCATATTTCTCTGGAATGATGGCCAGCGTATCGAGCAACGTGTCGCTTTCTCGCTCGTTTAACCCAGCTGCTGGTTCATCCAACAGTAGGTACTGGGGGCCTCGTGCCAGTGCCCGTGCAATCTCCACTCGACGTTCATCACCGTAAGGCAATGTTCCTGCTTCCAGATGACCCAAGTGATCAATCTCTAATTCAGCTAGGATCGCCTCGGCCTGCTGTCGCGCTGCTCGTCGATTCATACCTGCGCTCACAGCCCCTACCTCTACATTCTCCAAAACCGTCAGTTCCGTAAAGAGTTTAATGGTCTGAAAAGTACGGGCCAGCCCAGCTCGAGCAATCTTGTGCGGCGGTTGGGCGGTAATGATGGACCCATCGACCATCACTTGCCCATCGGTCGGCTTGAGCAGACCTGTAATCACATTAATGGACGTACTCTTCCCAGAGCCATTCGGCCCAATCAAACCCAAAATCTCCCCCGGTTCCAGCACCAGCGAAAGGTCGTCCACAGCACGCAGACCAGAGAAGTCTTTGGTGATACCCTTGGTTTCTAACATGAGTGTTGATGGCAAGATAATTGTGATAAGGTACGTGAACAGCTGATCCACTCATCTCAATCATCTGATCCATCCTGTCACCTTACGGTGCTGGCGGATTCTCAGGCGCAACCCAACCCAGGAACGATGCTTCACCTCCTTGCAGTTCGACGATAGCCACTTGTTTGAGCGGCTGATGCCCCTCGTCTGCAGAGGTCCAGCTCAGTTGGCCGCTGAGTAGATCATATGTTGTTGCTTCCATGGCCGCAGCCACGGCCGCACCGTCCGTTGTGCCCGCAGCTTCCATAGCTTGGGCAAAGATCTGAATCGAATCCCAACCCGTTAGGATGAAGGCTGTAGCTGGGTCCGCCCCAAACTTGGCCTGATAGCGCTCAATGAAGTCAGGTAGTGCATCGCCCGCTTCTGGCCCTAACCAGCCATGGGTGGCAAAGTAGATATCGGTACCCAATTCGGGGCCTAGTACAGCCCAAAACTCAGAATCATCATATGTATCGCCCCCAAATATGGGCGTTGTAATGCCCGCAGCTCGTGTCTGACGGACAATCGTCCCCAAGTCTGGTGCATAGGAGGAGATGAAGAGGCCATCGGGTTCACTCTCGAGATCTTGAATGCGCTGAATCTGTGCCGAAAAGTCTGCATCGCCTTGTAGGTAGGTGTCGCTACCCACGATTTCGCCACCCAATGTAGTGAAGTGTGTTGTGAAGTAGTCACCTAATGAAAGACTGTAATCTATGGAGGTATCGGCAACAACATACGCTGCGCGCCACCCCAAATCATTAAACGCATATTCTGCGGCGGCAGCGCTCATGATATTGTTCCACATGACCGCGGTAAATTGCTTATCGCCCAACGCAGCTGAGCCGTACAGGGGAGATGAGGCGCAAGTGGACATGCCAACCAAGCCTGCTTCCTGGGCTGCCTGACTTGCCGGCCCGCCAATATCAAAGTCGCATGGGGCCAGAATAATATCGGCACCTTGTTCAATTAGCTGGCGGGCAGCGTTGCCTACCGTCGCTGGATCGGTTGCACCATCCAGCTCAATCAATTCAAGCTGGCGACCGAGCACACCGCCTGCCTCATTGATGGCCTCTACTGCCAGTTGCGCACCCTCTTTGGGTGGCTGATCGTACGCCGCCATCCATCCAGTAGCATTAAAGATCGCACCAATGGTGATTGGCTCATCTGCCGATTCATCGGCAGACTCGCTACCCGTCTCGGTTGTGGCGGCATCGCCTGATGGTGCAATTGCTGTACATGCCACCAAGCTCAGCAGCAAGAGTAAACTAACCAAAAAGCGAAGGTAACGAAGTTGGGGTTGCATAGAACTCTCCTTTTCATGGTTGAGTGAACAATATATATGTGATATAGAACGTAGCGAGTTACTGCGGCAAACAGAATCTGTCGAATGAGGAAAATTTTGGTATCGACCGCCAAGTTAAACTGCACCACGCGGTCTGGGAAATCCCAGAAAAGGGAGGATAAACTCTATGGGGAATGAAAACTTCTACGCTTTTATTTAGCTATAGTTCATCCTTGAGAACATAGACAGACGTGGGCTTCAGTGGTAAATGGGCAAGAGTAGAGCGTCACATTACGAAGCACAATTTTCAGAATAGTATAAATGCAGTAGATTGTCAAAATCACGTCCCATGGCCTTAGCCTGTTGAACGGGTTTCCCATAACAAGTGTGGAATTGATCTGGCAGACGGATGCCCTTTCTTTCTCATCTGTGCCGAAGCTGAGTATAATGATGAACAATACATATCCCTACCCAGCACGTAATTTAGAGAGCATTGACCGCGTATGAGCTTGCCTCCACTCAACATATCTATTTTTGGAACCTTCTTGGTCCATATAGACAATGTAAAGATTGACTCCTTTTCTACGGCCAAAGCCCGTGCCCTGCTTGCCTATCTAGCTGTCGAAGGAAAGCACCCGATAGCGCGGAGTCAACTGGCTGAACTCTTCTGGCCTGATCGACTTGAAGAATCGGCGCGTGGAAGCTTGCGCCATGCTCTGTCCAACCTGCGCAAAGTCCTTGGGGAACAAGATTCCGAATTATCCTATCTGCTCACCAACAGACGCACAGTGCAGTTAAACCCTGATGCCCTGGAGACGGGTATTATAGCTATTGATGTGGATCGCTTTCAAACGCTCTATCAACAGGCATCCTCTAGCCCCGAAGCGGCCCACCAAGCAATTGCTCTCTATCAAGGGCCATTCTTTGATAGCAATCTCTTTATCGATAGCCCCGAATTTGATAAATGGATACAGTTGCAGCGTGAGGTCTACCACCGCCAGATGGCCGGATTATTGACCCGGGTCTCTCAACAGATGATGGATGTAGGTGAACATAGTGCAGCTGTCACATATGCTCAAAAGCTGGTCGATCATGAGCCGTGGCATGAAGAAGCCCACGTCCAATTAATGAATGCACTTTGGCGCAATGGTCAGGCAGATGCAGCCATGCGTCAATATCTACAGTGCCAGCGTTGGCTACGGGAAGAGTTAGACGTAGACCCATCACCAGAGACGGCTGCTCTCTATGAGACAATTCGGGACAATCGCCATCAGTTTCCAGGCGCAACGGCCAAGGCTATTTTTGGCACGAATGTTTTGGATGAGCGGCCACTCGAATCTAGCCAACCCACCTCTCTCCATCTCCTGGCGTCGCACAACATTCCTCCGCAGCTCAAATCATTCTTTGGCCGAGAACGAGAGCTAGCGGAAATGAGCAAGCGTATTGCCCATCCAAATTGTCGCCAGTTGACCGTGATTGGACCAGGAGGTATGGGCAAAACCCAGCTCGTTCTGGAATATGCTCGACAACAGATCAGCCACTTTGCCGATGGCGTCTGGTTCGTTCCCTTGGCTGGTTTAGAGAATGGCGCTCAGATTCCTTCGACCATTGCCAACGCCTTAGGGATTCCTATGACGGCAGAGCAGGATCCCATGACTCGCCTTGGCCAATATTTGCATGATCGAACCTTATTGCTCATTTTAGATAACTTTGAGCATCTGCAAGAAAGCGCGTTGTTGATTCCCCAGTTATTGCGCCATGCCACGCAAATAACGATCTTAGTAACTAGCCGCGAACGACTCAACCTTCAGGCCGAAACAGTCTTTGTATTAGGCGGCTTGGATTTACCTAGTCTTGATACGTTAGAGAAGAGGGCTGGCGTGCCTCCAACCGAAAGCGGTGCAGTGGCTCTCTTTATCGACTGTGCCCAGCGAGCCGATATCTCCTTTGAGCTGACAGAGGAGTCAAGAGCGGCAGTTGTGCAGATCTGTCGCCTCATCGACGGGATGCCTCTGGGTATCGAATTGGCAGCGGTCTGGACTAGGTTACTCTCTTGTCAAGAAATTTTGGATAGCCTGCGACGCAATATCGATCTGCTGACGGTTACCATGCCTGATGTCCCTGCCCGCCATCGCTGTATTCGCGCACTCTTTGAAGAGTCATGGCAGAATCTCTCGCCAGATGCACAGCAGGTCTTTGCGCAAGCATCGGTCTTCCGTGGTCAGTTTGATTGGTCGGCGTTACAACAGGTCACTAATGGAACCATGCCCCAAGTGATTGAGCTAATTGACCGCAGTTTTTTGCGCAAACTAAGTGGTGGTACCTATCAAATTCATGAACTGATGCGCCAGTTTGGTGCCGAAAAACTAACTCACTTATCATTGGCAGAATCACAGGTGGATTTGCCAGAAGGGGCGCCGACCGAGCGAGCACCTAAACCCAGTTCTATTGTCTCAGAAGCCGAGGTAGCTAGGCGGCACGCCTTCTACTATTTAGGCTTCTTAGAGATGACAGCAGCAGAATTGCTAGGCAGCACGCAGGTCCATGCTATGCAAAAGATATCCCAAGCCTTGGAAAATATTCGTGGGGCTTGGCAATGGGCTTTGGAAAAACGTCATCAAGAATTGTTGAGCATGGCTGGAGAAGGACTCTTCAAATACTATGATATACGCGGTTTGGCCCACGAGGGTGAGGCGATCTTTGGCGCTACTGTGACGCAGCTTGCGCTAGACAAGGAGTTGCCGACTGAACTTCTGGTACGGATGCGGAACCACCTTGGGGCCTTTCTTGAACCATTGGGGAGGGGAGATGATTGCCGTGCATTGCTCGTACAGAACTTGGCAGTGGCTCGAGAAAATAATCTGATCGATGCAGTGGGTTGGGCACTCCTGCGCCTGGGCATGCTTGATATGTGGCACCAAGCAGATAGCGCCCGTTCTATGTTGGAAGAGAGTCGCGATTGTTTTCGGCAGACTAACAATTCTGAGGGAATTATTGCAGCACTCGGGCATCTATCTTATATCCATGTACGTCAAGTCGACCTCAACCAGGCTCTCCTTTTGGCAGAAGAGGCGTTGCAACTGGCACGTGCTTTAGAGGCGCCCCTCCTGATTGCTACCACTCTAGCCCGGCTTAGCTCTATCTGTACGAACCAGAGCCAATACGAGATGGCCCGCTCTTATGCGGAAGAAGCATTAGGCCTAGCGCGGCTCTTGAACAATAGCCTTTTAGAGGGTGAATTGCTCAACAATTTAGCGGCGATTGCCACATATGAGGGGGATAATGAGCGGAGCCTACTGCTATTGGAAGAGAGCATTCAGCTCTTTCAAAAAGTAGGCCTGGAGAGTGGTGATGCCCTCTCCGCCCAAGAAAATATGGGGCGTCTCGCACTGCGAATGGCGGATTGGGAAAAGGCGCTCTTTCATCTTCAAGAGACTGCTGCAAAGAGTCGCCGCGCCAACAACGATTTTATGCTTGCCCGCTGCCAGGAAGGCATGGCTTTAGCCTTTGTTCGGTTGGGAGACTATAAAAAAGTACGTCCGGCATTAAGGTCAGCCATCGAAATGAAGGATCTTTGGCAAAGCGTTGACGCACAATCATCGATTCTAGAAACGATGGTTCTCCTGCTTATAGGTGAAGAGTCTTATAAAGATGCAGCTGAACTATTGGCCTATAAGACTCATCACTATCTCCCACGTACGTATTCAATGTTTGATGACTCGGACGCTCGCACGGCGTTACAAAACTTGCTCGGCAATGAACGGTACCAAGAGATTCAATCAACGGCTCCCCAGCAGGACCTTAAAGAGATGATCGGAGCGATTCTCTAATGATTTCGGCTCAAAACATCACGGTGCCAATAATCAACGGTGCCAATAATCATATGTGCATCAGTGTTAACTTGAAGGTGTAACGCTTCAAGTGCAACGCACGGAGGAAAGCTCTCTTCAAAGACGATAGGTAAGGAACCCCGTACACGTGCATCGCACTTTTCGCTTTGGTGACTGGCACTGCATTTGCCTTGTCATCTAGGAAGCATCGCTGAAAGGTGCCAGTCACCCGCTGAATCCTTAATTCAGGGCAACTCTAATTACAAACGCCTGTTATTGACCGGGCAGATCCAACTCTGAATGATTCCAACATATCAGGATAAGAATCGATGAATCGAACAGGCAAAGACGATTTAATCCATGCATTGACAAGCGGCAACCAAGAAAGAGCCTGCATCATAATTCAAAAGCAGAAGGAATTGGTTGACGAGCTCTTTGATGATATAGCGGGAAATAGGCGCAAATACTCTTTGGTTCACATCGCTGCATTTACCGGTCAGGAAAAAGTATTGTTAGAGCTGATCAAACAAGGCGCGGATCTGAATGTTCCTGAGGTGACATATAAGGGATGGACGGCGCTCCACTTTTGTGCAATGCATCATCATGCAGGGATTGCACAGATATTGTGTGAGCATCATGTTGACCGTGCGGTTCAAGATCGTGACGGTAAGACTGCGTTAGACTTGGCCATTAAATTCAAGCACAACGACATTGTCAACATTATTTCACAAACAAAATGATTAGGTGAAAAAGTTACGTCTGCGGCATTTTTGTAGGAGCATTTGATCTCCTTGATTGTTGGGATTTCTTGAATCACTTTTCTGAGGAACGGCCTTGTAAAATCCATATGTAGGCAATTGTGAACAAGTTGGGGCCCAGAAACATGATGAATGGCTGTAGAAATCCCATCAAATTGGGGTCGAGCAACCCAGTGCGAAAGCCTGCCACCGTGTCGAAGATGTCCATGGTCAAACGCACAATGAGGCCAGTGAGTACTGATTTGGGTGTGCGGAAGATCCAGATGCCGAGTATCATAGCCACAGCAATACCTAAGTAGCGAGCGGCAGAGCTTTGCAGGATAAAGGGCTCGGCTTGGGTCGGAATGCCAAAGGTTGCGAACGCCCCAACACTATCTACTAGGAACCAGAGCGCAAAGCCGATGCTCCAGAGAGTCAGTAATGCTGGATAGATAAGTAGCCACCAGGGAATTTTGTAGCTAGCCTCATTTTGTAGCTGCATGATCTAGTTCCTGATTTTTGTTTTGACGATTTGTGAGCCACGCCAACGCCATGATCGAAACCATGGGCGCAACGCTGTCGTAGAGCCCTTCTAGCAACCAACCTGTAGCCGAAATCTGGATGTAGCCTGCCTGTATCATATGGGTGGCGAAGAAGATAATTAGCCCCGCCAGGACCGCCACAGGCAGAGCGTTCATAAACCAGTCAGGGCCTGTCTCAATCCGCAGATAGGGATAGAACAGGGCGATCAGAATCCCCATGACGGCCATGCCACCAAAGAGCAGCCCTATGGCTTCGGTTTCGGGCGTTAGTTCGGGAAAGTACGTTGGTTGCACAATTCCGCCAAGAGCCACGGCAGCGATAATCAATGGGAGAGCTAGGGCAAGAATGCTTACAACAATGCGGACAGGTAGTGAAGGCATTTTTTGAGTTGTCATGATATTTTCCTTTAACAGCGTTGTGTATGGCAGCCAACTTTCTATTGACCGCCACTATTGACAGTTCACTGCTTACTGCTGCACACGCACCAGTGGAATCTGTAGCTGATGAGGGCGACGCTCTGGTGTGTTAAAAGGCGTGCCGTCTACATGCTTGGCCCCCATAAAGAGCATCCCACCTCTAAAGTAGATCAGATCGTAATCAACTACGATGTCGCCTTCTTGCAAACTAAACATGGGAAACTCCTTCTGCAAGATATCTTGTTTGGCACCAACCTCAAATGGCTCCAACCCTTCTACTGGAACGCTATTGAGCATTTCCGCCGCAGGTGGGCTGAGGGGAGTCACACCAAAGCCTTCATTGAGCACATAATCGATCTCCCACGCACCATCTGCAATGGGATGCTCGTTGCCCCAAACTAACTCGCCGACAAACTCAAATTGCATCAGCGGCAGTTCGCCGTAGTTATCACCGTACATGGTGATAATGCCGACAAATTTGTCACCTTCCAGGTAAGTGAAGTCACGCGTCAGGTAAGTGGGTAAAATTTCGCCGGTCCCTGCGCGGTCTTCCGTAGGGCGCAGTTCAATGCTTAGACTCTCCCATTCACCAAGGGCATACTGCTTCACCTCATCCAACATTTTTGGTTCTTTGATATGCTGCATCATTTGACCCTTATTGTGACGCATCATTCTTTGAGCATGCATTTCCTGTAACATTTCTTCTGATACAACACAGCCACTCAATGTAACGAGGGCAAGAGAAAGGAGGATTGTTGTAATAATTGTTTTCATTGGTCTTGTTTGCTCGAAATTATTATTAGTAATTTATCTTTGCGAGATTTCTGGATTAAGCACTAATTGATTTGTTAGTTTGCTACCTTGCTATTATGCATCCTTGCCACCCTCTAAAAATGTGGATGCGGATTTTGGGTTTCTCCAGGCTTGGCAATGGCTTGGGACGTGGACCAGTGATCGGTAATCTTGCTGTCATCACCGAAGCAGAAGATGTCGAAGTTGGCAACGTTATAATCGGGATGGGTAATATGGCTGTGGACCATTACCAGATCGCCCGAGCCGATGACCCGCTTCACATCGCTGGGAACCGAACCGCCCAAAGAATTGATCCAACTGATGACACCGTCTTTGCCCACCTCTCCATTCTCGCTGTGGTGGGCGAAACTATCAGACAGTAGGTTATCAAGCTCGGCTGTATTGCCGTTTTGCAACACTTCCCTCATAAAGCGTTCAGCCATTGCCTTATTGGCCGCAACAGTTGCCTCTGGCACATCTTTTAGGCCATCGCCACCGCCAGCTAATTTCGCTGCCAGCTTGCCAAAAGGCAGAATGGTCAGGGCATCCCAGTGTTCGGCAATCTTGCCATCTTCAATGCGCCACATATCGACACAGAGCAATGGATTCTCTGGGTCAAGTGGATTGGTCGCTGTGTACATGCCCTGATAGGCCACAATGTCTCCATCCACAACCCAGCGGGCTGGCTCCCAGACAAAGGTGAATTGGGTCATGGTCATCAAGTGTTCCTGCCCATCAGCCGAAAAGGGGTTGTGCTGGATGAAGTCTTGGGTAAAGTTGCGCGCTACAGACTCATTGCTGTGCTCATAGAGCAGTTCGTTCATTGCTTTTTGAACGAACCCTTTCATTGCTTTGGCGTTCATGATTGTTGTCTCCGTCTTTATGATTAATCTTAAGTAATTAGCGTTGCTGTTCTAGTAACCGATTGGATTTTCCGATTGGTCTTGACAAAGTACGAGGCATAGCGTACCCTATTGGTCTAGACTATTCAAGTAGTATCTTTTTTATTTCCTAGTCATAAAAAATAGACTATTGAGATATACGGATGGTCAATTTCGCCCTCTTATGAGCGATTTTTCAAGGAGTTAGTGATGGAAAGGGAAACAACAAAGCAGTCTGAAGATATTGAGATTGCGCCAGACAATTGTCCAGTCACTTATTGCATCAAGCGGATCGGCGGCAAGTGGAAGCCGGTGATCATCTACCTGATACGCAATGACTGCAATCGGTTTGGGGCCATGCAGCGCGCAATTTCTGGGATCAGCAAGCAGATGCTTACCAATCAACTACGCGAGCTGGAAGCCGATCGCATCCTGGAACGGACCATCTATGCAGAGATCCCGCCGCGTGTGGAATATTCGATTACGCCATATGGAGAGACGTTGCTGCCGATTATCGATGCGATGAAGGCCTGGGGAGAGAAACAAATGGCTGTGTTTGCGCCCGCAGATGACGCTGATAGTCCAGCTGAAGGATAAAAAACCTTCAAATGGACATTTCATAGAAGTGGGGGATCATGCTATATACTGTGGTTGGTCACAGACGGCGGCAAGAATCATAGAGGTTGAGTAGCGAAGCAAGCAATAAGGATCATAAAGTATATGGAAACCTACTTTGACTTAGGTAGCTATTGTCGAGAGATAACAACGAGTTCGGACCAAGCCCAGAAGTGGTTCAATCGGGGCCTTATTTGGTGTTACGCCTTTCATCATACAGAAGCGGTGCGCTGCTTTAAGAAAGTCATTGAGTTCGATCCCACCTGCGCGATGGGGTATTGGGGGCTGGCTTACGCGATTGGACCCTACTATAACATTACATGGGACAAAATGCCCGAGCCGTTACTGAAGATGGCGTTGTCTGAAACATTTGAGAATAGCCGCAAAGCCCACAGTCTTGTAGAAGGTACCTCGCCGATTGAAAGGGCACTGATTGAAGCCTTTCTCATGCGGTTTCAAGCGTCTGAGGTTGACCATGAAGTGGGTAATGAGGAGACATTTGCTGAATGGGACGATGCTTATGCTAATGCCATGCGATCGGTCTATACTCGTTTCTCAGAAGATTATGACATCTGTGCACTGACGGCCGAAGCCCTAATGGTGCGCACCCCGTGGCAGCTTTGGGAGTTGGCGAGTGGTAAACCAGCCGACGGTGCAGACACGCTTGAGGTCATGGAGATCTTAGAGACCGCTTTATACCGGGCCGAAGAACTAGGAGATGTACGCCATCCAGGGCTGCATCACTTCTACATCCACTGCATGGAGATGTCACCAGAGCCGGAGAAAGCACTAGTTGTTTCTGATCGCCTACGGACTATGATTCCAGATGCGGGCCATTTAAACCACATGCCCTCCCATATCTATGTGCTTTGTGGCCAATATGCCAAAACCATTGACTCTAATGTTGATGCGGTCATTTCTGATGACAAATATCTGGCCGTGGACAACACCCCTGGCATTTTCTACATTTATCACAGCCATAACCTTCATTTTCAGGTTTATGGGGCACTCTTCTCCGGCCAATATGCAGAGGCGCTGCGTGCGACTGATGAGATTGAGGCTCGCTTGACAGAAGACGTATTACGCGTCGACTCCCCGTTTATAGCCCATTTTCTTGAATGGATCTATCCGGTGAGGCCCCATATCTATATTCGGTTTGGAAAGTGGGACGAGATCATTGCACAGACATTGCCGGGCGACCCGGATCTGTATGCTGTGACGACAGCAACTTGGCATTATGCCAAAGGGATCGCCTACGCGGTCTTGGGCCATATCGACCAGGCACTGGAACAACAGATGCTCTTTCGCACAGCCCTAGCAGCCCTTCCAGAAGATCGCATCAGCTACCAAAATGTGAGTTCTGAAGTATTGGCCGTTGGCGATGCAATGCTCGACGGAGAGCTTGAATATCGGCGCGGCAATTATGACGTGGCCTTTGACCACCTGCGTCGCTCTGTTGCCCTCTACGATAACCTGAACTATGCCGAGCCTTGGACCTGGATGCAGCCGCCTCGCCATGCGTTGGGGGCTTTGCTCTTAGAGCAAAGGCATGTGATGGAAGCCGCTCAAGTCTATCGAGCCGATCTCGGTTTAGACGATACGTTACAGCGTTCGTCCCAGCATCCCAACAACATTTGGAGCCTGCATGGGTATGCTGAATGTTGCCAGCTGTTGGGCGATGAAGCAGAGTTCAAATCAATTCAAAAGAAGTTAGAAGAGGCACAAGCGGTTGCTGATATTGAGGTCAATGCATCCTGCTTCTGTCGGAAAGCCGATCACTGTTGTAGTTGAAGTCTGGCATCCCCACGGGGCGAAGAATGGCAACTCAAAAACACGTATGGTAAATCTATTGACTTTGTACGAGACTTATGAGATACTATTCATCGTTATTTAACGATGAATAGTATGGTCTAATTCTTCATTAAATCTAGGAGACTACTTGAATACTTGCTGCACGCTTGACATTTCAGGAGATGATGAGCTGCGGCTCATTCAAATGTTTAAAGCGCTCAGTCATCCTGTCCGCTTTAGCATCCTAAAGTTCTTGCTCATGCATCCCAACTGTTACACCAAAGATATTGTTGAAGCTATGCCCATTGCTCAAGCCACAGTCTCTCAACATATTAAGATTCTTCGGCAGGCTGGTTGGGTTGCTGCCGAAGCAAAATGCCAAGCAACCTGTCATTGGTTAGATGAAGAGAATATTGCTTGGTTCAAAACGAAGGTTGGTGATATCTTCTAAATTTTTTTACATCTGTTCATCGCTATTTGACGATGAATTAACCTGTGCATCTGTAAGAAACATGAACCAAGCAACTATAAAAACAACAACAAAGCTTGTAGGAATGCGCTGGGCTCGAATTTTGCTGCTGTTGCTAGCTATTATTACCGCATGGCGATTTTGGCCCGTTCAGACAATCGCCACAATGACTTTTGTACTAAAGAGCATGGTGGATGTGGCGCCATTGGCCATACCAGGTATACTCATTACAGCATGGGGCGCGGCCAGCGGCGCCGGAGGACATATAAAACATGCAATTGAAGGAAAGCGCTTATTTGCGATTGTTACTGCCTCGTTTGTGGGTGCTGTAACTCCAGTCTGTGGCGTAACCGTATTACCATTAATGGCTGGGCTGCTGGCTTCGGGCGTGCCGCTTGCTCCCGTCATGGCATTCTGGCTTTCCTCACCAGTGACAGATCCAGCCATGTTTGCTGTTACAGGAGCAACACTCGGTTTTGGTTTTGCCATCGGAAAAACAGTCGCCGCCTTTTTCATTGGGATGATCGGTGGGCTCGTCTCTTCAAGCCTATCTAGATATGCTTGGGTTAGAAGACCATTGAGAGAAGATGGGCTTGCCTCGAGCCTAATGAAATCATCGAACTGTCAAGCATCTGCATTCGAGTTTGCTATATGGAAAGATGCAGAGCGACAACAGCAATTTCTGGCAGAACTTTGGGCCGTTAGCAAGCTGTTACTGATCGTGCTTGGTTTGGCATTTGCCGCTGAGCACGTGATGCATCAATTTCTTGAGCCGGAAGATCTGAGTAAATTTGTTGGACGTCAATCCGCTTGGGCTATCCCGTTAGCCGTGTTTGTTGGTTCACCAGCCTATCTGGATGGATACGCTGCCCTGCCACTGACGCGGGGATTGATGGATTATGGGATGTCACCAGGTGCAGCCATGGCTTTTCTCGTCTCCGGTGGCGTTGTCAGTATTTGGGGGGCGATGGCTATTTTCCCTGTGCTAAGACTAAAACCATTTATGCTTTATCTGGCTATTGCTGTCGTTGGTTCACTAGCCTCAGGATACGTCTTCGAAATGGTGTATTGATTAGAATTGGATCAATCGTAGTTGCTTTGAGCGTGTTTCCCAAGCAGGCGCCGTTGACGAGGTGTCGCCGCAGCAATCACATCAGGATTGTACCGAAAGTCCAAGTATGGTGGGAACTTCTGGGTAATCATGCGGTGGGCGTAGTGGACCATGAAGGTGTGGCGGATTTGGTCGCTTCTGTTGGCAGCGCCGCGGTGCCAGATTTCGCTTCTGAAGAAGATGCAGTCCCCCGCTTTCCCTAGAAAGCTCTGCTCGTTTTTTCCGTTCCACTCTCTAGCGCCATTAGGCTTTTGCCCGGCCCGATGGCTGCCAGGAATCAATTTGGTGGGGCCTAACTCTTCTGTCATATCATCCAAATAGATGTGGGCTGTAGTGATGAAGATAGGCAGGCGCACCCGTGGATTGGCCAGGACGTCCGCTGGTAGAGTGAAGGGTTGCCAATCGGCGTGAAGATCCTGGTCCGGTCGTCCAGCGCCAACAAGCCATGTGTGCATACTAACAATATGGCCGTCTGAACCGTGGACGGCTTCTGCTAGTTCGATCATGCCGGGCTTATCCAGATATTTGAGAAATAAGGGATCCCGATTAAACACGGCATTGATGCATTTCTGCATGTGTCCATTTGCTTCTACGGACATATCAATGTCAAAATTCTCAGCGATTGGGTCTAGATTATGGGCGATGGTGCGAAGTTCGGCAATTTCGTCTGCATCAAGGAAGTTTGGGAAGTAGACGTATCCGTCACGTTCCATAGCCTCGAGTTGTGCATCTACGCTGTCGTAGGATATTAGCTATAGTGGGGATGTTATTGTATTTCTCCAACTATTACCTATTTCGATTCAGCCGGGACATAAACAGAACCACCAAAGATACGTCGTGCCGTACGAAGCACCCCTCCTGAAACTACGTCAAACTGACCGCTTGCAGTATCCAGGCTTAACGTCACGTCAATGACGCCACTAGGATGCTCAATGCGTGATAGATTGGGGAACCGCTCGTCTACCGCAGTGATTTGGGATACGACAGATCCTGGCAGCGCTGCGCACGTCGATGCACAGATGGAACCAGAGACCGCGTATGCCGGATGGCAGGTCCCATACACGGTGAAGTATCTAGAGGCGAAGTGCCCATCGTTTTGGGGAGCGGATACAATGCCAAACTTGGGGATCACGCTATCCCGTACGTCTCCCATGCCCATTCGCTCACCTGCTTGCCGACGAATTACCTCAATGCGATCCACAAAGGCTTGATCAGCTTCTAACTCGGCTTTCGTCTCGTAACCGGTTTTGTCTAGGGAAGCTGCTTGTGCGATGACCATAGGCATCGCCACATCAATACATGTTACCTCTATGCCGTCAATCATATCTCGTACGTTTCCGGTAGGCAGCAGCTTCCCTGTCTTCGACCCTGAAATCTGGTAAAAGCGAAGCGGAATCGGAGCCGCTGCCCTCGGCACGCCAGAGATGGTGCAATCTCCCTCATAGGTGACCTGACCGTTGGGCGTTTGCACCGTTGCCTCGATGATGCTCTCTGTGTTGACGTTGCGGATCTTCAAGGTCGTCTCGCCTTCACTTGCGGGGAAGAGTCCCTCTTCAATGGCAAACGGACCGACACCAGAGAGCATGTTCCCACACGTTGGTGCGGTGTCCACAATGGGGTTCTCCAAATCAACTTGAGCAAAAAGGTAATCGATATCTGCGTCAGGATGATCAGATTCTGAGACAATTGCCACCTTGCTCGTCACCGTGGTGCCACCACCCAGTCCGTCAATCTGACGTAGGTCCGGCGATCCCATAATGCGCAGCAATAGTTTATCTCGTTCGAGTGGGTCGCTGGGCAGATCTTCTGCTTTGAAGTAGGGACCTTTGGAGGTGCCGCCGCGCATCAGCACACAAGGTATGGATGTTTGGGTCATGATTATGCTCCAATGGCAACCAAAACTGGATGGATAAGGACGCCTGTTTCTTTGTCTGAATAGAGTTGCTCATATTTGCGACGATTCTCATCATCTACTCCCTCAACAAAAAGGAGCAGCCACATCTCTGAATGTCCTAGATCCTTGCCATAGCGAGCCGCCTGACGCAATCCTTTTCGGTATTCACGCTGGCTCACAAAACTCTTGACCTCAAGACCATAGACTACACCTTCATAACGGATGAAGATGTCCATCTGACCATTGCCAGTGGGGAATTCGGGCCACAGCCTAGCATCGTGTGGGTCGAGAAAATTATAGAGGTACACATATAGATTGAAGTGATAGACTGCCTCCAGTATGCGCAGATCACTTTTGCGACGGGGGGCCCCCTTAAAAAGCCAGTCACGGTTCTCTTGCAGATATTGCTCATAACGCCGCATTAGGTTTCTAATGTTGATGCGTTCTTCTGTGATGATGTTGGTGAGATCTTCGAAGGGGTCAAACAGGCGGTCCACACTATTTTGGAAGAGCTCAGTGGCAAAATAATTGAACAGTCGCTTCTGCACAAAAGGGGATGGGAACTTGACGTAAAGACCATCCGTGTCCCTATCTAAGTCGATTACACCATTTAGATATAAGAAATTTGTTGTAGCATCATCAAATCGAAAGGGAATTTTCTTACCTGTTTTGAAGAGGGTGAGAACAAACTCCCGATATTCTGGTTGTTTGGCCTTGCTAATCAGGTTCGAGATATTGTTATTCCCCAGCCCCTGCGTCGCCCAAATAAATGTATTTTGAAAACTGGCATCATCCAATGGTTCATCTGGCCTATCGTTATAATCTTCAGTTAATAGCTGACCGAACCAGCCCACAAGCCCTGGTTGCCCTTGGGTCTCATAGAAAAGGCGATCAATAACCGACTGCTCAACAGTTTGCCCGTTTTCTTGTTCATACCATTTGAACATCCCATCAACTTCGGCATGAGTTAGGTTGGGAATGTGCATGCCACGTTGAACGTTGAACGGAGAGCCACGCTGATTCTCAATTCCCAGTACGCCGCGAATCCCAATCAAGGCCAGACCGTGGAGCAGGTACTTCTTTTCACGGCTGGGAATACCAACCTGATTTTGACGGTCGAGATAAATGCTGCGAAATTCATTGGCTAGGGCAGCAATAAATTGCGGTTCCAGTGAGTCAAACTCATCTAGGATGAGGATGATGGGTCGATCAAAGTAGTCGTGGGTAAAGAGGGTCCGTAGATCTTCCCAAATTTCAACATCGGGGAAGTCCTTGCCATACATGGTCCGCAGATTCTCAACTAGTACATCTAAGACCCGTTTCGGCGTGTCCGCAGACTTGGCCGATTGCATTGTGGTAATGGCAACATCAAAATCGTTTTCAGCTTTGAGCTTGATAGTCGCTTGCTGCATAATCCATGTCTTGCCTGCTTGACGCGATGCCCAAGCCGTAAAATAATGCCCATTAAACTCCGGCTGATCACCAACAAGCGTCTGACAGGCAAGATCAATCAAGCCCTGTCGAGGGGCGTAATACTCTGTTTGGGTATTAACCGGTCCATAGGACGTGAATCGTCTCATGGAGAGATTATACCATATTGCCTGCCAAATAGTTCATGAAGTCGTTTAGATACCTTGCTCATCTGCAAACTTACCCACCTAGTCACTTTCATCCAAACCACCCTACCATCAACCGTACCACCGTTGGCACAATAAAGAAGAGTAGAAATACGCGTGTAAAATGCATCAAAACAACTTGTGATGCATTTGCACCCTCACCTTGGGCAATCATGGCCATACCGGTAAAGCCACCGGGTGAAAAGCCGAAGATGGCCGTATCCAGTTCCAAATAACCCAGCTTCCACGAGATGAAGGCCAGCACGATGCCAACAATCATGTAAACGACAGCGCCGATCAAACCCCAGCCTAGCGCTTCCAGCCCGCTGCTGAATAACTCCCGATTGGCTGACGTGCCAACCAGTGCACCGACCGTCAACTGAGCAAGCAAGCTTACATTTTTGGGGACTTCAACCCCTTCGGTCTGCATGGCACTATAAACGCCTGCCCCCAACATCGATCCGACAATGGCACCACCTGGCACGTTAATCCACCTAAAAAGAAGGCCGCCAGCAAAACCGGCGGCGATTGCGAAAATTAGCGATAGGTTCATAACATAAATTAGCCACCAACCTCTTTTTGTGTGGTACCCGCTTGGCAATACCTTGCCGCGCTCGTCCCCGCAATCCTCCCGAAGACGGCCCCAGAAGCCAACCCCGATCCGCCCGGATAGTTGTGGTAGAAGAGTCCGCCCACCATCTCCCCGGCTGCAAAGAGGCCAGGGATGGGAGCGCCTTCCTCATTCACTACCTGGGCTGATGTCGTTACCTTAACCCCCCCAAATGCGAAGGTCAGTCCACAGGTGACGGGGAAGGCCAGGAATGGCGGCTCGGCAATGGTGTTGGCCCAGTTGGATTTGGGCGGCGTGATGCCTACAGCCCCTTTGCCATCGAGTATTTGAGGATTAAATTCACCATCCTGAACAGCCAAATTGTATTCGTGAATGGTCTGCATAAACTGGACCCCATCCACATCCATCTGATCAACCAAACCCTCCAGCGTATCGCTCTCGAACTTGGTACATATCTCCTCCCGATATTCGGAGCGTAGCAGATCAGCCACCTGCCCATCAAAGACATGATAGGCAATCGAATCAGTCTGCTTGAGCACTTCGCGTCCATACTTGGCGTACGTGTAATTGCGGAAGTCCGCCCCCTCGTCTACAAAGCGTTTGCCTTCTTTGTTGATGATCAAGCCAATGGGATATGAGCTTTTCTTGAAAATGTCGCCTGGTTGCTCAAAATCGCCCACGGTTGGCGCGTTGGCATCTGTTGAAATGGCGTGGCCCATCTGCCAATCCCCGTACTTCACTGCTCCCACAGCCAACGCCATGTCGATACCGTCGCCCGTATTGAACTCGGTGCCGCGCAGAATGGCTTTCTCCCACTCGGATCCCATCTGGGCGATGCGCTTTTTCATAGAGCCTTCGTAACTGCCACAGGCCAGAACCACAGACTTGGTTTGGACGCTCTGAGACTGTCCATCTTTGAGCACCTGGATGGACTCAATCTGGCCAGCGTCGTTGAGAGAAAGTTCAGTGCCAGCCGCATTGTACCAGACTTCGATCCCCAACTCTTTGGCCCGGGCAAACAGCCCTTTGATCAAGCCAATGCCGCGCCCGTCACTCTTGACCACCAAACCACCCCAGAAATGGTACTTACCATCCTTCACAAAGGACTGGTTATCATAGATCATGTCGAACTGAATCTTGTGACCGTGAAGCCAGACCATGGTCTCGTACGAATTATCAATGAGGATGTTGGAGAGGGTTGTATCGGTTTTCCCTTGGGTAATGCGCTGGAAGTCAGCCCGGTAGTCATCGGCAGTGTAAGGTGGCAGTACAATCTTGTCTGCTTGTTCATCGGTCATATGGGGCATGATGACCCGCAAATCAGCTAATGAATCGAAGGCAAGACGAATGGCACCGTCGGTAAAGTAGGAGTTGCCGCCGCGCTTCTGTTCTGGTCCTTTTTCAAGGATGAGGACAGAGGCCCCATTTTCACGGGCAGCGATGGCGCCACAGAGGGCGGCGTTTCCCGCACCGACGATCACAACGTCAAAAAAGTTGGTGGACAATATTTCTGTTCCTTTTGTTTTCGATCGGCTTAAGACTATGTGACTACAGCAGAGATCTCTTGGTAGCGCTTTTCTGCGTCCGACAGAAACGATCTAATTCCTATTCTGCAAAATCCGTAAATAAGTACAGGAAATAAGATCATTCCTAGCGTTACAATATACGGGCCATCATAGTATGTGTTCAACAGAGCCCCTGCAACTACGAAAAGCACTGTAAAATACATAAAATTTAGTAATGCTTTAACCGCCGGAGCAATAGACATATGCAGATGGATCTCTATTCCACCATCACCTCCCTGAATCTTGCCATCGATCATTGGATTGAAAGAATCTCTGTAGGACAATTTATATGCCTCAAAAGTATTGCCTTCGAAAGTTCCAAAGTATGGGCTGTCGTTGCTGGATATCCATTCAGGGAACATTTGAGTCCGCTCTTTAATGAGATCTTGTAAACGCATCCTTGTCATCTCTAATGAATGCTCAGAGATGATGATATAATCTTTTGTAGGAAACTTAATAAGAAGGAAGTTTCTTATTCTGTCGAACATAAGCCTAATGTGTTCTATAGGTTAGTTGGGTTTTCCGTTCGTTGCTTAGGAATCAAGATCAAATAAAACCCAAACTTCGGGCCTGTCATCTCGAGTACCCGAGAGATCTTTCATTACGTTTTATTGTACCAATGCGCTAGTAAAAACTATGGACTTTAGTCCAAGACTTTAGTAGACTTTCAATTCATGAGAAACAAAAGAAAAGGAAGTGATACGGTATATGATCTGAAAGTACATCTGATCTGGATAAAGAAATACCG
>JBCCHB010000028.1:0-121833 GCA_039028975.1 Chloroflexota bacterium
ATCCCTTGGGGTTTCATTGAGCAGCGTTGCCAAGGCAGGGGAGGCTTCCTCTTCAGAAACACCTGTCTCCAGTACATCTCGGGCAGGAACCTCTTCCGGCACCCGAGCTTGGGCTGGGGGAACAAAGGTCTGTAATAGCAGGCTCAAGGCTAACAGCAAGCGGGCCGTGGCGCGGAGCACTCTGTTCAGGAGGGGCGACAAGTGTCTCCGATTTAGTGAAATTAGAATTTGAGGTTGAAAGTGTTTACTCTTTAGAAGCCAACTAGCGCAAGCCGTGTTGACAGTCCGATAGGCAGCACGCGCGATACGAACAAAACGAGGGTTCCCGTTATTGTTGACAGACAAGCGGGGGGGCAATGCATATTGCTACTCCTTTTGTGAAATCTTGAAACCAGTGTGGTTAGAATGGGTTTAGTCTCAAAAAATATAGCCAGCCGGAAAAGTTTTGTCCCGACGATTATTCGCCATGTTTCAACAAATTCAGAAAGGAAAGGACAAGATTTTATCGATGGTTGTAGATGATTTTTAATGCCAATAGCTTATCACATGATTTTTGGATTGTCAATATGGCTGTCAAATTCACCCTTGGAACATAATTAATCAAACTGTAAAGGACTCGATTGGGAAGTTAAGGAGGGGTATAAATAGGCTGAATTCAAAAAATAGTGCTAAATGCCACGAGGGAAGTAAGGTGAATGTAAGGACATGTTTTGTTGTGGTAATTGGGTGGTGAGCCCCTTAGAAGCTGTCTGAAAAGGGTAATAGCGTGTCATTCTGAAAGAGCGGAGCGACTGAAGAATCTGCATTTTGGCTTGAAACAACCGTGAGATCCTTCGTCGCAGGCTCCTCAGGATGACTTTCCAGACAGCTTCTTAGGTGGGGCTATTTTAGCAGGTGGTTGGGTGTGGGGAGCTGTTAAAGAACTGTCGAAAGGACGCAGTGAGGGGAGTGGGGGCTAAGGTATAAGTCGGGTAAAATGAGCGCGGTAAAACTTAGTGTAGTCAGAAGATTGGGTTATGAGGTTTGGTGGGGTGCCTATACTGACTTCATTCCCAGGCGACCCCACAATGGACCAGAGAGCCAAACCGATTATGCACCGAACCGGTCAACCTCTTTATTGAGTTGTTCCATTTGCTGTGTATACTCCTCCATAAAACGGTCTCGATCACCGTCCCAGCGCATTGGCATCCCCACATTGACCTCGCCAAAGAAAGGAACGGGCAAAAAGTCCCCTTTGGGCAACACTTTGCCTAACCCACGTAGGAAGACAGGAACCACTTCTGCATCGGGATTTCGTTCCGCCAGCCGAGCAATCCCTGTTTTGAATTCAGAAAGTTGTTCCGGTTCACCACGGGAACCTTCGGGAAAGAAGATAAGGATCGAGCCTGCATTCAGCACATCCACCAAATTTTGCAGCGGATCCTTCGAACGGTCAACGCGTTTACGTTCAATGGGTACAATCCCAATGATATTGGTCGAAAACCAAGCGATCCATTTGTTGCTCAGGAAGTAATCGGCTGCGGCGGCAGGGCGCAATCGATGGACCATGCGCAGGGGGTAGAGCGACATGAGCACAACTGTGTCCAAATGGCTATTGTGATTGGCCGCGATGATTGCCGGACCTTTTTTGGGTAACCGCTCCTGGTTGCGAATAGTTAACCCAATCACAATCAAAACAACAGGATGGACGATAAGAAGGAAGAAGATGTATTGCAATACCCTGGCTAACATAGAGCCTCTTGTTAAAAACTTTGTAATCGGTGATCGGTAATCGGTAATCGGTAATCGGTAATCGGTAATCGGTGGTCGGTAATCGGTAATCGGTAATCGGTAATCGGTGGACTGAATTACTGTTCACTGACGACTGTTCACTGACGACTGTTCACCGACGACTGTTCACCGACGACTGATCACCGACGACTGATCACCACTAACCCATCCTTCCTGGCCAAACGTCTGGGTTAACGAGAGAAGTTGGTCGTTCGCCGTTAATAACCTGAATGACTTGATCGGCAACCCCATGCATCATATCATGGACGCCTTGATTGGTGCTGGAGGCAATATGAGGTGTGGTGACAACGTTTTTCATAGATAGAAGAGGGTTGTCTGGTTCCGGTGGTTCCGGATCGAAGACGTCTAACCCCACTGCCGCAAAGTGGTCGGCCTGCAGCAGTCGAATTAGCGCCTTTTCATCTACAACGGGACCGCGACTGGCGTTGATGAGATAGGAACCCTTGGCCATGAGCTTCATCTCGCGCTCGCCAATGTAGTGACGGGTGCTGGGCAGCAGGGGAACGTGGACGGTTACAAAGGTCGAATTTGCCAGCAATTCATCCATGTCGTTGGTCAGCGTAACCCTTTCGGGAGTAGGGGTATTTTGCTCCACAAACGGATCATAGACCTGAACATTCATCTTTAGCCCTAGCGCACAGATTTCGCAAACCCGCCGACCGATACGGCCGTAACCGAATACCCCTAGAGAGGCACCCAACAGCTCCGTTCCGATCATATCTGGCCGTTGCAGCGAGCTATCTCCGCGCATTTGTCTGTCACCCACCATGACCCGTTTGGCCACAGCCATCAGGAGCGCTACAGCATGCTCCGCTGTGGATTCTGTGGGCGCATCAGGTGTATTGGTGAGGAGAATGCCTCGCTCTGTTGCCGCATCGATGTCCACATTGTCGACGCCAATACCAGGTTTGGCAAGCTGTTTCAGGTTTGGTCCTAGCGAATCCATAAAGGCGCCATCTACCCGGGACGGATGCCCACCAAAGACCACAACGTCTGCACCAGGTGCTGATTCGAGGGTGGAATCGATGGTTACGTCGGCCACTTCGCGTATTCGGTCCGCAGCCCCCATGCCTAGCTCAAAAGCCATGACAACTTTCGTTTTCATGTGAAATGGTTCTCCTTGTTTTGGCTTATCTTGACGTGTTTGGTTTTCCGTAAGGAATGAGTTGTAAATAACTTGCGCGTTTCAATCGGGTGTGACCCCTTCAAGTGCTCAAGTTATTTAATTCCCGTTCCTAAAAGTTGAATCTTCCCTCCATTGTCTCATCAGCAAGTAAAAACTCAAAACGGCAGCTTCGTTATTTGGTTTTGGCGCTAGGTATTTTGGGGCATCCATCATACACTTGACAGCCTGAGATTCATCATTTAGAATCAAAACCATTCAACTGGGAGCAATACATATACTGGCGGCCGTGATACATTAACGTTACTACTTTAAGGCTAATCCACAAAAATAATTACCCGTAGTTTGTGCAGTCAGCACCCCCACGTACGGTTTGGCCCCTATAAGTATCGGCACGGCACCTAGAAGGTAACCGGCCTACTGAGCGGGTATTTTGCCCTGTGCTATGGCCTAAGCGTATTAGTAGATCGGCCACTGTCATTTCGAGGAGGACCAACGAGAAATGACATAGATTGCAGCTACTGTACTCTGCCCTGAAAAATGGGACACGGACCAGATGGATCAGCAGGGCTTTTTCATCTTCCGTGGTGCTGCTTGATCCATGTAAAGCTACTGAGTATGCGGAAGGTACAAAAATCGCCTCCGAAATCTGGCCGAAAGCTGACGGATGATTAGCTGAGGCTTTTTGGCTTCTTACTGAATTTCACAAAAATTGGGACAAAATTTGTTAGTGGACTTAAAAGGGGGCATTTGTCAGCCATGAAAATCAGCGAAGTTGTTGCATTCTACCCCCGCTACCCACAAACATTGGCTGGTTGGCGTCAAGGTCTTTGGCAGATCGTCGTACGGATTGAATCTGATAGCGGCCTAGTTGGTTGGGGCTACGGAGGCGGTGGGGAAGCGTCCTTGCCAATTGTCAATGGCCATTTTCGCTCGCTATTGCTAGGGCAAGAGATTCATAGTACGGGAGAGCTTTTTAACCTGTGGGATCAGCTCTATAAGGCTTCAATTCCGTATGGCCGCAAAGGGATTGCCATGATGGCTCTTAGTGGGATTGATCTAGCTCTATGGGATCTTCTGGGTAAAGCTGAAGAGAAGCCAGTTTATGAAATGTTGGGTGGTTTACGCAGCCCTGATATTCATACGTACGCGACGGGTACCGATACAACTTGGTATGCCGAGCTAGGTTATTCCGCCCACAAAATGCCCCATCGTTGGGATCCTGCTCAACCGGCTGAAGCTCAGTTCCGCCAGACCGAGGAGCAATTGGCTGCTGCTCGTACTCTCTTCGGCTCCGAGGGCTTACTCATGCTCGATTGCTATATGACTTGGGATGCTGCGGTTACCCGCGAGATGGCTCAAAGACTTCAGCCGTACGATCTGTTTTGGTTTGAGGATGTGGCGATGCCAGATCAGTTAGAAGAGCAGAATATGCTGCGTGACCTAATTAAGCCCATCAGTTTGGCTGGTGGTGAGCATGAATTTACTCATTATGGGTTTTCTGCCCTGGCGCAAAATAGTGCATTAGACATCTGGCAACCTGATATTACTTGGTGTGGCGGCATGACAGCCCTGCTCCGGATTATGGAGCTTGCCCGTCAATTTGAAATTCCGGTGGTTTTGCATCGTGGTGGCGAGGTATGGGGACTTCATGCAATCGCTAGTGGAGGCTGTGCATCTTTGGCGGAAGTGTTGCCAGGCACCAGGGATGATGATTATCCCACTCTTTGGATAGATGAGCCACAGCCTATGCATGGCAGGATTCTTCCAACAGATCTACCTGGCTTTGGGGTCAGCCCAAACCCAGAGTTAATATAGATGGACATTATGTTTAATACGGCTGTTTTAGCATCCGACCCCGTACGTCGTCAGCAGATCCTCTCAATTCTTGAGGCTGCATTACAAGCTGTTAACCCTTTTAAAGCGGTCCAATCTGCTCTCCATGTTGAAAAAGATACGCTCTGGATTGGCGAACATGAGTATATGCTCTCTAACTACGAGAATATCTATGTCGTGGGAGCTGGTAAAGCATCTACCCCCATGACCCAAGCAATTGAGGCGCTGGTTGGGGATCGCATAAGCGGCGGCTTGGTTGTAACCAAAAGTGAGCATGGTGGACCGACCAAAAGAGTGCAGTTGGCCGAGGCCAGCCACCCTGTTCCTGATGAGCTAGGTGTCGATGGCGGGCGACAAGTGCTACGGATTGCGGAAGCTGCTGGTCAAGATGACCTGGTGATTACGCTTCTCTCTGGTGGAGGTTCATCACTGCTGGTTGCTCCGGCTGTGGGCTTAACGTTGGATGATTTACAGTTGATGACCAACGCTCTGCTGCGCTGTGGGGCCACCATTAATGAGATCAATATCTTGCGCAAGCATTGCAGTGCAGTGAAAGGGGGGCAACTGGCCAGAGCCGTAGCACCTGCTGACTTAGTGACCCTCGTGCTAAGTGATGTTATCGGTAACCCCTTAGATGTAATCGCCAGTGGCCCTACCGTCCCAGATAGTACAACATGGCGGGATGCCTGGACGATTATCGAACGCTACGATCTTCTAGAACAGATTCCTATGGCCATCTTAGGCCGTATTCAAGCCGGTTTGCAGGGCGCTGTGCCGGATACGCCTGAACCTGGCGATCCACTCTTTGAGCGAAGTGTGGTGGAGGTGATAGGCGATAATCGGATCGCGGCACGGGCCGCAGCGGACCAAGCCCAGCTGTTAGGGTTTGACACCTTATTGCTGACGACTTATCTTGAAGGGGAAGCTCAGGAAGTCGCCAAGGTTGCTGTCTCCCTGGCCAAAGAAATTCTTTCCACTCATCAACCGCTTCAGCCACCTGCTTGTCTGATTCTTGGTGGCGAGACCACTGTCCGCCTAGGTGACGACCCTGGCCGGGGTGGACGCAATCAGGAGTTGGCACTGGCTGCGGCCATTGCATTAGAGGGAATCGAGAATGTGACGATTGTCTCCCTCGCGACGGATGGGACGGATGGCCCCACGGATAGCGCTGGCGCTATGGCCGATGGCACCACCGTTGCTCGCGGACGTGCGGAAGGTTTATCTGCTCGCGCTCATCTGCAAAATCATGATGCCTACCCCTACTTAGATGCTGTCCATGATCTGTTACTGACTGGTCCCACTCAGACCAATGTCAATGATCTGATCTTTGTTTTTGTCTATTGATCGATTGTCTACTCAATCAATGTCATTAGGTTAATCCGTTTCGTCTGCAACGCACGGCTAATACTCTGGCTGGAAGGTCGAAAATTTAGGACACCGCGCATGGCACTCTTCGCTACTTGTTGACATTGCCTACTCAATATATATGGCATCACCCAAACATATCCTCAATACCCACACCCATCAACTTGGCTCTGGCTATCCAGTTTCGACTCCTGCTTTTGAAGGTCCTCTTGATCTACTGCTTCATTTAATCAATCGAAACGAATTGGATATTAGCACGGTGAGCCTAATGGCTGTTACTGAGAGCTATCTTCAGACTATTTCTGAGCTGGAAGAGCTGGAGCCAGGCGCATTGGCCGACTTTTTGGTGATTGCCTCCCGGCTGCTCTACATCAAATCACGCGCTCTTTTGCCCAGGCCGGCACCGCCAGACGAGGAAGAGGAGGAGGATCCCGGGGACGCCTTGATTCGCCAATTGATTGAGTATCGACAATTCAAAGAGATTGCCGATTCCCTTAAAGAACGAGAAGAGTTGGGGTTAAGAGCCTACTTGCGTATGGCACCCGGACCGCAATTGGAGCGGCGGCTTGATCTCAGTAACCTGGATTTGGAGAAACTGCACAAAGCGGTCCGCAAAGCGCTGAACCGTATCCCCACTGACCCACCCATGCCTAAGGTTCACACCTACGCTATTACAGTGGCTGAGCAGATTGAGAACGTCCGTTCCCGAATCAGAATTATTCATGAGCGCTTTACGAATCGTCCTAATGGCGCATCTCAGCCACAAGTAAAATTTGTCGAATTACTCTCCGCTAGTGAGAGCCGCATGGAGGTGATCGTCACCTTCTTGGCTGTACTAGAATTGATCAAGCAAAAAGAGCTACAAGCTATGCAAGAAGATACTTTCGGAGAAATCTTGTTGATCCCTTTTGAGCCAACATTGTCTGAAGACAGGGAAGATGATGGAGATGATGGAGATGATGGAGATGATGGAGATGATGGAGATGATGGAGATGATGGAATGTACGATCTCATCTAATTCATCCCCTCATCTAATTCATCCCCTAATTCATCTTACTCATCCCCTCTGGCCATTCGTATCAACCGATCCAAAATCGCTTCTCCGTCAGCTCGCAGGCCGTTATGTTCATATTGATTGGTGATCCAAGCACGGAGTCCAGGAATGGCTCGGATCGTCTCTTCTGAATAAATCCTCTCAACGTACATATCATCGTAATAGACAGCGGCCGCACCAGGCACCTGATTCTTGGCTAGCTGATTCAGATCGTAGAGGCGAGGCCATCGGTCATACTGGGCTAGGATCTCTGCTGCTTCTTTGAGTGGCTGTAACTCTCGATACTCGTCAAACATCCATGGATAGATCATTTCACCAGTAAAGTAGATGGGCTGGCCTTGTCGGATGTCAAACTCAGGATACTCGCTGCGAATGCGTTGGGCGGACCAGTTGGATGCATTCTGCTGACAGTAGATGGCTTCGTGCAGAATGGCGAAGATGGGATTGGTGTTGAAGGCTTGGAGATGCTCGATACCATGCAAAAAGGTGTAGCTTAACTCCGCTCCAGTTGGACCTGTTACAAAGGCTTCTTCCAACAGATAATGAATCTCTTCAAAACCATCACTTGCGCCAAAGGCTAACCCCAACTGCTGGAAGCGCTGGGGCGTTAGTTGGTCTCCTGAAGGCAGCAAGACGGTGTGATTCTGTAGATAGTCAACAATCTGCCAAACGACCTCCTTGTCTCCCGAATAGCGCTGATAGTACTGCTGGTTCTTTTCGCCTACCCGGCGATAGGTTGCCAGATAGACTTCATCGGCACTTCTTGTCAAAGATGGAATGCCGCCTGTAATAAAGACCTCCTTCAACCCCTGGGGCGCAGCAGAGAGATAAGCCAGAATGCAGAAACCACCGTAGCTTTGGCCCAACAGGCTCCAGCGTTCTTCTGCTCCCACAAGCTTACTTCGAATGACCTCGGCGTCGGCGACAATTGAATCAGCCCGGAAGTGCTTGAGGTAGTCCGCTTGTTGAGCTGGCGTATCGAAGTGGGCCAACGTCTGCTGATTTACTGGAGAACTCCGACCGGTTCCCCGTTGATCCAACAAGAGCACACGGAATTCCTGCAACGCCCGAGCCAACCAGCCACTTTTTTCCGAAGGCCGGGGCGCGCCAAAGCCTGGCCCGCCTTGGAAATAGACCAGCCAGGGCAGCCCCTCTGCCTCTTTTTGTGGATTGACTACTTCTCGGGCATAGACAGTGATCGTCTCTCCACCAGGATTCGCATAGTCCAAAGGCACATCAAAAAAGTGGTCTGTCAAAACCAGCCCAGGTGGCCGATAGGTCACGTCATGACTCTGATGTATATGCATTCTGGCCTCGTCCCCAATCCTATTCCAGCATCAACACGCCGCGAACCACTTCCCCAGCTTCCATATCGTCAAATGCCTGATGTATCTGATTGAGTGCGTAGCGTCGGGTAATTAGCGAATCCAGATCCAGCCGTCGACCTCGATAGAGTTCGAGCAGCTTGGGCAAGAAGCTATGGGGATTGCAAGACCCAGCGAAAGAACCCAAGAATCGTTTATTCTGAAAAATGATGGGACCCACCGGCAGGGCGATGGGCTGCAGGACATCATGCATACCCGTTACTGTAATGGTGCTATCTGCTCCTGCCGCCATGATCGCCTGATCAATGGTGGGCGGCGCACCTACGCTATCGAACACATAGTCTGCACCGCCACCCGTTAGCTTGCGGATCTCATCAAGTACATCCTCATCACGACCATTGAGGACATGGGTCGCACCCAATTCCAAAGCGAAATCCAACTTGCTTTCCAGCACATCCACGGCAATAATCGGGTAACAGCCCGCCAATTTAAGCCCCAGCAATACGCAGAGACCCACACCTCCACAGCCAATCAAAACGGCGGAACTGCCTGTTGCCACCTTGGCCGTGTTCATCACCGCACCCACGCCAGTCATCACCGCGCAGCCAGTGATGGCTGCAACCTCAAAGGGGACGTCATCTGGAATGGGGACCACGCCATTCTGGGATACCACCGTATAATCCCCCATGGTGGACGAGCCAAGAAATTGCTTTAACTCGGCACCTTTTGTCGAACTGATGCGCGAGGTCCCGTCGACTAGGTAGCCCTGTAAAACCGTACTCGGAAAGGTTTCGCAGAGCGTTGGGATTCCCTTCTGGCACTTGGTGCACTGCTGGCAACCAGGAAGCCAGTTGATCATCACTCGATCTCCGGGCGCGACTTTGGTAACCCCTTCCCCAACGGCCTCTACAATGCCCGCCCCTTCGTGACCTAACACCAAGGGGGGCTGAGCGCGCAGTTCTCCCCGTAACGTATGCAGATCCGAATGGCAGACGCCCGCCGCACGAATGCGCACCAGAACTTCCCCGGCTTTGGGTGCATCTAGTTCTACCTCTTCGACGCTCAACTCATGATGCTGATGAACAACCGCTGCGTTAATTTTCATTTATTTATAGATACTCCCTTCATTGACTGAGTAAGGCGTATCAGACAGCCACGATTCATGACTGATAATCTTACTCATAATATGATCATCTAATGTCATTCATATTCCATGGATGCTCATTACTGCTGCGTTTCATTCACTAGCGTCAAGTCACCCACAGTTATGCGCACTAAATCTCCTACCTGAAGGGTGAACTCATCCCCAGGTACGATGCCGGTACCGGTCATCAGTAATGCACCGTTGGGAAAATCTAACTCCTTAAACATATAGTCTGCCAATTCCTGGAGAGAGCGTTTCATATTGGCTGTACTGGTTTCGCCAGTAAAGACTGTACCTCCGTCCCGGCTGATCTCTAAAGAAATATCGAGGCTGCTCATCTGCCCGACGTCAGTTAAGATAATGCCAGGCCCGATGGCACAAGATTGATTATACATTTTGGCCTGAGGTAGATAGAGGGGATTTGCGCCTTCAATGTCCCTAGACGAGGCATCATTACCAGCACAGTAGCCGACGATCTCTCCACCAGAGTTGATGACTAATACCAGCTCAGGTTCGGGGACGTTCCACTGACTGTCTACCCGTATGCGAAAGGGCATCCCATGACCCACCGCGCGCCAGCCAACCGCTTTGAGGAAAATCTCTGGCCGATCCGCGTCGTAAACCATCTCGTAGACGTCACCCACATCAGATTCGCTCTTACGCGCCTCCCGACTTCGTAGATACGTTACGCCACTGGCCCAAATCTCTTGGTTAGCTTCTACTGGTGGTAGCACGGGATCTTCAGCCGGGGCACCCTGTGGCAGCGCTGAGATAAAGCCAGGTAGCGCAGACTTGGGGAGATCCAGCAGCATACCCAAGCTAATGCCAGCAGGTAGATAATGGCCGTTTAACGCCCAACGCGCGCCGTGGTCTGTACGATGGCGTGAAAGGGTTGTTCCACTCATTTGTTTCCTCCATTTGTTCCCGAATCATTGATTCGCGGATGATTTTGTTTACCGTCTCTGTTAACGTTGGCAAAAGTGCGTTGCACTTGGAGCCAGTCATCAATCCTCAGTAGTTCACGAATGTTCAAAAAAGCTTGTGGAGATAGCATTCTCTAATGCAGCATATACTAGAGAGACGCTGGCGTAAGAGAACCTCCTCCTCAAAATCGTGAACTACTGATCCTGATGAATTGCCAATGACTCTTCGGATTGCTCATCAATTTCATATTCTTATCACGTTCCTGTCAACAAATCGCCAATTTCCTATCCGTCTATTGCATTATACTGAGGGTGGAAAATCAGTTTGTTCCTACACCCACACACTGAACCCTATAGACTGATTGTACAAAGTATAGTCACAAAACGCGAAATGGAGAAAGTACTGTACATATAGTCCGCCAGAAACGCTTTGTCCCAACTCTTGTCTGATGTGCTCTGAAAAATTCCGAAAAGACAGGGACATATCCCTCTTCACGGGTACAAGGTTTTCCTGGTCATCTATAGGTCAATTTGAAGACCGGAGCTATCAACGAACTCTGTAAGAGAGGGCAAGCTCTACTTTTCAAATGGCGCTGAGTACACTGATTCCATTCATCACAGGAGAAAATTGATATGGATATTCTAGCTTTCTTGCTAATCAGCAGCAGTGGGTTGCTGGGTCTCATGTGCCTTGGGGCTGCTCTGATGGTCAAGATTATTGCCGCAGTTGCTCACTCTTACGGTGAGGCAGAGAGGGAGAGTCTAGAGAACGGCCAATCAAGTTCACAGGTAGGAGGATGCATAACCAATGCCATGAGCGTTACATTAGTAAGCATTGCCCTCTTCTTATTCATGGTCGCCACCGTCATGTCGCAATACATGGCTTAGTGGCATGGGGTCTGCTCCCCGCTGAATTGAGAATGGCTCAAGGTGTAGTTTGACAATTTGTAAAACAGAAATTAAAGTATAGGCGTCTAACGTCCCTAAATACTAAAAATTTGTATCCTATCCCCCCCAACGGATAGCCAGACAAAATTACCCTTTTCATTTTGGATAATGCACTCTGGTATCTACTCCTTTTTTGCTTGTACTCAATCAACAGTGTTATATCATCGGGTTGGGCAGGTGACCGTCCAAATGCAGGTTACTTTAAGGAGTAATTGTGGCTAGGATATGACCTCGAATGCTCTTACAAATTGACATGCTAAGGAGAAAATCATATGTCGCAAAACGATAAGTTAACCCGACGCCGTTTTCTGCAGGTTACTGGTTTGGGTGCCGCAAGTGCTGCCCTTTTGGCTGCATGCCCTGCTCCAGGTGCTGCACCTGCCGCTGATGGTGGTGGAGACGCAGCGATGGCTGATGATGCCATTGAGGTTGAGGCTTGGGCACACTGGGAGCAAGGTTTGGATTGGCTCGACAATGCTATGACAGATTTTGGCTTCTATGAAGAGAATCCCAACATTTCTTTTAAGAAGACTGTTGCCCCGTTTGGCGAAATTCACGACAAGATGTTAGCTGCCTGTGCTTCTGGCGTAGGTCTGCCCGACATTATGCGCCTGGAGCAGGGACGTGCTGCAGCCTTCTTTAAGGGTGAAGAGATCTGTTTTGTGGAAATGAATGATCTGATTGGTGACCGCACTGAGAATTTAGTGATGGGCTCTGCTGTTGACTACTGGTCATGGCAAGGTAAGATCTACGGTCTCGGTAATGAGGTAAACGCTTGTACGCTGGCTTACCGTAAATCTGTCTTTGATGATATTGGCGTTGAGACGCCATTTGCAACTTGGCAAGATCTCAAAGAAGCTGGCCTGATTTTGAAAGAGGCCAATCCAGATATGTCTGTCATCTCCTGGCATGATCTCTCTACGGGTGATCTGCAGATGATGCTCTACAATGCCGGCGAGCAGATGTTCTTAGAAGATGGTAATTTTGGCGGTATGAATGACATCGGCAAAGAGATCATGGAATTCCAGCGCAGCATGATCTATGATGATGAGACAGCCATTACGGCACCAAATGCTACCGGTTCAAGCTGGACATCGCCCGTCTACTGGGAAGCCTTCCGCCAAGACCAACTTGCCACAACCATGGGCGCTCCCTGGCACAATGGCAAATTGGGGCGTGATGACAAGATCGGTCCTGGCCAAGAAGGCGAATGGCGCTTGCAGGCCCTCCCCAATGGTTTTGGTGCTGATGTCCCAACGGCGACCCACGGTGGTACCAGCGTCAGCATTCCCAAAGGTGCTGATAATGTAGAAGCTGCTTGGAGCATCATTGAGTTTACACATCTCACCGATGCTGTATTACAGGATGTGATAGAGCGCGGTATTATTCCTTCTTGGAAACCAGCCATTGAGAATGAGATTGTGCAGGAACCCTACGACTACTACGAGGGACAGAACACCGGTGAACTCTATCTCGAACTTGGTAATTCAATGCCACGCATCTTCCAATCTCCATGGTCTCCAGAATTCCACACAGCCATCACCAATATCGTTGTCACGCCTATTTTGCAAGAGAACATCTCTGACTACGATTCCCTATTTGATGAGCTAGGTACGGAGCTTGAGCGCATTAAGACACTTTAAGAAAGTATATTGTGGTCGTCTTCAAACCCTCAGTTGTCATAGATTGCCGAAGAAACTACCTGAGGGTTTGAAACGGAGCTTGGAATAACATTCGAGACTGTTGCAGACCGGTTGACAATATTTTCTAACCAACTCCTATAGTTCGGCCTCAGATCGCGAAGAGAGTACCTCACGGAGCAAAAAGAACACTGATTGTAAGAAGTTTCAGTGTTCTTTTTGCTCCGTGAGGGTGTAGATAACTAGGAGCACGAATGGCTGTCGAACAGCAGACAATCCCACAGGCCCCGCCTCAATCCTTCTCTATCGGGCGTTGGTGGCAGCGGAATCAGATTAAGATTGTACCCTACCTCTATATTGCACCATTCTTTATTCTTTTTCTTATTTTTCTGGCCTATCCCGTTTTTGACAGCTTTCGTCTCAGCTTCTTTAGACAGCAAGGAATCAGTACACCAACGTTTATTGGGCTTGAAAACTACGGTAATTTGCTAATCGATCCTCGTTTTCGCCAATCATTGATCAATACGACCGTCTATGCTTTGGGCAGTGTGTTCCTACAGGTTCCCCTTGCCTTCATTTTAGCTGTGGTCGTTAATTCGTGGTTGGTTCCATCGTTAAATGTCAAAAGCTTCTATCGGCTGGCCTTCTTTGTTCCTCTTCTTACATCGGGTGTTGTCGTGGCGCTGATGTTTGGTATTCTTTATGATTATAATTCGGGACTCTTTAACAGCTATCTAGTCAATTGGTTTGGCGATGAGTGGCGTATTGGATGGATCCGTGATAGAAATGTGGTAAAGCTATCCATTATCATTCTACTCATATGGCAATTCACCGGTTTAAACTCGCTATACTTCCTGGCTGGCTTGCAAAATATTCCTAAGGAGCTGAATGAAGCTGCGGCAATCGACGGTGCAAATTGGTGGACGGTTGTGACACGTATTACCATTCCTTTGCTGCGCCCGGTCATTCTATTCGTTGTAATTACAGCCATCAATGGATCATACCAGATCTTTACTCAGCCCTATTTGCTCACCAACGGTGGGCCTAGTGATCGATCACTTAGTATGGTGATGTACCTATACAACACTGGCTTTTCCTACTTTAATTTGGGATATGCTTCGTCTATTGGGTATACACTGGTTTTGATTGTGGTTATCCTGGCTATGCTCAATTTGCGCTTCTTCGGCGCCTTCCGCGAGGACCAGTAAAGTGGAAACCAATGATGTAAGAAGCTATGATGCAGGAAGCAATGGTGTGAGGATAAAGAGTACGGATAGCAAGAGCGGGAAGCGTAAATACTTGGCTGTCAAGAGAGAAGAGGGGTAAGATATGGCTGCACAAACGATTAACACGGTCAGGAAAAAGCCGTCTGGGGCATGGTATAAAGTACAGCAAGGTGGCATGATAACCATTACCAATCTGGTTTTACTCTTTGCTGTCTTTTTGACTGCAGTGCCGTTCATCTATATGATCTCTGCCTCCTTTAAACCCCAATATGAGATCTTTACCTTTCCCGTTAAGCTCCTGCCAGAGACTGTATTCACTGAGAACTATATTACCCTCTTTGGCGAGACCCTCTTTATTCGTTGGTTTCTCAATACACTGATTGTTGCTTTGGGGCGAGGTGGGTTGTCCATCTTGCTATGTCTTTTGGCTGGGTTTGCTTTTGCCAAATATGAGTTTCCTTTAAAACGAGCGCTTTTTATCTTTATTTTGGCTAGTTTGACCCTACCCTTTGAAATATTGCTTGTGCCTCTCTATACCATGATGGTCGGTTTAGAGCAAGTAGGATATAGCGCACTCAATACGTATTGGGTATTGATCGTTCCCTTTGCCGCCAGTGGATTTGGCATCTTTCTTGCTCGCCAATATTGCCTCGCCATTCCTACTGAGCTAATGGAAGCAGCCAGAATTGATGGCGCGGGCGAAATCGGCATCTTCTTCCGAGTTGCCCTACCCAATCTGTTGCCTGCCATTGCGGTGATGGGCATCATCTTCTTCAACGGTGCCTGGAATGACTTTCTTTGGCCACTGATTGTGCTCAATGATCAAGCCATGTACGTGATCAATCTAGCGCTGCCTACCCTGCGCGGCCCTTATGGTGATCAGTATGGCCTAGTTCTAGCAGGTGCTGTAGTGGCAACACTTCCTGTCATGGTGATCTTTATGACCATGCAGCGCTACTTTATCGAAGGGTTGATGGCAGGTGCTTTGAAGGGCTAGTGCGAAGTACGCCAATCTTTTGCCTCTTATGCCCCAGCTCATCGACCTCACTATGCCCATTGCTGATCATTTTCGCTGGCCTGTTCAGCGCAAAACTCGCGGCGACTTCAACCAAGGTGATCTCTTCCAGGTCACCCAAATGAGTTGGGCAGTTCATGGCTTTACTCACATCGACGCTCCTTGTCACATGGTCCCAGGTGGACCTACGACGAGCGATGTGGATTTGAGCCAAGTAATTGGCCGTGCTGCAGTGGTTGATCTTTCTCCCCTTGCACCGAATACTCCCGTTACCTCCGAGATGTTGTTAACCGCTGGCTCTCACATGGAGGCCGGTGATATTGTACTTTTGAAGAGCTGTTGGGATACGGTTGTCTCTTACAAGACGCCTGAATTTTGGACCACTGCCCCATATGTCACGCGGGAGGCCGCAGAATGGCTACTTGAACGGGAGATCAAGGCCATTGGATATGACTTTCCTCAGGATTACCCCATTCGCCTTCTCCTTGACGGCATCGTTGCGCCGATCGAAGAGCATATTACCCATGATGTGCTGTTGCGTAACGGTGTTATCATGATCGAATACCTGCAGAACATGGCTGCGCTGACTAAACCGTATACGCAACTTTACGCTTTACCCCTCAAAATTCCCGAAGCGGATGGTGCACCAGCGCGTGTGATTGCTGTGCAATAAACGACAAGCACATGCGCTTCGTCCAGTTGACTTCATAGAAACCCTATGATAATGTTTTACTATGTCCGACAGCACCTTCAATGAAAAAACTTCTTGGCATCCAGTATTGGGGCGCTGGTTTGAATTGACATGGATCCCGTCTGGCTTGACGATACTTACCGAAACACAGCCAGTTAGCACGCCACCTAAAATGGATGTTCTCATCATTCGCCGCAATACAGATAAATGGACAGAGGAGCAGTTAGGGCTCTTACCCGACGGCGTGCGTGACAGTAAAGCCGGCCACATAATCTTGGAGTTTAAGTTCACAGAATCTTTGACCAAAGATGCGTTTTATCAAGTAATGAGCTACGCCTACTGGTATCGGATTACACAGAAACTTTCACATGAGGATGTGCGGGCCTTTATTCTGTGTGCAAAGACGCCACAGGATGCTCGTTTAGATGGATTCGAGTACCATTCCACAGACTTGGCAGGTGTCTATCAGACTGATAATCAATGGCCGCAAGAGGTTTTAGTCTTAGCACTAAATCAGTTGAACCTTGAAGTTCATAATGCCTTTGTCAAATGCTTTGCCAGCCGTCCCATAGAACGGGAAAGTGCGTTTGAGTTACTCAATGATCGTGTCTCTGGCATGACGCGGAATTTTCTCTTTGGGCTACGCCAACTGTTTGCTCGTTGGCAAGGAGATAAGGAAATGGAACAAGTACTTGCACCAACAATAACCGAAGAAGATGTTATCAATATCGGTAAAGGATGGCGACAGTCGATTGCTGAATCATTAACCCTTGACGAAGTAAGTGATAGGTTGAGGCAAGCAATTGTTGAAACATTAAGTGCGGACGAGTTGAGCGAAGAGGTGCGAGAGTCACTCATCAAGACACTGAGTGCGGACGAATTGAGCGAAGAGGTGCGAGAGTCACTCATCAAGACACTGAGTGCGGACGAATTGAGCGAAGAGGTGCGAGAGTCGCTCATCAAGACACTGAGTGCGGACGAATTGAGCGAAGAAATGCGAGAGTCGCTCATTAAAACATTAGGCTTGGCGGATTATCTGACAGTACTTACACCAGAAGAGGTACTGTCTCAATTCAAGCCAGAAGAAGTATTGTCTCAATTCGAGCCAGAAGAACGGTTAGGAGATTTACCTATTGAGGTAATTGAAGAATTCTTGCGCAAAAGGAGAGAACAGAGCCAGGGCGATGTTTCCGATTAGCCAAAGAACGTCTAAGATAAACATTGTAGCTGGCTTGTAGCATTTCAGCCAGTTAGTTAGCTCCCTGGCTGAAGTGTTGGTAGTTAAAGAATCACTAGAAAACACAATATCTAAACATTGTATCAAGGTTCTGCAGAATTTCGGGCAATTTTTGTGGAGTCAAAAGTTATCCGACTCTACAAAAATAGGTTGACTAAATGAGATTCTGTTGAGCCTTTTTTCATAAGCTCATTAAGGAGAAACGAATGCCAAACTTTCAAATCGGCTGTGGTCAGATTACTTGGCACGTCGTAAACTGGAATCTGCCAGAAGATGAACGCATGTCGTCCGATCGGATGTTAGCAGAGATTGCGCAGGCTGGTTATGAAGGCGCACCCGCAGGACCAAGCTCGAATCAAAGTACAGAAGATGTGCTGGCCAATCTACAAAAGCATGGTCTAAAACCGGCACCAGGTTATCTAGGGGAAGATTTTTGGGATCCGGCCAAGGAAGCCGTGATACTTGAAAAGGCAAAAGCATTTGGCAAATTTCACCAAGCGGCAGGCGTTGGCGAGGTATACGTGGCAGCTGGTGGCTTTGATGGGTATGTAACCAGCCGAGGTCTGACTCGCCGCCAAGTTTCGGGTCACGTCACGCCTGAAGACTACATGACCGATGAAGAGTTTCAACAGTTTGGTAGAGTCTTAAATCGAGTCGGTGAAATTACCCTGGAGTATGGTGTCAAAAGCTGTTTTCACAACCATGTAGCCAGCACCATCGAAACAGGCGAGGAGATCGACCGCCTCTTTTCGATGGTGGATCGTGATTTGGTCTTTATGGGACCAGATACGGGACACTTACTCTGGGGCGGTGTGGATGTATTGGATTTTTGCCGCAAGTATGCCAACGATATCAAAACCATTCATATCAAAGATGTCAATGAAACCGTACTCAAAGAAGGTATAGCTGCTGAGTGGGGGTATGAAGAGTTCTCTGAGGCGGGTATCTGGAACGAGTTAGGCGAGGGGTGCATAGACTTCCCTGCTCTCTTTGAATTGCTAGAACAGGCTGGCTTTAATGGTTGGGTAATTGTGGAGACGGATGTGACTCAGCTCGCAACACCGTTAGAAAGCGCGATTGTGAGTCGAAATTACTTGAAGCAGGTGCTTGGCTGATTTGGCTAGTGAATATCTCCTGGGATAGAAGAGCGATAAGAAGCTGAGGTTCAAACCCCCTATCTGTTAGAGGATGTATGCTAGAGCGCACTAAAGATCATCCAAGTAATCGGTCTTTAGTGCGCTTTCACTATACTTCTTGTGTCAGCAGGGTTGAATACTCTGATTCCAGTTTAACTAGAGACCACCGTGATCTCAATCGGTGCTGCCCGCGTTAACGTTGTGTAGATGGGGCAGCGCAGTTGAAACTGCTCGCTCATCATGGTGGCCTGAGCGTCGTCAATACCTTCAGCCTCTATCTTGACTCGTAAAGCTTGGATGCGTGGATCCACTGGCTGACCTGCTACACCCCGTGGGTCAAAATCCGCTTCGACGATGGTTGTCAAATTGGCCAGAGGAATGTCCATCTCTTGGGCTACGTGCTCGAAGATAAAGCTGCCGCAGGTGGCCAAAGAGCCCAGCATGAGATCCAATGGGTTGCGTTCCTCATTAGGGCCTTGCAGTGGCGGGACAGAATCGATGACGAAGTGATTCCCGCGCGCGCTGACGATGGCGCGACCAGGCTGATTGGAGAGTTGAGCTGTAATCCTGGCGGTGGCTAACCCTTCTGCTGCTGCCGTTGGTGCTTGATCGCCTACGGTAATTTCAATATCTGACGATCGAGATAGAGTCGTGTAGATTGGGCAACGCCCAGTAAAGTGTTCGACCAATTGGTTCATCTGCTCGCTATTTGCATCCCCCAGATCTAAGTGTACTCGCACGGCTTGAATGCGTGGATCTGTACCTGAGCCAGCTACACCGCTCGGATCCAGGTCTCCTTCGACGGTGGCCAATACACTACCAAGCGGAATTTCCAATTCCTGCGCTGCACGTTCAGCCACAAAGAGACCACAAGTTCCCAGCGCACCGAGCATCATATCCATTGGATTTAGTTCTTCGTTTGGCCCTGCAAGTGGCGGTATAGAGTCGACGATAAAGTGATTACCCCGGGCGCTGACAATGGCGCGACCAGGCTGATTGGAGAGTTGGGCACTCACCGTCGCAGTCGCCAATTGGGGTCCTTCTGACGGAGCTTGGACTTGCTCGAGTGGCACACAAGCACTAAGCAATATAGCCGATAAAAGTAGCGGAAAAATGGTCAATCGACATAGATGTTGAAGTTTCATTGTGAAAGTGACTCCTTTTTGTCTGATACTCATTGGAAAATAACTTGAGATTTAGCCTTTTAGAAGTTAGTAACGTAAAGATTTCTTGATAACGCCTCGTTAGTCCCTCCTTTCTTGATTTTCATTTGGTCGATTATCAGCCTCTTTGTCAAACTGGTTGCATGAGTCTTTTGACCGTTCCATCTGGATTGCAAGAAACTCAATGAGCGTCCCCCAGTCTCGAAAATGACGCGTTTCTCCGTTAAGTACGTGCTGTACTCGCCCCCGGTATTCTAAAGAATCTTCTTGTGCATCCGCTTGCCAAAGACGGAGAACGAAGAGATGCGTGTGTGGCGGTTCTTGTGTCATAGCAGAACTATGATAACGTGGGGGGCGTTCCAAAAGCGTTCCGAAAAGCGTCAAGCTCCGTTTCGTTTTCAAAACGATGTAAGAAGGTTGGAACGTAGCAGAATCGCTGAGCGAGGAATGAGTGGGTTTTATGCAACAGTTCGGTCATGCGGTGGTCGTCAGCCGCGTGGAACGTTTGCCAGCAAGTAACATAGACCCAAAACGCTTCATGCGTGGCATCTAGTTCATAGGTCTGAATTCGATTTAGGATCGATTCAGAGAGATGTAGGGCATGGACTAAGTCTTCCGCCGCAAGGGCAATACGTGTTAGACCTGCCAAGGGTTCAAGCCTGCGGTTCTTCTGCCCCGTTGAGCGATAGATGGCCAGGGCCTCTGTGTAAGATTCAGTCGCTGAACGCCAATCAGAGAGACCTTCGTAGGCATATCCTCTGCGCGTCAATGCATATGCCTGATCGCGCTGAATGTTTATCTGACCTGCAATCGCAAGCGCTTGTTCAGTCTGTTTGAGCGCGCGATGTGGATCACCCTGCCAGATGTGAATCAGAGCAAGCTCACTCAATGTCTTACCCTCACCTTGGCGATAGCCGATCTGCTGAAACAGGGTCAGTGCTTCTTCAAATTGAGTGAGGGCATCATCAAACTCGCCACGATGAGCAAGTGTATTCCCGCGATAGTTGAGGGCAAAGGCTCTATGGCGCGTAGACCCCGTCTCTTTGGCAATGGCGAGCGATTCTTCCAGACAAGCCAGGGCGGCTTCATACTCACCTAGCCGATCATGCATCATCGCCAAGTTACTAGATAGTTTGGCGATGTAGGCGCGATGACCCATCTTTTTCGCTAACGTCAATCCTCTAGTGAGATGGACTTTAGCCTCGGCGTAATCATCGTCACCCTGCTCAATGATCTGAAATCCTAGTTGGTTGCGTGCCCATATTTCGCATTCTGTATTGTCCAATTCAAGCGCAACATCAAGTGCCTGCTGACTGACCTGCTTCGCCTCTTGATGATCACCGATGTAGCTCTGTAAGGCACCGAGATGGAGCAAAACAGTCGCTTCCATCATCCGTTCACCAGCCTTTTGGGCAATTGGCAAGGCTTGTTGGAATTGATCCTCAGAGCGCAAGTAATCACCCTGGTTCCAGAAGACCGAGCCAATTTGCATGGTCCCTTTTGTCTCCTGAATGAGATCATCTGCTTCTCTGGCGGATTGAACCGCTTGATTGGCAAACTCGATCGCTCGGTTATAATCGCCCTGTCCCTCAGCACATTCAGCTTTTCGCAGGTAAACAGTGGCGCATTTTCCACTATCCTTCAACCGGCTTGCCAAGGTCATCATTTTATCTAATTCGTCCTGCTGTAAGGCTCTCTCCGTCTGTACATGGTAGACCCGTTCCATGAGTGAATGAAGTTCAAATCGTTCCAAAAACGCTTGTTGATCGACCCAGTCCAGTGCCCATGAAAAATAGGTCAATGCATCGGTATGGGCAAATTGGCTTGCAGCTCTCTCTCCTGCCATACGATAGTAGTCACGTGCTTGGGCGTGGAGGCCAGCTTGCTGATAGTGCCGAGCAATTTGAGCACTCCACTCAGCAATGTCATCTCCATAAACCCGATCCAATGCCTGGGCAATAGAATGATGATAGTGTCGGCGGCGAATGGCAGACAATTCACTGTAAGCAACATCGCGGATACGGTCATGGCTAAAGTCGTACGAATAGCCTGAGCGGTTAGAGCTTTGCTCACGAACGATACGCCGACGCCATAATTCATCCAGACTGAGCATCAGCGCACTTTCATCCATATCGCTGGCTTCTGCGAGTACTCGATATTGGAAGGAGCGCCCAATGCTGGCAGCTAACCCAGATAGCTGATAAGCCGCCGGAGACAGGCGACTTAGGCGAGAGCGGATAACATGATAGACTTTACTGGGCAGCGCCAATCCTCGTTCAACCCCAGTGGACTCATCTTTCACTCCCGCTTGATCCTGATTCGAGGAAATTCCAGGATTGGAATGATCGCTTGACGCTGATGAAGATACACCATCTGTATCGATCATATTCCGCATCATTTCAATAGCAAAGAGCGGATTTCCTTCTGAATCCTCATATAACTTTTGAGCCATTGATGTTGACAATTGGGCATTGCCCACATGCCCAGCCAGTTCTGTGGTCTCCTCTGCATTGAGTCGCTCGAGAATGATTTCGATGAGATGAGCACTATGGCGGAGTTGGTCCAGTAGTTCTGTCAACGGGTGGTCAAAGTCCGCTTCCTCTAGACGGGCGGTACCGAGTAGCAACAGCGGCTTATCAGAAGCAAACTGCATGAGATATTGGAACCAAGAAAGGGTCTCACGATCACACCACTGCAGGTCATCAATCCAGAGCAAGAGCGGCTGCTGCGCATCAGAAAAGGCTCGGCTCATGGCTTCAAACAGGCGCTGTCTTTGCCAACCTTCTGAGAGTGGCTGGGGGACAGGCAGGTCGCCATGTGCGTGCTGAAGATCGGGGACCAACCGCAGCAGATCGATAATCCAAATCGCTTCTAACTGCTGGTACCGTGCGATCATTGTTTCTGTGCGCAGCCATTCGATCACTGGTGCATAGGGTAGCTCACCAGCAGCGGGAAATGAGCGGGTTTTGGCTACATCAATGCCAAGTTGACTTACCCAATAAACAAGCTCTTCGGCTAGACGCGTTTTACCAATGCCCGCCTCGCCACTGATGAGAACAAACTTTGCCTCTCCGAAGGATGCCTGACGCCAGATTGTTAGTAGCTGTTTACGTTCACGCTGGCGTCCAACCAGCTGTGTTACCTCTGTCTGATGGCGAACGGCGGACAAGTTCACCGACACTGGCTGTTCATCGACTTTTAGCAACCTTTTATAAGCCGCTGTCGTTTCTGAATGGGGTTCTACGCCCAATTCACGTTCTAGGGTAGAGACACAGAGATGGTAGGTACGTAGCGCGCTAGCGCGATCTCCGTTCAGCGTATGCAGCCGCACCAATTGACGATATGACTTTTCTAGCAGTGGATCCTGCTGCAATAAGAGCTCACTGTGTCGAATGGCTGCCGGGTAATCACCTCCATCTTCTCGTAGCGTGATCAATTGGCTGAGCGCACTCAGATAGTCCTGTCGTAGACGTTCGCGGATGGGCAAGATCCAATCGTCATAGCAATCGGGCAGGAGTTCGCCCCGATAACGTCCAATCGCCTTCTCCAGCGCCGTGCAGGCTGCTTCAACGTCTCCAGCTTCAAGTACCTTTTGGGCAGCGGCTAATTGATCCTCAAATTGAGCCACGTCCAGCACATAGGACGTATCGGTGCGCCACAGAACCGTATGGTCCTCTCGAATCAGGAACTGTTGAGATTCTGGAAAGGCGTTGCGTAAATTATAAAACTGGCGACGGAGATTGGTTCTAGCCTGCTTCTCTGACGAATCTGGCCAGAAGAGGAAGGCAAGCTGGGTATTCGATAGTTGCTGTCCTGAATGCAGTAGAAGGAAACCAAGCAGCGAACGCAGCCGCTTGGTCTGAAGACCCGTTAAAATTTTGTCATTGTATGTGAATTGACATTCACCGAGAAAGCGAATTTCCAACATAGGCACATAAGGATGTTCGGTGGGCAAAAATACGGAGCTGAGTGTAAAGTGCCAATTTTAAAATATCCGTGTTGTCAATCGGATACATGTCGAGTATTATACTCGATACATACCCTATTCCTGTAAAGAACTTCTATAAACAACACTGACGAAGGTTCTCTGCAATTTCTCAAGTGAGCTACGAAACTATACTCAGCTCCGTTTGAAAACAGGTGTTTTCCGAAGCTCTACTAGAGTGACCAAACACCTGTTTTCAAAACGACCGCAGTATAAATTTTAGGAAAACACCAGTTTTAGGAGAAACTCATGTACCAAGTAGGAATTATCGGCTGTGGTAAACCCTGGAAATCAGAAGGGGCAACCGGTTTTGGGATGTCCCACGCCCACGCTGAGGGGTACAATACGTCACCGGATGCAAAGATTGTGGCCCTTGCCGATATCGTAGAAGAAAATGCCAAGGCCTTCCAGGAATTGAGGGGCGGTGACCGCCTTTATATCAGTTACCCTGAAATGCTCAAGAAAGAGAATTTAGACATTGTCAGCATCAGTACGTGGCCCCACCTTCATGCTCAAATGGTCATTGACTGCGCAGAAGCTGGCGTGAAGGCCGTTCATTGTGAAAAGCCCATGGCCCCCACCTTTGGTGAGTGCAAACGTATGATCCAGATCTGCAAGGATAATGGCACTCAGCTCACCTTCAATCACCAGCGTCGCTTTGGTGCACCCTTTGTAAAAACCAAAGAATTAATTGATGAAGGAGCCATTGGTGAAGTTGTGCGTATGGAAGCTACCTGCCCAGACCTCTTTGACTGGGGTACTCACTGGTTTGATATGCTCAACAAATTTAATGGTGAAGGAGAGGTTGATTGGGTCATCGGCCAGCTTGATACCCGTGACCACCGAACTGTCTTTGGCGTGACGTTAGAAGGACAAGGATTGAGCCAATTCTGCTATAAGAATGGCGTTATGGGAGTACTCATGTCTGGGGCGGGGACCGGACCGCAGCGCCTCTCAATCCGAGTGATGGGTACAGACGGGACGATTGAAATTGGGCTTAGTGAGGAGGTTCCATTACGGATGTGGGGAAAGGGTCAAAGCCAGTGGACCCCCGTAGAAATCTCTGATGGTCTGCACGGGATGGACTCGGTAAAAGCGGGCGTTCATGACCTTATTGAGTCGCTCAAGACTGGGCGAGAGCCTGAACTCTCCGGTGATAAAGCCTTCCGCGCAACTGAGATGATCTTTGCAACTTATGAATCTAGCCGACGCCGCGCCCGTATCGACTTGCCGCTGGATATCGAAGATTCGCCCCTTCATGCCATGATAGATGCTGGGGAGTTGACGATTACGAACTGAAAGAGTTGAAGAAGCGTTTGGCCCACTGGTATGTGATTAGGTTATCAATATGAATCGAGCAAGGCTGCGAGATCTGGGCATCGGCATCGGCGATCTGCCCACCGGACCTCATAACGCCATCACTGATGTGCCTGATGTGTGGGTTGGCCACCATACCTTAATTTATGATGAGCCACGCGTTGCGCGCACTGGCGTAACCATGGTGGTCCCACGTGCCAATCAGATCTGGGAAGATTATGCGTTTGCTGCTTGGCATTCGTTCAATGGCAATGGCGAGATGACTGGGTTGCCCTGGCTGGAAGAATCAGGAATGCTGGGATCAGCCATTGGCATTACCAATACCCACCAGGTTGGTGTCGTGCGCGATGCCCTAGTGCGTTACAGCGAAGAGCAAGGGTACTTGGGTTCCTTTATTTTGCCCGTCGTTGCAGAAACCTATGATGGCTGGCTTAACGATATCAATGCTTTTCATGTGACTGGGGAGCACGCCTTAACTGCCCTAAAATCTGCTCGTCCTGGCCCAGTGGCTGAAGGAGGCGTTGGCGGTGGCACCGGCATGATCTGCCACGGATTCAAAGGCGGAATTGGGACCTCGTCGCGCATGGTAGAAGTTGAGGCTGGTCGCTATACGGTAGGTGTTTTGGTGCAGGCCAACTATGGCCGGCGGCAGGATTTGCGCATAGATGGAGTACCCGTAGGGCGCAGTACTCTTTTTGATGATTGGCCCGATCCCTACTACACGCCCAAGATGGATGGTTCAATCATTGTCATCATTGCTACTGATGCACCGCTCTTGCCTATGCAATGCAAACGCCTTGCTCAACGAGCGACGGTCGGTTTGGCCCGAGCCGGTGGTACAGGACACAATGGTAGTGGAGATATCTTCTTGGCTTTTGCCACAGGAAATCACCTACCCAAAGCTGTTTCTACCCTGAGGTCCGTTCGGATGGTTCCCCATAATCAGATGGATCTCTTCTTTCATGCAGTTGCCGACGCAACCGAGGAGTCGATTCTCAATGCTCTTTGTGCTGCCGAGACCATGACGGGTTTCCACGGCAGGACGGTTCATGCGCTGCCCTTGGAGGCATTGAAAGGGGCGTAGCAACCTTACATAGTGACAAGGTTGCGTGAGCAAGTAGGTGCGGAGGGAACTACAATTCTTCCACGAATCAGGAATCACAAATCATGAGGAAATACGATGAAACTAGGTGCTGATCTCTTTAGCTTGCGCTTTAATGACTGGAATGCTTTTGATTACTTAGAGTATGCTCACAAGATTGGCTTGGACGTTGTGATGTACCCAGATCCGACCTTTTTAGAGAGTTTGGATGAAGAGTATCTGGCCCGGGTGAAGGCTAAAGCCGATGCACTGGGCATTGAAATTCAAATGGGTATGGATTCGATTTGCGAAACGTCGACTCGTTTTCCAGCCGAACAGGGGAGTGCTGTCGAGCAACTCCAAACAATGCTTCGTGTAGCAAGCCAATTGGGATCTCCAATTCTACGCTGCCTACTCGGCTCAAATGCCGATCGTCACACGGAAGTGCCTTTCACCCAACATCTCCAAAACACCATCGATGCTTTGCAAGCCGTGCGTAACCAAGCAGTGGATCTTGGCATCAAATTTGCGGTAGAAAATCATGCAGGTGATATGTTGGGGTACGAACTTAAAGCTTTAGTTGAGGCGGCTGGAACCGACTTTGTGGGTGTCTGTATCGATTCTGGTAACCCGCTATGGGTTGGTGAAAGCCCTCATGTCACCCTTGACCACGTGGCACCCTATGTGGTTACCAGCCATATTAGGGATACGGCGGTTTGGTCTCATCCTCAAGGTGCCGTGGCTCAATGGGTTGCGATGGGCGATGGAAATATTGATATTGAGGGTTGGTCTCGACGCTACATGGCCGAATGTTCGGATACGGTCTTTATGTTGGAGATCATTAGTACCCTGCCACCTAAAGTACTCAACTATCTAGAGCCAGAGTACTGGGCAGTTTATGCGGAACAGCCAGCCGGAGAGTTTGCGCGATTCCTGGCACTGGTAGCCAATGGGGCACCATATACTATGCCCGCCGTCACAGCAAGCTGGAGTGACATTACGCCTGAACTGCAAGTTGCCATGGCTGCTCAGCAGCGGCTCAATATGGAAAAGAGCGTGAATTACTGTCGGACTGTTTTGGGTATTTGAGATCTATCACTCGTCCGCGGTCGTTTGGTCGCTTAGTCCAAAGCCAGCTCCGTCAATACCATTCCCATTGCGGGCTACTGATATTTCATAGTCCTGTAAGATTTATCTAAGGTGGTCATTATCTCCTCTCCTTATACTATCTCCGCAGCTTTGTAAATCAATAGAGGTTGCGTTGCCGTTGTAACCAAGCGCATCCGTTCAATGAGCATGCCTACGCGTGGAAAAATATCTGCGCTGGTATGGCCTCTGTTGCGATCTATTGTGTATGATTTGTATGGTTTTGGAACAATACGATTTTTAAATACTAGGAGATGGTTATGCAGAATCATTTTTTTTCTCGGGGATCTAATTTGGTTGCTTCGATTGCTGTTGGCTGTATGCTTCTATTTTTGATAGTAGCCTGTCAGCTTCAGCCATTGGCTCCTCTGGATAGTATGATGGAAGCTGGTGAGAGCAATCCCAATATCTTTTCCGAAATTTTTCCTGGTCAGCCAATCCCTGATGAGATTGCCCAGCAGCTCATGGGTGATCTCTCTGATGGCAGCGAAGCCGAACGGAATGCGGCTATCGAAGCCATTTTGACGGCTCAAGATGAACGCTTTATTCCAGTCTTGATTGAATTACAGCGCTTTGCTCAGATTGGTATCGCCCCTGGTGAATTTATGAGAGCCGAGACATTGGAGCGACTGAGCGGTGAATCCTTTGGGGGCGATTGGGCTAGTTGGATTGAGTGGTATGGTGGTACAGATCTGACTCCGCCCCCTGGCTTTACCTCTTGGAAGGGTCGCGTACTCTCCAAGATTGATCCTGGCTTTGGAGAATTTTTACAGGATTCCTTTGGATCAACGATACGGGCTGAAGAGATCCAGTGGGGTGGTGTGCGGGTGGACGGAATACCAGCTTTGGATTACTCCCGCATGGTTGAACCAGGTGACGCACCTTACCTAGTACCAGAAGAACCGGTCTTTGGTCTAGCTATCAATGGGGATGCAAGAGCTTACCCACTGCGGATTCTAGATTGGCATGAAATGGCCAATGATATCGTGGGTGATGTACCCGTTTCGATTGCATACTGCACGCTCTGTGGTGCAGCTATTGCCTTCGATGGGCGGGCCTCTGATGGTACCATCTATGATTTTGGCTCATCAGGCTTTCTCTTTCGTTCCAACAAATTAATGTATGATCGACAAACCCGCACCCTTTGGAACCAGATGAGCGGGGAACCAGTCTTAGGTCCGTTGGTTGGGCAAGATGTTAAATTGGACATTCTGCCAATCGTTCTCACCACATGGGAGAGTTGGTTAGAGCAACATCCAGAGACTCAGGTTCTTGATTTGGACACAGGGTTTAATCGCCCTTACGATGTCGGTTCTGCATACGGTGATTACTTCTCTTCTAACGAGACCATGTTTCCAGTCTGGCAGCGTAGTGATCTGCTTGAGACCAAGGATCGAATCTATGCCATGCAAATTGACGGGGTCCCCGTAGCCTATCCAATTAAGACATTGGATGAAGAGCAAGTGGTTAACCATACCGTGGGTGATACAAACGTTGTGGTCGTTGCACAACGGGGGGCAGTCAATGTAGATGGCTTAAGCCGCCGTGCGGGTCCGGTTACCTATTCGGCTGGGGGAGAAGCTCGCGCTTACAATCGAGGGGAGCATGAATTTTTTCCAGGAGCAGATCCGGATAGTGTTGTGGATGCCAACGGCCAAATCTGGACAGTAACGGAAGACGCGTTGATCAGCCCTGACGGCCTACGGGTTGAACGGTTGGGAGGGCACTTAGCCTATTGGTTTGGGTGGTTTACATTCTTCCCAGAAACACTAGTATATGGTGAAACTGGATAGCTTACTTTTAAAGCCGTTCCAAGAAAATAAGTACAGCGGAGCAGGTGTTCTACTGTGCACGGGAACAAATTTAAACTTCTACTCGACTGAAAAAGTTAAATTTATGACCGTACCGAGTATCTCTAACGCCTGCATCAGTCAAGAAGAGTCGCATTAGAGGATGCTTCCTCCACCGATTTATAGGGGTTCTATTTCTTGGAACAGCCTAATATCAATCGCACCCACTGTTCATGAGAGATTCTCTAACGTGTCTCAGGCTTGTAAGTAGAGCCAAAGGGATGACAGTGGGCGCGGTTGAGTGAAATTGTCTATGAACTATTCTCAAACCCAGATTAATTTGCAACCCAGACGTCGTGGATTCCATCTTATAACCCAAGAAGTGGTTGAACAACTGCCTACACTCAGCAATTTTTCAGTAGGTCTGGCCCACATCTTTATCCAGCATACGTCTGCGTCGCTTTGCCTGAATGAAAATGTGGATCCAACAGTTCGGGCTGACTTCGAATCCCACTTCAACGTCATGGTACCAGAAGATGCACCCTACTTTATTCACACATATGAAGGCCCAGACGATATGCCTGCTCATATTAAAGCCGCGCTGATTGGCAATAGCCTAACCATTCCCATTTCAGATGGCCGCTTGAATTTGGGAACATGGCAGGGCATTTACCTCTGCGAGCATCGAGATCGAGGTGGCTCACGGCGCCTGGTGGTCACATTACAAGGTGAAGCAATCTCTTCCCCAAATTAAGTTTGAAATTTTGTAAAGAGAAGCAGGTCTACTGCAGAATCATATCCCCGACCTATTAGCCAGTGAGGTAAAGTTGCTGTTTGAGTAAACCCTGCCTGGTGTAAAATGTCATTTTTGGCTTGACAGCTCGGATCACCATAGGCAATATACTGGGACACTGAAGGAATGTGAAGGGACTCGAGTAGCTGCTCTCCATGTGACCAGAAGTTGACGTGGCAGTAGAGATCGACAAGGCATGTATCTGGCCACAGAGGGTCATGCATCCAGGATGCGACACCTGCAACAGCTCCGTTCTCTAATTCAAGCAACATCATTTGGGGTGGAGCAGTGGGGTACTCTTCTGTCCTCTGTAAAAAAGGTAAAAGTGGCCCTTCTGGGGTTCCGAGACCAATGATTCCCATACCGATATGTCGGGCAATCCCGGGTGAACGGCTCATGAATAGGGGACAGGCAGCTGGCCAATGGCGCCAGCCAAGCTTCCGTATACGGGCAGAAGAAGTGTAATGTTCTCCAAAGTAATCCTCTTCAAATTGGTGTAACGATCCTTCTGCATAGGCCATTAAGCCACTCCGCGATGTAATTTCACAAAAGCCAAACCGCTCATACAACCTCTTGGCTATTTGATTCCCTGTACCTAGATAGAGCGCACGTCCATTGCGCTGACGGAAGTCCCTCATCTGTTGCTCCATGAGTATACTGCTTGCTCCCTTCTGCCGATCCCCAGGAGCTGTCCAAACATGGCCGAAGATTCCAACTCCCTGGCGCTCGACTGTCATGATATTGGCAAAAGGCATACCGCTTCGATGCAAGACATAGAAGTTTGCATCTACCCCCTCTATTTGCTCTTTTAAGATGGTACTATTTTGCCAATTCCAGGGTTCGCCTTTGTGAGCGAGCATGGATATGATGCGCTCAACCCAACTTGGCTCTGGCGTGTGGATGATTGATGACTGAACAACCTCACCGGTTCTAAGTTTAACATTTTGGAATGTAGTAATCATATTTTTTTCTGGTGTTTATATCTTCTGTGACATGATTGACAGTATCATGTTAATCTGTTGTTAAGGATAAAATCTTATTGTGGGTGGCGGCTTACGTATGGTTGCCTCCACTGCTTGGCTTACCTCTTTTCTGCACTGTTTCAGGAGCTCAAAAAACATCATCTGCTAGGTATCCTCAGAGTAAATGCGTTAATTCTTATTGATTTTTCAATTGAATAGCTTGTTCGGTCGGTGAGCCAGTTTTGGATGAGATCGATTAAAGCCCTTGAGCAATTCCTCGTCATTTAGAGACTTTTATCTAAGCGATACTGTCAAACATTTGTAATGTTTAACCTCTTTTCAAATTGATCTTATTGGAGTAATATGATTAAGAAAGCTTTAAGGATTCTGGTACCTTCTGAAAACTCTTCGTCGCAATGAATCCAAGCCGTAAACATTCATTCGTGCATCCTTTCCGCGTTAACCAACCGGAACAAATTAGATAGTATCTGTGGTCGGTATCTATTGTGCCTCTCAAAGTACAAAGTTGATTGCATGTGCATTAAGTACAGTCTGATCAGCCGTCTACAAGTCGAAAGGATATCATGGTCGAAGCCATGAATCCCGCGGACCTAATAATTTAGTTGCTGTTGGTAAACATCTTTAACCTCCTTATCGGAAGGCTTAAGTTGGATGCTTTCCAAACCCTGAATGCTATCACTCTTTCAGAACAAAAAATATCTCGATTAATTGATGTGGAATACAGCCGTGGATAACAATCAATAGCTAGGAGAGCGCAATGGTTCGATGGGCACGCCCACCTGTGGTACGAGCTGTGCTTTACTCCATTGGAATCTCCTGATAACGAACTCCATCAATTCTGCAGCTCTTTTCAAACGGAGCTGAGTATACATGTTTCTGCTGGTCATGCGCATTGCTTGAGCATATGCCTAGATGGACATTGGGGGTAGGCCCGCGCCTATCTTCAGACTCTAGGCGTCTAAATTTTGCTATAGCTATACTGCGGTCGTTTTCAAAGGGTGCTGAGTATAAATACCAACAGCTGAAAGCAGGTTATATTTCGCTTGTAATTGCTTTTTTCATGTCGAATAAGTTGTAGTTTGATAAAAGGAAAAAACTTACGTGATACGCCTTATATTGTTGCGCCTCTGCGAAAGCTTCTTTCGTCATATGTGGCTCTATTTTTTACCTATTGTGTTGATGATCACACTGGGCGTAGTTTACATAATGATAACTCCTCCTAAATTTCTCTCATGGGGAACATTCTATATTCAGGACGAGTCGTTGCTTTACTCACTCAATTCTGTTCGTGAGAGAGGGTTTACATTTGATACCCCATCTGAAGTTACCGTTGATGAGATGAACGAACTCTTCAGCTCGGCTGCGTTTATGCGTGCAGTAGCCCAACAGACCAATTTAGAAGAAAAAATGTCTGCCGACCGCAAAACAGTTGAACAAACACTAGAAGAGATGCGGAACTCCATTTGGGCACAGAGCACAGGTGAGCGGATGGTCTTTATCGGCGTTGCACACGAAGACGCTGAATTGGCCCACCAGCTTGCTCAGTCCACTATGGATACATATACTCAGTGGAAAATCAATATCAGTCAATATGAAAGTGCGGAAGCTCAGCGTTTCTTTGCAGAGCTTCTTGACGAATATCGTAGCGAACTTGAACCAATTCGGAATTCGTTGACTGATTATCTCATATCCCATCCTGAACCGGTACGGGGTGAACGACCTGCCTTAGAAGTAGCTGAGATTGACCGCATCCAGGCTGAGTTGCAGATGTCTGAAGAGCGTTTGGCCAATGCCGAAAATAAGGAAGAAAATGCACGCCTGGCTCTAACTCAGGCTGAAAGTGATGTTAGGCAAACGTACTTGATCTTCGATTCCCCGATCTTATCGCTTGAGCCAATGAACTCTCTAACCGACATGGCGGTTACCTTTATCGTCTTCCTTTTTATCGGTCTTTTCTTAAGCGTCGTCGGCATCGTTGGTGGGGTCTTCATTAATCGAAGCATTCTGTTTCCTCTAGATGTTCGCCAAGCGTTTGATCTACCTGTACTCGCAACAGTACCTGAGCTGGATCAGCGTTCATTTGATGATGCGCTATTCTATCTTCCTGCGCCAAATTTTGGGAGAGAACCATCCTCCAGCGTCAGTGACCTAACGGATTATGATATCACTATACCCATACGAATCTATAAAGGTGCCGATGAAAAAGTAAACAGCGAGAGAAATGGTTCGACACATCAGGACAGTGAACATCACGATTCACTTCATGCTGATAATGGATTTCGCAGCTAGCAAAGAACCGAACGATTCAGTTTGTACACAACTTTGTCGGAAACCTCCGGTTGCTTACCCTAATGAAGATTCATAAATCTAGGGTCTTCAAAGCAACGGCAGCATAGCAAGCATGCCCTGTCCCGAACCTACTCTGCTCATGAGCGTGCTGGTGTGATCGCTCTGGCGTTACTGAGAATAGATGGTGAATTTTTGATGAGTAAACCAAATACTACCCTGGCAAAGAACATTTCTGTTTTGATGGGTTCCCAAGTGATTACGTGGCTATTGACAATGGTACTGATGATCTTTTTGCCAAGGTACTTGGGGGCCGCGAATATTGGCAAACTTCACTTAGCTATTTCCCTCTGGGTTATCATGAGTGTTGTCATGGGGTTCGGCATGGATATGCTTATTGCCAAGGAAGTTGCTAGAGAACCCGAAGAAGTCTCTACACTATTTGGGACGAGAATTGTAGTTGGCTCGCTGCTGTTTGTACTTTGTACAGCGCTGCTTCTTCTTTTCCTGTACATATTTAACTACCCGATTGTGACGATTTATGTTGTTGCTATAATTGGTATTGAATATTGGATTTGGCAGTTCGTTGGTGCCACCGAAGCTGTATTACAGGGTCGCGAGAAGATGGAGTATATATCGTTTGGTCGCATTATCGGTCATTGTGCCAATGTCGCTATCAGTATAACACTGCTCCTTCTTGGTTGGGGTATCTTTGTGATTGCTTGTGTCCGGATCTTTGCTGCAGCAGTTGTCTTCGGTGTGCAATTTGCTAATTTAAGACAGCTATTCTCGTTGCGTCTACAAGTCAATTACTCTCTGGCGTTGCATCTCCTTCGCTCTGGTTGGCCCTATTTTTTGGCCAGTATATCCTTAGTTGTCTACATGCAGCTGGACGTTGTGATCATGTCCTTTCTTGTAACCGAAGAGGCCATCGGCTGGTATGGTGTCGCCGATCAACTTTTTGGCACGCTGCTCTTTATACCTACTGCATTTATTACATCCATTTATCCTGTCTTTTCTCGGCTTTTTGTTAATGAGGATGAACCTCTGAAGGCACTGATGTCAAAGAGTTTCGATGCTATGTACCTCTTGAGTGTACCCATTGGATTGGGGTTGTTTCTAATCGCTAAACCATTAGTTACGTTACTCTATGGCACAGAGTTTATACCTAGTGGCCCAGTCCTGGCTGTATTTGGGATTGTCCTAATTTTAACATATCTAAACATGTTAATCGGTCAGTTTCTGATATCAATCGATCGCCAAAGAGCATGGGCAATGGTTATGGCTGCCGCCACCCTTGCCACCATTCCTCTGGACCTCTGGCTGATACCTTGGACAGAGGCGAATTGGGCCAATGGTGCCATAGGAGGGGCGATTGCCTTTGTTATCACCGAGATGGGTATGTTGCTTTCTGGAGTGTTCTTATTGCCTAAGGGAACATTAGGGTTGGCAAATGTTTGGACCGCTTTAAGAACCACAATTTGTGGATTAGTAATGTTAGGCATCGCTTGGCTCTTTCGAGATCATCTTATTGCTATTCCCATTCTGGTGGGGGCATTTGTCTACGGCGGGATGATTTTACTGTTAGGCGTCATTCCCAAGGACGATATAGCTTCTCTATGGGGCTTTGTGCAAAATGTCCAAAGACGTTTTGTCCAACGGGAAGTAATAACCGTAAACCAATAAAGATTGTTATACTCAGCTCCGTTTCAAAACCGTAGTTTAGTCTCTCTGGTAGAGTTAAGGAAAACTACAGTTTTGAAAGCGACCGCTGTATAGCTAATAGATTTCAACCCAGTCCAGGCAAATCAAGCCGACTCTGGAGCCGATAATACTTAAGTGGCCATTGGCTGCTTACGATAGGAATGAACTATGTCAATCCAATCTCAGCCGCAATTTTCACAGCAAATCGGACGTGAGAATTACGTACTTGCGAATCATGGCGCATTGACGCTACAGCACAAACGGGGACCAATTATTGAGTTATTCCCCACCGCTATCATTGAACCAATACGCCATATGATTACTCAATGTATTTACCGGGGTAAGCTACCCCATCGACTTTCCATTATCTCTGCTATGCAAGAAGAGGGAGTAACATTTATCTCCCGAGCGATGGCGGCTTCGTTGGCCCATGATACAGGACGCTCTGTTTGCATTGTCGATTTAAATTGGTGGTCACCCAATGAAAAATCGACAAAACTGCTCAATGACCACCCTGGTATTACAGATATTCTTTATAACAAGGTATCTCTAAATGATGCTTTGGTTAAGACTACAAATCCTTATCTAGATATGCTCCTTCCTGGCGGGGTCGATCCACGCCAACGACCGATTCTCTCTAGGGATACAAAATTGGCTGATCTCTTAACACAATTAAGTGAACAGTTTGACCATCTTTTATTAGACATTCCAGCAATAAAGTCGACGAGTGATTCGATTGCATTGGCCTCTTTAGGTGATAGCTGTTGTATGGTTGTTCGACATGGTGCAACATCCAGCAACGTCGTCGGGCAAGTATTGAGCGAAGTAGAGCACATCCCAATAATGGGTGTGCTGATGAATCGAGTGGATAATAAAACGCCCAAATGGATTCAAAATGTGATTCCGCAAAATTAAAGGAATTGTAATGGCTATGCTGGGGCGAATTAAAAAGCTGAGTTTTCTATAGCTTTTATGGGAGAAACCAAATTCTGGTCATCAAACAGAGCTGAGCAAAAGGCCCTTCATATATGAAATTATTTCTTGTTTTTCTCTTTACCTGCTTTTTTACTGGTTTATTCACTTGGCGCATGAAGCCAGCTTCGCGCATGTGGATTGTCATGGCTATAACCGTATTCTTTACTTCTGTTTACTTTTTTGTAGATAGTTTTGTTTGAAATAACAGGTTCGTTATGAGTATTTTTCCAGACATACAATTCCCATCTTGGCCTAATCCTACTATCAATCGATCGCAATCGATCAATCAGCTGGTTCTCGCGCAACACGGGGCATACCTACTCCGCTGCGATCTGCTGGGGATATCAATTGAAATCGGCCGAAATGTACCTATCGAGAATTCTTCCAGGATATGCATCGATGCTTTCTAACCGACTTATCACCATGAAATTTGAACGGGCCCTCTTTTTTCTCACTCTGTTGCTCTGTATTGGCCTGATTATTTCTGTCTACTTTTATCAGAGAGCTGAGACGGCACCTACCATATCGCTACCTAGCTCTGGCTCAATTGCCCAGCTTGATTCGAATGATACAGCAGCAAGATTGTCTGGGAAAGGCAATCAATCTGCAATGGATAATAGCGATTTCGGCGTTGCACAATCAAGCGAAAGTGAATTGAAGTTGCCCTCTTCAATAGAAGATGAGGGCGCCAATAGTGAACAGGTTGATCCCCCAATTGTAATGGAAGAACCCGAACAATTCGCTGCCATTTCAGATAAGAGAACTGATGCGGACACGATTGGAGAGAGCCAAGAATCAACAGTGATCAGCACTGAATCAGCTGAAATGAGTAGCATTGACTCAGCTGTTGCCGAGAATGACCAAACAAATATTGACATAAATTCGCAACAACACCGGATAGTGTTTGATGATACATTGGCACAAGAGTGGCAAAACTGGTCTTGGGATACGACGATTGACTTTGTAAATGATGAACCAGTTGAGCAAGGGATGGCATCTATTGCTGTTACCTTTGACAAAAATTGGGGTGCCTTGTGGTTGTCATCATCTCAGATTCTAAACAGCAATGAGTATGATACGTTGCGCTTCTGGATCCATGGTGGCGAACAAGGTGGCCAATTAACCAGGGTGAGTTTGGCTGACGGTAACCAAATGCTTTTGGATGAAAGTGTTGAAGTAGTAGCCCGAGCCAATACATGGCAGCAGGTTGATATCCAACTCACTGATCTGAATGCTTCTGATGAGATCAGCGGAATTGTTTGGCAAGAGTCTTTGGGCAATAGCCAACCAGCTTTTTTCCTTGATCGGGTCTCTTTCACGAAGCGAAACTCATCAGAGCCTAAAGATGCCATTAATGCTTCTTCCGGTGTTGAACCTGCTGAAGATATGCTGGTTGGCAATGAGAGCGGCAGTGAAACGAATAGAGTAGCTGACGTGCCAATTGATATGGTGCTTGACGTGGACGTTGCTTCAGAACGCCGCGCGATTGCTCCAGCCATCTACGGAATAAACTATGGCGATGAGTCCCTGCTGACTACATTACGTCCCGGCGTGCGCCGTTGGGGCGGGAACGCCTCAACAAGATACAACTGGCAATTAGATGTAGCCAACCGTGCCAGCGACTGGTTTTTTGAGAATATTCCTGAAGAAGTGGCCAATGAATCCTCACTACCCAGTGGATCGTCCGCAGACAAGTTTGTGGCGATGAATCAGCTTCTAGGCATCAAAACCATTATGACCATGCCGATGATTGGGTGGACGCCAAAGAGCCGAGAGTTCGCATGTAGCTATCCAGTCAACAAATATGGTGAGCAGCAATCTGTTGATCCGTCAAATAGCACCTGTGGCAATGGCTTAACACGAGACGGTACACCGCTTCTTGCTGAACCAACGGATACGAGCGTTGCGATTGATGCTACTTATGTTTCTGAATGGATTACCCATCTTGTAACGAGTTTCGGCACGGCAGCTGAAGGAGGTGTAACCTACTATAGCTTGGATAATGAACCAATGCTTTGGCACCTTACCCATCGGGATATACACCCGGAACCGGTCAGTTATGATGAACTCTATGCTCGAACAGTCGAATATGCTGCAGCTATCAAAGAAGCTGACCCATCAGCAATGACATTAGGGCCAGCAGTTTGGGGGTGGACTGCTTATTTCTATTCCGCTCTAGATCAATCTGAAGTGAATGGCGTTTTGAACCAAAATGCTGATCGAGCTGCTCATGGCAACCTACCGTTCCTTGCATGGTATCTTCAGAAAATGAGCGAATATGAGCAAGAAAATGGGGTTCGATTACTCGATTATTTGGATGTTCATTACTATCCGCAAGGACAACGCGTCGCACTTGGCCCAGTAGGAAGCGAGAGGACACAAGCTTTACGATTGCGTTCAACGCGTTCTCTTTGGGATGCATCATATGTGGATGAAAGCTGGATCAATGAACCCGTTCGGTTGATTCCCCGACTACAAGAGTGGATTGACGAATATTATCCTGGTACTAAAATCGCCTTTAGCGAATACAACTGGGGTGGATTGGAATCGATCAACGGGGCACTCACCCAGGCCGATCTTCTCGGCATCCTGGGGCGCGAAGGCGTAGATCTCGCCACATTATGGGATCCGCTAAATGTAAATGCACCATACACTTTTGCATTTCGTCTCTATCGTAATTATGACGGTAGCGGGAGTGAATTTGGTGACATAAGTGTTCATGCCGAGAGCGCTGACACTGATCAACTTGCTATCTATGCTGCCCAGCGGACATCTGATGGCGCACTGACAATACTTCTGATCAACAAAGATCAAGATTCTCTTACGACGGCAGTCGATATCGCAAACTTTGAATCCGTTAGACAAGCACAGCGATTTCGCTACAGCAACGATAATCAGAGCGCGATCCTTGCCTTGCCTCAAATTGAGAGAGATGGATCGCAATTCATCGATACATTGCCTGGCAATAGCCTTACACTGTATGTGATTCCAAAAGTTGAATAGCAAATCTATTCTCAATAAACTGCGCTAATTTTTATGGTAAAATCACTTGCTGCCCCCCAGACCATTTGGGCAAATTCCCAACTCTATAAGGGCAGGGAACGAATATACAAAATACTCTGGCATATATGCCTGCTGGGCCTGGTTGGATTTGTTGCAAAGCAGACTTGGGATAGTGGTGCAGATCCATCTCTCATCGCTTGGTTATTCTATGTGGCGGGCATCGCGGCAATTCTGTTTCGCCCTCGCTACGGAATTTACTTGATTATGTTTTTTGGTCTAGTGGGCGATGCTTCACTGATTTACTGGTACCCATTTGAAAAGAATCTATCCAGTATTGAATCTCTTTTGTATCTAAATGATTCTGTGATCTTTAGCCCACTTGAGTCCTATATTCTCATTACGATTCTTTCTTGGTTGGGTCGAATTGGTCTGAGGCAGAAAGTAGAGTTTTTTGCTGGTGAGCTTTTTTTACCGGCCATATTCTTTTGTTTCTTTTTGGTAATTGGCCTGATGTATGGTCTAGCAACCGGCGGTAGTCCGGTAATTGCCCTTTGGGAATCACGACCTATCTTTTATCTGCCGGTTATGCTGGTTTTGACAAGTAATTTGATACAGGAACGCACTCAGATCAAACGTTTGATCTGGATATGTATGGTCGCAATATTTATCGAAGGGCTAATTGGTAGCTATTGGGTTGCATTTATCTTGGAATTTAGCTTGGCCAACGTTCTGGGCTTGGCTGAGCACTCATCGGCAATTCATATTAACACATTCTTTGTCTTTACGATGGCCATATGGATTTACCGCAATTCAGCAACCAAACGCCTTTCCCTATTGCTCATGGCGCCGCCCATTGCATTGACCTATTTAGCATCCCAGCGGAGGGCCTCATTTGTTACATTGGCCGTTGCCATCGTATTTATTGCGATTATTTTATACAAAGAGAACCGAACTGTGTTCTGGACATTGGCTCCGATTATTGGGGTCATGGCGGTGGCCTATATCGGTATCTTTTGGAACAATACAGGGGCCTTAGGTTTACCGGCTCAGGCCATTAAATCTATGATTGCTCCGGACCCAAATAGTGAGGATGCCGCATCGAACATCTACCGTGTGCTTGAAAATGTCAACGTAAATTTTACCATTCATGAATCACCTCTCTTTGGGGTTGGCTTCGGTAAAAAGTTCTTCATTATAGTGCCTATGGCGGATATCAGCTTCTTTGATTGGTGGGAGTATATCGTTCATAACTCTATCTTCTGGTATTGGATGAAGACAGGCGTATTGGGCTTTATGTCAATGCTATTCCTCATCTGCTCAAGTATCATGGTGGGCGTGCGCATAATCTGGCGTCTTCCAGGTGGCGAGTTGAGTGCAGTTGCGACTGTGTGTACCCTCTATATTCTGATGCACTTTCTGTACGCTTATGTTGACATGTCATGGGATAACCAGAGCATGATCTACGTGGGGACCTCTATGGGACTCCTTAACTGTTTTGAACATATCGTTACAAAACCTGTTCCTATCGCCCGTAAACGTTGGGCTTGGCAGACCGAACCAGAGCCAGAGCCTACACTACTGCCACTATCGTACTAAGTTGATGTTGTAGGGTAGAACCATACAAAATTCCTGTCTATACAAAGTGAATTCTTATAAGATGTGCCTTATTCATTGTTGTCTACTGGGTATGGACGAAAGGTGAACTGGTGGGTAAATTACGTACTATTTTACAGGAAGAATTCGGCGGAATTCATTGGGGACTCCTGACTGTACAAGCCTTGATGAATCTTTTGCCAACGTACGCCGGGGGACGGATACGAACTTATCTTTTTCGACTTGCTGGATTTCATGTGGGCATGGGAACTGTCATTTGGGGAACGCTTAACCTAGCTGGTCTAGGACCTGTATCGAATCGTCTGCGAGTTGGTAAGGATTGTTGGATAAATACAGATTGTTTTTTTGAGCTAGCCGATGATGTCATTATTGGTGATCGAGTATCAATTGGGCAGCAGGTTATGATATTAACGAACAGCCACAGTATTGGTAATGAAGAGCGCCGAGCGGGTACGCTTCGAGCACAGCATGTCAAGGTCGAAGATGGAGCTTGGCTCTCTACTCGATGCACGGTTTTGCCGGGAGTGACCGTAGGCAAAGGTGCTGTTGTGGCTGCGGGGGCTGTTGTCACCCGATCTGTACCACCCCATGTGTTAATCGGAGGGGTGCCAGCTCGAGTTATTCGGGAACTTTCTCCAGATTCAGAACTGAGCATCCAGAACATACTTGCGATTCAGCCCGTAGTCAATGGCTCGTCACCCAATGCTGAGGTCATTTCCCGATGACATTGCAGCAGATATGGCAAGATGGTCACGCTGTCTTGCGAGCACAGTGGAGTTTTCGTCAGGCTACCCAACTGGGCAGGAAGGTTCGGGTATGGGGATGGCCAGTGGTCCAAAATAGCGGTACCATGATTATCCATCCTAGGGTGAGGTTGTCCTCCACCATAGCCACTACCGAGTTAGTGGCTCAAAACCAGGGGACTTTGGAGATTGGCGAAAGCGCCTTTGTCAACTACGGATGTTCAATTGCTGCTAGTCTGTTAATCCGAATTGGACCATGCTGCAATATCGGTACATATGTCATCATGATGGACAACGATTTCCACAGATTAGAACCAGAGCGACGAAATGAATCGCCTGATTCGGCACCAATAATTTTAGAGGAAAATGTCTGGCTCGGCGCGCGGGTTATTGTACTGAGTGGCGTAACCATCGGTGCTGGGAGTGTTGTTGGCGCAGGCAGTGTCGTGACCAAAGACGTTCCTCCTCGAACCGTTATGGCGGGAATTCCCGCCAAAGTAATACGTACCTTATAGGAATGTTTCATGCTTAAAGTAAGCGTAATCATACCAACATATAATCGGTTGAATCAACTTAAGCAGGTTCTTGCAGCTTTTGAAGCCCAAAGCTGTAATCTCAGTGATATTGAAATTATTATTGTCTCTGACGGCTCTTCAGATGGCACGGAATCTTATTTAAACGATTTAAAATCACCGCTCAACCTTGTTGTTGCTCAGCAGCAAAATGCTGGCCCTGCTGCGGCACGCAATAATGGGATCGGATTGGCTAGGGGTGAATTGGTTATCTTCGTTGACGATGATGTGGTACCGGCACCAGACTTTATTATTGAACATTTGAAGAGCCACGAAAAATATGGGCAACAGGCTGTTGTGTTAGGGCCTATGATTACTCCCAATGATTTTGAGATGGTCTCCTGGGTGTATTGGGAACAGATGATGTTGTACAAGCAGTACGAGGATATGGAGATGGCGCGTTGGGAACCAACTGCACGGCAATTTTATACAGGAAATGCCTCATTGCGCCGGAAACATCTTATCGAGTCCGGTGGCTTTGATGTCTCATTTCGCCGAGCAGAAGATGTGGAGCTTGCATACCGCTTGGCTGATAAGGATATTCGCTTTTACTTTAATCCACAGGCTATCGGGTATCACTACGCCGAAAGAAAGTTCGAATCTTGGTTGCAGACCCCTTATATGTACGGTCGAAACGACGTCATCTTTACGAGGGATAAGGGTCAGAAGTGGCTACTTCCAAAAGTAATGGAAGAGTTTCATCAGCGCCATCTTGTCGTCAGGGCATTGACCCGACTCTGTTTGTCGCAGCAGATAGCAAGCAAAGTTGCTATTTTCGCCTTAAAGCAGATTGCCCGGTTTGGAGATCGTTTGGCTCCGTTCATTCCGATATTCCGGTCCTTACCGCGTTTTGCCTACAGTGGGATCTATAATCTGACCTACTACCAGGGCGCTGCAGACGAGTTAGGGGGGCGAGAAGACTTTTTTAGACTTGTTTCCGATGCTGAAATGCCAATTTATCAGCCCCATGCATTGAAATCAGGTGCAAACTAGTGTTAAGAAAATTTAAACAGGATGCCCTTCGCTGGGTCATACCTAGCCAAGTTGCCCAACCTGCTGAGTTGTCACTGCTTTTGATATTGAAGCTACTACACAGGCATATGCCCTTACGGGCAATGGCCTGGTACCGTCTTGCCTGTTGGTGCCAAAGTAAAAAGATTCCTGCTCTCTATGGATTTATGATGCGTTGGATTTTCTTCCGCTTTGGGATGGAAATCTGGGGAGAGATCGGCGGAGGGCTCTATATTGCCCACACAAGTGGAACCGTAATTGCCGTAGAGCGTATGGGAGAAAATTGTAGTGTTATTGCCTCTGCTACCATTGGAATGCGCAATGAGTATGCATTTCCCGTGATCGGGGACAATGTATTTATTGGCGCGGGGGCCCGTGTTCTAGGAGAGATTCATATCGGCGACGACGCCAAGATTGGTGCCAATGCAGTTGTGGTCCACAATGTGGCATCTCAGAGCACCGTTGTCGGTATTCCTGCCAAACCTCTTCGAACGGTGCCGACTTCTCAATTAGCTGAGACGACCTTAAATGGTCGGGTAAAGACTGTATTATGAGATTATTTTTCCGCCTTTTGTCGATCGTTCTCTTACCCTGGTTACGAACCAATCAATCTATCTGCCGTCTTTGGCCCCAAAGCCTGCCACCTATTCGCATTGAGATGAGTAGCGCGAGGAGCATGATAGGGATATTATGGGTTGGATCTGCGCTTTTGATTGGCTGTGTTGAAGCCCCGACTGAAACAGTCGCCGCACCCAAGCCAGAAGCAACTCTCAATCCACTGTTGCTTGCCAGGACGCCAGTACCGTCTTCGCTATCAACTTCACTAACATTGCCATCCTCTATGGATGTTCCAGCCGAAGAAGGGCAAGCTGAATCTGAACCAACCGCATCAAGAGAAGATGTTTCCGCACCGACCGTGCCTCAGCCAACCGTAGCACCTTTATTGGACGGCAGTATCGAGGTTGCGCTCGTTCCGACACCGACACAGCGTCCTCCTACAGTAGCTGAGGATGAATACAATCTGGTGACCTTAAGCTTAGGGTCTGAATATGACTATTCTGGAGGTGTGTCAGAAATTCTCATTTATGATGATGAACTCGACAGCAACTGGACTCTGGAAAATAGCCAGGGTGTCGACTATGACCTGGTGACTACGGCTCGTTGGTATGAGAAATTAGATAAACGTACCGATTTAACGAGCGGTGCCTTATCGATTTCGCTAAAGCCTCGGGACGATTTTGGCACCATATTCTTCACCGTTCGTCCGGAATCTTCTGCCTCATATTCCCGTGATGAGATTCTGGGTGTCAGCTTTTGGTTGCATACAGGTACCGATATTGTTGATACGGGTGACTTTGCTGTGACGGTGGTCGGAAGTAATGAGCAGACCTATTGGTCATCAGACGATGAATCTGTCTTTTTTGATGGAGATGATTCCTTTTCTGAGACTCGTCTCTATTTTTTGGATATCAACAGAGCCATACCGTCTGATAGTTGGGTAAAGATTGAAGTCTGGTTAGATGAGCTGCTTTACGATCCTGACTATGAATATGTCACAGGTATATATGTGAAGAATGATGCTGGATTTCGCAATACCGTCTATATTGACAGAATGGCCCTACTTCATTTGCGTGAGGATGGCTCATAAACATTATGCCCAAACATACCTTTGGATTCATTTTGGAACAAACCCTAGGTCATGTGACACATAGCAAAAACCTAACGGCTAATATCGTAAGAGATCCGTCCGTAGAAGCGATCCTGGCACCAATTCCCTATGAGACATCTGGTCTGTCTGCTAATATCCCTATTTATAGGAGCAACTGGACTGTGCGGGCAGGGATTCGTGCTTATCGAGCGGTCAACCAGATGGAGAAATCATCACCAATTGATGCACTTTTTATACACACTCAAGTTCCTGCAGCTTTAATGACCAGATGGATCAGACGTATTCCAACCATTGTTTCGCTAGATGCTACGCCTTTACAGTACGACCAGCTTGGTGAGCATTATGCCCATCGTCGTGGAAGTACTTGGATGGAAATGCTGAAATGGAAGGCAAACTACTCTGCTTTTTACCATGCCAGCCGCCTGGTAACTTGGTCTAAATGGACAAAGCAAAGTTTAATTGATGAATACCGGGTGCCGGCTGAAAAGATTGTTGTGATACCACCGGGTGTGAACTTAGCCGAGTGGGCGAGTCCACAGGATGATCCAGAGAGTGGCCTGCATAAGAAAGAGGCTAACCATGAAACTGTCAAGATCTTATTTGTCGGAGGGAATTTACGACGTAAAGGAGGACTTGATTTAATTGAAGCCTTCCGCACCATCCGCTCAAAAAATGCTGATTGTGCTGATTTTCATTGTACAGTAGGGCCAAAGATTGAACTGCATTTGGTGACCTATGAACCCATTCCAGAGGAACCAGATCTCTTTGTCTACAACAATATGAAGCCCAACAGTCCAGAACTAATGCGCCTATTCCATCAGTGCGATATATTCTGTTTGCCAACGTACGGCGATTGTTTGCCTATGGTTCTTTCAGAAGCAGGCGCTGTTGGGCTGCCACTCATCTCCACTGACGTTGCGGCAATTTCTGAAATTGTGCGAGATGGAGAAACTGGGTTATTGGTGCCCCCAGGAGACGTACCCGCGCTAAGCAAAGCATTGCAGACAATGGTTGATGATAAATCCTTCCGGACGATGTGTGGCCAAAATGCCGCAGCGCTTGTACGGCAAAATTTCGATGGTGAGAAGAACGCATTTCAGCTACTCGATCTACTAAAAGAGATTTCTCTTGACGTCCCAAGTCGAAGACCGAAACTAGCAAATTCTCTTTCTAGCACATTCACTTCTTGATATTCATATGACAAATGTACTATTAACTGTTTCCGGGGTCATTGATCCAGATATCAAACGCCAGGTTGCTCAACAGATGCGACCAAAGGCTGACTATCTTGAAATGGCTCAATGCTTTGACGCCGAACTTATGGATTACACGAGTGCTCGCGAGAGAGCTGGATGGTTTGGCAATCTATTAGAAAGGGTAGGTGGTCCCAATTTTCTTCTTGCCTGGACATGCTTTCGAGAGCGCAGCCGCTACAGCGTGATCTTCACCGATGGCGAACAGATCGGCCTACCCTTAGCTTGGCTCCTTAAATTTGGTGGCCGTAAAGGGATTGCTCATCTCATGATCGTTCATATCTTGTCTGTTGGCAAGAAGATGATGTTGCTCGATGTCTTTGGGCTGAAAAAGTACATCGACACATTCTTTGTCTACTCTACCTGGCAGAAACGTTTTATCGAGGAACGTTGGCAAGTGCAGTCAGAGCAGGTCGTCTTCACACCCTTTATGGTGGATAGTGACTTCTTTTCTCCTGCACAAGTCAAGCCCCAGCAGCGGCGCATGATCTGCGCCGTCGGGTTAGAGTTTCGGGATTATCCTACGTTGATCGAAGCTGTGCGAGATTTAGATGTAGAGGTCGTCATTGCGGCTGCCAGCCCCTGGTCAAAACGGGAAGATTCAACTGAGTACGTCGAGATCCCAGAAAATGTTACTGTGCAGAAATTCAGTCAGTTTGAGCTTCGGCAACTCTATGCTGACAGCCTTTTTGTTGTCATGCCGCTTTACGAAGTTAATTTTCAAGCAGGTGTTACGGCACTTCTTGAGGCCATGGCAATGGAACGAGCGATTATCTGTTCTAGAACCAGTGGACAGACGGATGTCGTTGTCGCCGGGGAGACAGGACTTTATGTCCCACCCGAAGATCCCTATGCGCTACGTGAAGCCATTGTACGTCTGTTGGCATCACCTGAACTAGCCGAAAAAATGGGTAGAGCTGGACGTTGTCGTATTGAAGAAGAAATGAGCCTAGAGCGGTATGTGGAGCGTTTGAATCAATTTGTACGAGGACTCAAATGAACATTATCTTTTCTATTTTTACGATACTTTTCTGGGGTATCGGGAGTGTACTGGCTGTTTGGGTCGGGTATCTGTTGTTGTTAACTGTTTGTGCGTGGTTCACCCCCTCTTCAACAAAGCCCCCAACCAAAAGCCCGCAGAATCGATTTGCTATTTTGATTCCAGCACATAACGAAGAAAAATTGCTACCCGGCCTGCTGGCGAACCTTGCTCAGTTGGATTATCCCAAAGAGTTGTATGATATCTTTGTGGTAGCCGATAACTGTATGGACAATACCGCTTCGTTAGCTAGGGCAACTGGCAGTATCGTCTATGAACGTTTTGATACCAAAAATGTGGGAAAAGGATGTGCACTTCAGTGGTTGTTGGGGCAGATATTAGATGATGACAGAGATTTTGATGCGGCAACGATTCTTGATGCCGACTCTCTTGTCTCGTCGAACTTCCTTCGCATAATGGACGCGAAATTGCAGCAAGGAGCACTGGCAATCCAGGCTTATTATGCTGTACGTGATGCTGAACAGTCCTGGACGGCTAGCTTGCGAGCATCCGCATTGGCGGTTCTGCACTACTTACGCCCTCAAGGTCGTATGTTGTTGGGTGCCTCAGCCGGTTTGAAGGGCAATGGTATGGTTTTCCATAAATCGATATTAGTCGAGTATAAATGGTCTGCTTCAGTTACTGAAGATATTGAATACCATATGTCGTTGATATTAGGTGGTCAACGCGTACTCTTCGCACCGGATGCGGTTGTTTGGGCAGAGATCCCGAATAGCCTAAGTGAATCTAATACGCAGAACGTTCGTTGGGAACAAGGTCGTTTGGAAATGGCGAAGGTATATGTTCCTCGCTTGCTAAAGCGGATTTTCTTGCCAGGCCCAAACCTGGGCTCGCGGTTTGTTTTGTTTGATGCGGTAATGGAACACATTATCCCACCTTTTTCAATTCTTTTGGGTCTTAGTGGTATTTCTCTTATCCTGGCACTTCTAATTGATACCACTGCAAGCGTGAATTTAGTTACATTTATCTTTGTTGGGCAGTTTATCTACCTAACGTCCGGCATGGTATTGGCTGACGTACCCCGTAAAGCCTACCTTGCTATGTTCTATTTACCCCTCTTTTTAGGTTGGAAGATTTGGCTCTATGTACGCCTATTTGTTCGGCCAGAAAAGAAGGGGTGGGTACGAACGAGACGTATCGGGGAACAACAATAAGTAGTTATTTCACATCCCCAGGAAACCGGCGAGAAAATTTTGTTCAAGCAAAGCCCATATTTTTAGTCGGCCTTCCCAGAAATAACAGTCGTCTAGTAATTTGGAGCGACTGAGATCTCTTTCTGGTTGACCAATCTCTTCGATTGAGCGACTGGGACATCAATGCTCTTTCATGACTGCAATATTGTTAAGAAGTAGGAGATATTATGCAGACAAACGTCATGGTACGCCAATTTGATACCAAATCTTCCAATATTCTCAACAGAGAAGGGAACATGAGCTTACAACGAAATCTTCCCATTTGGCGATGGCGATTCACAATTGCCTTTCGATCGATCTATGCCAAATCAGAGCCGTACTTTAAAAGATACTTGGATCTGATGATTGCCTCATTTGCGTTAATAGGACTGCTTCCTGTGCTTATTCTCACTGCTATCGCGGTGAAGTTAGAGTCACCTGGCCCCATAATATTTAGACAGACGCGAGTAGGAAAGAGGGGTAAGTTATTTACTTGTTACAAGTTTCGCTCCATGTCTGTTGATGCAGAAGCGCGGAAAGCAGAGCTTATGGCACAAAACGAGGCGGATGGACCCGTTTTCAAGATGCAAAACGATCCTCGAATTACGCTAGTTGGAGCTGTTATTCGCAAACTCAGTATTGATGAATTGCCCCAATTAGTGAATGTATTAAGAGGGGATATGAGCATCGTTGGTCCACGCCCGTCATTGCCACAGGAAGTGGAGCAATATAAGTTTCACCAACTGCGTCGATTAGAGGCCATACCTGGCCTAACTGGTTTGCAGCAAGTATCTGGCCGTAGCAACTTGGATTTTGAGCAGTGGATTCATCTCGATCTGCAATACATTGCAGAGCAGAATATATGGTGTGATATCTGGATTATATGCAAAACAGTGCCCGCCGTTCTGCTGAGTCGTGGTGCATACTAATTTCCGTAAACCGAAACGTCTAGTATCTGATATTAATTCAAGAGAAAACTTTGACTCATCCATACAGTATAAGAAGGATCGGTCCGGTATGCGTAAACTACTTGTTATATTAGGAACTCCGATTGACAATGTGACCATGGCAGAAGCGCTTCAGCGTATTGGACGCTTTGTGTCCATCGGTCGACAATCCGGCAAATGGCATCAAATTGCTACAGTCAATGCTGATTTTATTGTTAAAGCGTTGGGCGACCCCGCTCTACAAAGAATACTACAAAAAGTAGATATGGCAACTGCGGATGGAATGCCACTTGTATGGGGCGCACGCCGTTTGGGCGTACCTGTGCAAGGGCGAGTCACTGGCGTGGATCTAGTGCCTGCCATTGCTAAGATGGCTGCTGAGAAGGGATTATCTATCTATCTTTTGGGTGCTGCACCAGGTGTTGCTCAGCGAACATCGGACATCTTGGTTGAGCAGTATCCGAATCTAAAAATTGCAGGCGTTGCTGCGCCCTCCCGAAGCGCTGTGGACAATCAGGATCCGAGCATCATTGATGCCTGTAAAGCGGCAAATCCTGATATTCTACTGGTTGCATTTGGCAACCCTAGGCAAGAAAAGTGGATCGATATGAACGGGGATGCATTGGGCATTCCCGTTATGATTGGTGTTGGGGGAACCTTTGATTTTATTACCGGTGTCACAACTCGAGCACCGCAGTGGATGCAGAGCTGTGGGTTAGAATGGCTGCATCGTCTATGTCATGAACCGCGCCGCCTCTGGAAACGGTATGCAGCCGATTTGGTCGGTTTTGGCTATTTCTTTCTACTTCAATGGTGGGCCATGCGGAAAGGTCGTAACTCAATAGCCAACTCAGAGATTTCAGAAGTCATCCTGACTGGTGAGCCGACTGTCTTGTCTGTTCAAGGGCGGTTAGATATTAGCAATCAACACTCATTCATGGCTACAGCGCATAAAACTCTAGGGACAGAACCATTTTTGATTGTTGATCTGGCTGACGTTGAATTTTTGGATAGCGCCGCCATTGGTTCATTGGTTGCCTTAACAAAGCAAGCACGTGATGCTGGTGGGAATGTGTGGTTAACCAATGTCCCATCGCCAATTGAACGGATACTATCTCTACTACGTCTTGAGCAATTCTTTGAAATATGCGAGGACTTGGAGAGTGCTTTGGCCAATCGGAGAGCTGCTACTGAAGGGCTATCTATATAAACGCTTGTTGTACTATAGTTGTGTTGGTAACCAATTTTCCTAGCGTTCTATCAGAATGACGAAATGTCTGTTATGAAACACGGCTGAGAAAAGCACCGAAAGGAATGCTGAGATGAAGTTATTTCTGTTGGCGAATGGGGAAGAGACTGCTCTGAAGACCTTGCATCCAAATATTCCTTCTCCTATGGTACCTGTCGTCAACTACCCTGTAATGGTTTACAGTTTGGAATTGCTGCACAGATATGGGTACAAAGATGCCTATGTTAATCTTTCTCATTTAGGGGAGCAGATCGAAGCATATTTTGGGCAGGGAGAGCGCTGGGGGATGAACCTGACTTACCTCCTACATAGAAATTTCCTAGGTACTGCCGGTACAATTCAGCGGGTAAGGTATCATATTGACGGAACCTTTATTGTCTTGCCAGCTAGCTCATTAATTGAGTTTGATATCGATTCAGCACTGGACTTGCACCGCTCAAAAGGCAGCATTGCAACCGCAATCTTACAGCGCCCCCACAAAGTCCCTGTACGATCTAGCCAATTTTTGCAAGTAGGGAAGTCTAGGCTGGTTATTGGTGTTGATGTTGTTCCTGATGATACAGATGAGATTTGCTTCAATACAGGTGCTTATATATTTGAACCTGATGTATTAGACTATATTCCAGAAGGTAAGTCATTTGATTGTCACTTTGATCTCCTTCCCACCCTTCTTGAATCCGGAGAGACGGTTGCTGGTTTTGTAACGGAAAAGTACTGGAACCCCATCGACTCCTTTGCGTCGTATCAGCACGCACAGGGAACATACTTAAAGCATTTTGCTGCTCAAGTTGATCAGAATAGATTGAATTCTGGCCTGAATCTACATGTTGATGGACAAGAGATTGCCAAAGGTGTCTGGACTGGGAAGAACTGTTATGTACATCCAACCGCAAAATTCACCCCGCCTGTTTATATCGGGGCTGGAAGTGAAGTTGGTAGCGGTTCCCAAGTAGGACCTAATGTGGTCATTGGCTCTCGGAGTGTGCTGGGTAAAAATGTTTCGATAAAAGATAGTACGGTATTCGGCAATACCTATATTGGTGAGTCACTAGAAGTCTATAGAAAACTTATCAATCAGGATTGTATTGGGGATATTGATAATGGAGACAGCTTTCAAGTCTATGACCCAATGGTGTTGACTACCGTGTCGCCTTCCTTACTCCGTTATTCGATACGCTTTGCGTTAGAAAAGTTGCTGGCACTTTTGTTCTTTATCGTACTGCTTCCTCTGATGATGCTCATTGCTCTATCCATACTCTATACCTCGAGAGGCGCGACGTTCACAAGAGTCGAAAAAATGGGTACCAAACCAGGGCGCTCAAGTCACTCCTCGAAAAGTGGGCCACAGAGTCTATCCTTGCTACGATTTCAAACGCGTACGCCGGATAATACGCTCTCAGCAATCGGACACACATTAGAGAGATTTGAACTTCACCGTCTGCCCGAATTGTGGTCAGTGTTATGCGGTGAATTAGGCTTTGTTGGTGTTGAACCAATAGACGTTGAACAGGTCGCACTGATTCAGGATGAGTGGCAGCAAAAACGGTTTGAATGCCGGGCTGGATTTACTGGCTTTTGGTATACCCGAACAACAGGTGGCAATGACATTGACGAACGCTGGGCTGTCGACGCCTATTATGCCGCAACCCATACAATGTGGGAAGACTGGGTGCAGATATTTAGTACACCGCTTGCATGGCTGCGAAGAAGAATGATACATGAAACGGGTACGCCTGTGTCAGCAACTCATCAACATAAAAATAACGATGTCATGAGCAAGATTGGCCTGACACATAAATGATGACAACTCAAACAATTTGGAAGCATTTAGGAGCGCTGATCAAATAGAATCCGGAAGTTGGCATAACCCAAGCGCCCTCAAATGTTCCCCAAAATGTGGTTGTCGGGGCAATCAGGTATCCATGCTTGGGATTTGTTAAATTTTTTTCATAGTAGAACGGCTGATTTTCGTCAGTGCCAAAAGTTTTAGAGAGTAAAATGAATTCTTCGGGATTCAGATAGTTTTCGCAGGGGCAAGAAATATCTTCCCTCTGCAAAAACCTCGTCAACCACGCTTGTACGGAGCTTGCTGAATGGTTGAGATCCTGTTGAACCGTAAGACGTAGAGGTAGGGTAAAATATAGCTGTGGATATCCATTCTTATGCATCGGATAAGGTATCAGTCATTGAGTTAAACGGGAGATTAGACTCATACACGGTGCCTAGTTTAATGGAGCAAATCGACCAGATCGAGGGGGAACAGTCCAGTCATTTACTGATTGATTTGTCATCTGTCACGTTTATAGATTCAAGTGCTTTGGCTGCCATAGTCAAAAGCATGCGTATCTGTCGTTCATATGGTGGAGATCTATATTTATCCAGCCCTACGCCACCGGTTCGTAGAATCTTCGAGCTAACTAGTTTGGATAAAGCTATCAATATCTACACAAGTAAATCTGAGGCCATTGCTTCATTCAATAAGTAAAATACATTATGCTGTATCCAAACCATGTTGGTGAAATCCAAATAGGCACCCTTCCTTATTACTTAGAACGTGATCTCGCACTGGCCAAGCAGATCCAGAAGAACTTTTTGCCACACGAGTTACCTCCTATAGAAGGGATTGAGATCTATGCTGACACTAGGCCAGCCCATCAAGTGGGGGGAGATTTATATGACTACTTCTTGCAGCCCTCAAACAATTTAACGTTTATTGTTGGTGATATATCTTACAAAGGCGTATCTGCCGCATTGCTTATGGCTGTCATGCGCAAAGTAGTTAAAACGAGCTTGAAGTTAGTAGATCTGCCCACGCCAGCATCGATACTCGAATATATCAACGCTGATATGTTTGATGATTTGACTAGAAATAGTATGTTGGCCACAGCGATTGTAGGTCAGTATCGACCTGAGACCAGAGTGCTAACCTATACAAATGCAGGACACTCTCCAGTTATCTACAAACCTGCACATGAGCCTGCTCGGCTTCTGAAATCAGAAAATGTTCCTGTTGGGGTGCAAGTGAATGAGCAATTTATTGAAAAGAAAGTGGTGATGGCACAGGGTGATCTGCTAATCGTTCTCACCGATGGCTATATTGAGATGCCTGATAATCGTGGTAAGCATTTTGGTTATGAGCGCCTGCTAGAGGTAATTGATTCTGCTGCTTCCCAGCAGCCCTCCGGAATTGCCCATGAGATCGTTCGTGCCTTCAATCGATTTGGAGCAGGTCTGCATCATGACGATCAGACGCTTCTTATCATTAAAGGGGTTAATTCTTGAAGTAAAATCAGACAGAAATCGGTCGTTTTGTTGCATGTCGATTGTGGTATACTCGTCAAGTAATCACGTTTTCGTGTTTGTAAAGTGTATCTATTTACCGCGTCTACCGATGTTTGGTTAGGCATGTAAAAGACTCTGGGAGTCTTCCATGAATCAACCAGTAGTCACAACGGTCGTTGTTCGGGGAAAATATAAGAATCTAAGCGTTATTGGAGCGCATGTACGTTCCTTTCTAAAGGAAAATGAGATTACGGATGTAAATACATCTACTGGTAATGTATCGATCTGCTTTGATATAGAACTGGCCGTGCATGAAATCTGCAACAACATTATTGAACATGCATATGGCCATCAAGGGGCACAGATTCGATTACGCTTTTCCTATGATGCGCAGAAAAAATGTATTGTCATAGACTTATATGATTCTGGCAAGCAGTTTGACAGTAGTTCAGTCGTTCAGCCAGATCTGGATGAACCGAGAGAAGAAGGGTATGGCCTGTTTCTGGTCAACCAATTGATGGATGAAGTGATTTACAGACCACTTACTGATGGAAACCATTGGAAAGTGATTAAGTACATCACATAGAAAGAGAGCTTGAACTACGAGGTTTTCATGTCAAATAGGACTTTGGAACGTACCAATATTGGAGCAAAAAAGGAGACAAAAAAGATTGGAAGAACATTCAGCATTTTGCTTAGCGCGGTTTTTCTAATCGGCTTGTACTATTGGGGATTCTGGTCTGTTCAACGCTCTGCTTTGGAATCTGCCCAAGAGATGCTAACAGGAAGCAGTACAGAGATGAGCTCAACCCAACCCGATGTGCTGGTGATTGCAACTCAAACTACAAACCCTCAGGACACAATTATTGCCGCCACTCCACTCCTTTCCACGCCTACGCCTGCACAAATTGTTATGGAGTCACCTTCATCACAGAGCCTTAGCGCCATTTGGGATGATGCCAACTTAGCTTACCAGAATGGTGAGTGGGACAGTGCAATCGAAGGTTTTGAGAAGCTGCGCGCAATGGATGACTCTTTTGCTGAAGATGAAATTGTCACTTATCTAGCCAACGCGTACTTTGAGACGGGGGTTCAGCTCATTGCTGAGCCAACCAATGGTGACAACAAATTTGAACGCGCACTAAGCCAGTTTCGTAACGCTCTTGTGCTTGCTCCAGAAGATGAACGACTTAAATCAGGTAGTGATCTGTTAAAAGCTTATCTCATAGGTGAACGAGCCTATCGACTTGGCAGCCTTCAACAGGCAATAGATGTTTTGCTTCCTCTCTATGAACGAAGCCCAGATTTTCTCACTTATGAAGTAGGCCAGAAGATATACGAAACGTATCTAGAGCTAGGAGATCGAGCCATGCGCAAAGGCAATTTTCAAGCAGGGCTTGACTACTTTGGCAGAGCTAGCAACATCTCTGTTGCCGACAATAGTCAAGTAAAGGCACGCCTTCTTAGCGTAGAGAAGGTTAAACGGCTGTTGGTAACGCCAACACCAACCTTTACAGAGACCCCCGTCGCAACGCCGACCTCCACACCAGTGCCAACAGTACAATCGTCTGTACCTCAGACTGTAACGAATCGACCTACCGTTGTGCCAGCCAAATGTGCCGACCCCAGAGCGATCATTCTATCACCTCAAAATGGTGAAGTTCTCTCTGGATTTACCCAGATTAGTGGTGCAGCTTTTCACGACAAATTTCGTTACTTCAAATTGGAATATGCTGATGAGTTTAGTTCTGACTATAACTTTATCAATAGCTCTGAAATTGCTGTTACCGGAGGGTACTTGGGGCTTTGGAATACAGCACTATTACCCAATGGCGTTTATAAATTAAGGGTCGTTGTTGTAGAACAGAACGGAAACTACCCTACGCCTTGTGAAGTGACCGTCACAATTGAAAACAGCGAGCAATAATCAGTAGGACGCAACCGCTCTATGAGTAGCCCCTGTGCGGCATGGGGTGTACCTACTGCACTGCAAACCACTGAAAATAGCAAATGAACCTATCCAGTCACTTGTACCATATGAAAATACGCCCTGCCTACCCTAGTGGGGTATCCCGACGAAATCGGTTGGTCTTGATCATTTCCTGTACGATCTGTCTGCTCCTTTGGCTTCTTTTCTACGGATCTCTTTTGGGTTGGAATGGATATACTTCTGCACAAGCCATTCGGATTAATGAGCTCTCAGAGGGTCACGAACGGTTTCAGAGGTCTAGTGAACCTGTTGTAACGGAACAGTACACATTGACTTATGAGATTGATCGGTCTCAAGTTCCATCGCTTTACCATAATGATTTAACATTAAAGGTACAAGTCAATCAAGTTCTAGCCGCCCAGGTCATTGCGGATGGCCTAGTTATCTCTCATACTCATATCCCCACAGGTAATATCCTTTTTACGACCAGTGCTGCAGATATAAAGATTGCTATCGAGAGTAGCGGTGATATAACGGGATTGGGGCAGATTACAACGACTACGTTGCTTAATGGCAAAGGGTTTGCTTGGTCTCATGGAATGGATGACAACGTTGGCCTTCGAAAGCAAGTTGAAGTTTTGGAGAGTTATGGTTGGACGGGGACTTTCTTTCTGATCGCCAAAGATGTTGATGAGACGAGAGATCAAGACTGGATTGTGGATGAACCATATCTAAAGGGTAAGCTGCCTTTGGGATGGTCTTTGGGCAACCATACCTGGGATCATACCTGTTTCCCACCGTTCGATGAACAAACCGTGATTGATGGGTACAATCGGCTTCGAGAGGTTGCTGATGCGTCAACTGTACCTGACTATCGGATAATTAGTTTTGCCTCACCTTGCAATGTGTCTGCGTATGATCCGTTTATTCGTGAGCATCGTGATTCTGGTTCGAGTGATGTCCAGTTTAGTGAAAACGGATCTCTCATTCCGTTTGTTGTTGATGCAGGTGTAGCTGAAAATATTTTAGATGAGGAGACTCAACTTCCGAATGCCTACGCATTTGGCTTCGAGCTAGCGGTCGGTCGAATTGCCTTAGGAACTGTTTCGGAGGATGATCCTACTGTCGATCCCACTCATATTTCTGCCATTGATTGGATGGCAACCCAACATGAGGAAACGGGTCAGCACTTTTGGTATAACACTTTAACCCACGGTGATGCTGAAGATCTACTAGACCAGTTTGCTGGGTACATCTATGATACATATGGCGCGCCTGGAACTAATAAAGCCTGGGTTGCTCCGTCAGATGAGATCTATAGCTATCTGCTGACGCGAGAACGTGCTGTCATTGTTGAAAAGGGTGTCTTTGACGCAGATGGAGAAAGCATTGTGATTCCAACACCGTCAGTTCCGGAAGAGGACCCATCCTCCTTTGATCTCTACTTACCACTATTAACCCAGTAGCAAATATTGACCCAGCAACAAACGTTTCCTGCTTGACACTCTTGCATCCTGAATAATCCCAGAGAGACCTATGCCATGGGCGCGTTGAATACAGAGATTAGAGTAAGATGTATATCAATCTTGACTTGGTCCCTTCACTATGCCTGAAATGAAAACCCACTTGCTGTCAAAAATCCTCTTTCTCCTCAGCGGGGTTGTCTTGGTGGCCGCAATGCAACCACTCTTCTCTTCAGGTTCGAATTTACGTGCATCATTCACGAGAAATTACATACCTGGCACCATCAGCGCCACTCAAATCGTTTATAACGATGAATTGGCCGATGGCTGGAGCGATGTCTCCTGGGAGAGCAGCATTGATTTTGCGAATTCAAGCCTCTCCCAAGAAGGAATGACTTCTCTATCTGTAACATACACCGGGGCGTGGGGTGCCCTCCACCTTACAACTGAAGCACCTTTATCGGGAGGTGACCACAATTTGATCCGCTTTTGGCTCCACGGCGGTGAGGTTGGCAACCAAGAACTGCGCTTGGTTCTCGCCGATACGCTTAGCACATTCCGTACTGAAAGCGTACCCATCCAACCAATGGCTAACGAGTGGATGCTCGTGGAGATTCCATTCACCTTATTAGGGGAGCCACCGGAATTTTACGGTTTTGCTTTACAGGATACAACAGGCGCTGCCCAACCGACATTTTACATTGATGATGTACGTCTTATGAAGGTTGTGATTCCGCCGACTGCCACGCCAACGCCGACGTCAACACCTAGCCCCACACCGACAATTACGCCGACTCCATCGAGTTATCTGATCAATATCGATACTGTGTCTGAGCGCCACCCAATTAGCCCAGAGATCTACGGTATGAACTTTGCGAGTGAGGCTGTTGCCGAAGCTGTCAAATTGCCAGTTCGCCGCTGGGGAGGGAATGCTACAACCCGTTGGAACTGGCAGATTGATACCACGAATTTAGCTAGTGATTGGTTTTTTCTCAACGCACCTGACAGTCGAACCAATGTGGCAACCCTGCCAGATGGGTCATCTGCTGATCTCTTTATCGAGCAGAATTTGCGTACCAATACCCGTACTCTGATGACGATCCCCATGATTGGTTGGGTCGCCAAAGAACGTAACCTTGACTGCGGGTTTGCCATTGCCAAATATGGTGAACAGCAACAGGTTGCTCCAAACAATCCGGTATGTGGTAACGGGGTTAAGATGGATGGCACAATGGTAACTGGCAACGATCCCGCCGATACAAGCTTGGCAGTGGATACTCAATTTGTCATTGATTGGATCACCCACCTGACCAACAAATACGGCAATGCAGGTTCCGGAGGCATCTCATACTATAGCTTGGATAATGAACCTATGCTCTGGTCCAAGACCCACCGCGATCTGCATCCGGAACCCGTTGGGTACGAAGAACTGCGTGAGAAGAGCTACGCTTATGGAGCTGCTGTTAAGGAGGCAGATCCCTCTGCAATGACTATCGGACCTGTCTTGTGGGGCTGGACTGCTTACTTCTATTCTGCGCTGGACCAGACCACCGATGAATGGTGGAAAAATCCATTAGATCGAAATGCCCACGGTGGCCTACCCCTAACGGCTTGGTACTTGCAAGAGATGAAAGCTTACGAAGATCAACATAGCGTCCGTATTTTAGACTATTTAGATCTCCATTACTACCCTGCCTCGGAAGGCGTTGCCCTTGCTTCGGTTGGGGATGCTGAAACACAAGCGTTGCGATTGCGATCAACTCGTTCACTATGGGATGCCAGCTATGTAGATGAGAGCTGGATCAACCAACCGATCCGCTTTATCCCCATGATGCGAGAGTGGATTGAAGAATATTATCCAGGCACCAAAATTGCCATTAGTGAGTACAACTGGGGCGGATTAGAAGATATTAATGGCGCGCTGACCCAAGCTGACGTGTTAGGTATTTTCGGACGAGAAGGCGTCCACATGGCCATGCTTTGGGATCCTGGTCCGGTAGATGCACCGTATATCAATGCTTTCCGCATGTATCGAGATTATGATGGGCAAGGCAGTACATTTGGCGACGTGAGTATTCACTCGCTCAGTCAAGATCAGGAGCGAATTTCAGTTTATGCCGCCCACCGGACGGACGATAATGCATTGACAATTATGCTCATAAACAAAATGGACTTCTCCCTAGAGATTCATATGAACATCAAGGACTTCGAATTTGGTGAGTGGGTACAGGTCTATCAGTACAGTGCTGACAATCTAAGCGAAATTGTTAGAACTGCCGATGTCCCCACCAACTTTGTGGGCTTAACGACGAATGTGCCAGCCGAATCCATTTCATTAATGATTGTCCCGACCTTCGTCCCAACCCCAACTCCAGATCCGCTGGCTACAGCTACATTCACGCCCACACCGACGCCGACAGTGGATCCACTCGCTCCCACTCAGCCATCAACCGCAACGCCTACTCCCAGTGGTAGCATCATCCCAGGAGGTGGGCAAGAAAGGGTTCCATCCATCTATTTGCCCTTGATTCAGTAAGAAATATTGTCGTAAAAATTGTAGTCACCCTGGCAGATGGCTTCCGTTTTAAAGGGAGGCTTACGCAGACCAACTCTAATCGTATTAATTCGTATGCAGTAGGAGGTAATTATGTATTTCTATCACTATTTTCGTAATAACACTGAAAAGCTACTTTTGAAGATGATTTGCCAATTGCCAGGCAACACAAGCACTCTACAATCCACGTCCACATTACATCGCGTAAAAGTTATGAGCGGTCTCTTAAAAGGCAAGTATTTCTCTATGCCTCAACTAGAGAAGCTATCATTTGCGTTGGGAACCTATGAGCCTCACATTGTCGAGTGCATGAAGCAGTATATTAAACCTGGAGCTGTTGTATACGATATCGGCGCAAATGCTGGGTATCTTACTCTTACCCTATCTACAATCTCGCAAGATAGTGGACAGGTGTTTGCCTTTGAACCTGATCCACAAAATTTGGCTGCGCTCAATCAGAATATTCAAGATAATGGTTTGAGCAATGTGCAGGTTATCGAGAAAGCAGTAAGTGACACCACAGGTGAGCTTACCTTTGCCAGTTTTGAATATTCCCTTGTAGGGCACCTTTCCACCCCAGATACGCCTGATGATGCCACCCTATTGCAGGTCCAGTCGGTTACATTGGATGAGTTTGTCTATGAGCAAGGTTTTCCTGTCCCGGACTTTATTAAGATAGATACAGAAGGTGCTGAGGATCGAGTAATTTTTGGTGCGGACCGCTTACTTCGCGAAGAAAAACCAGTTATTCTTGCCGAAGTGAGGAAGGGTGATATCTATCAAAATGTCGTTGACTATGTGACAGAGCGAGATTATCGTTTTGAATTTCTGGAGGGGGGATGGCAATTCGAGAAGCATGGTTTGGGTGACATGTTGTTTATACCGAAGGTGTAAGGAGTGTGATGTAAATAGCCTGCTCGTATCAATCAGAATGAACCACATCAAATGACCACGTTATTTCAAATTCGTCCCCAAGTGTTCGCGAGGTGACTTATCAAATCCCATTTTGGGCCTTCCCTTCCACTGAGCATACGACCTACCATCCTATTACGATTAGGCGCTTTATTGTTCCTATTAGCTTGTCTTCTGTTAACAGGTGGAAATGGCAACGCGGGTTACTTTCGCATGACTCATGCTATCACACCTGATGTACATTTTTCATCTCTCGGAGAACCATTCATAGAAGTTGCTAATCAGTCAGGTGTATCTGGATATGATATTGGTATCTTTGGGACTAACTTTGGTTCTACTGCCGGACGCGTGACCATTCTTGGCACGGAAGCAGAGGTGGAAGAATGGCTTGACACATTTGTCAAAGTAACAATTCCAGCTGCCGAGCCTGGAGTAGGTGAGCTACGATTAACAACAACTGAAGGTCTTTCAGTAACGAATCTCTTTCAGCTCTATACCATTAGCCCTATATTTCAAACACCACCACCAACCACTTTCCATGATGTTGCTCAGGGCAAACCCGCCTATTTGACCAATTTAACCGATACCTTTTGCTTCCGTCAGCCAGAGAACGTATGGACAGAACCCACTGAATATTTAACCAATTACCGCTGCGGGTATTCGGGAATAACTGGGGATGGCCATGCCACTCTGGATGCTTCTTCGACAGATGGTGCAATTATTGCGGTTGATTTGGAACAAACGCTGACGGGGCACTTCTACTTCCAGTTCTGGAACTCAAGCGGTTGGTATTCAGGGCAGAGCGCTGTTCCACAGAATTACGAAGTTGAGGTCTCGGTAGATTCAACAGATGGCTTGAATGGTACATGGATAAGCGTACATAGTGAGGTAGGAAATTCACGCGCCTTTCGCCTCCATGAAGTGGTGATGCCAAGCGGTGGCGCGCAGTGGATACGGTTGAGGGTGACGAGCAGCAATTTGGATAACAACACGTTTATCATGAAGACGATTCGCCTATACCAGCCCTCAGCGAGCAACGGTATCCAGTCAAGTAGTATTCAGCCAAAGACAACCCAGTTGAATACCTTCCAAGACAAGTGGGATATGTTTGCTGTCTACGGTGACTCGATTACCAAAGATGCAAATGAACTCATTGGACCCCTTGGATTAGCTAAACAGATTCAGGAGATCTCAAACGGGGTTGAAGAGCCATTGGTTCCTGTCTTTGGCCTTTCCGGGCAGAATTCAACGGGCCTTGTGGAGCAAACCGAGGTCGATTCTGACATCTACGATGCTTTTGCTCAAGATGGCAGCGGCAGCCAGGCCCTCTATTGGGGCATCGGATTGGGGACCAATGATTCTCAGGACAGCATTGACCTGAGCGAAGAGACTTGGTCAAACATCGGTGCCTTTGATGAACGGATGGATGCCATTGTTCAAGAGATCATCCGGCGAGAAGCTGCACCTATTTTGGCACGCCTGCCAGATACAGATGAGGCCCAGGGCGGCTTTGGCACGTTGGCTTCCAAGAAGAAGCTCCTCGCCGATATTGATCGCCTGGGAGCTCAATATCGCTTAATTCCTGGCCCGGATTTCTATACGGCATTTCGATACAACATTGAATTTGAGGAGAGTAGTTGGCTCCGAGCAGGCGATGGAACGCACCATACCAACGAGGGGCGTCTAGAGCATGTAAGGCTCTGGGCCGAAGCTTTTGTACGCGGCACCAATCGAGCAGATTTTGTAACTGCACCCACCCCTACACCGACAGCAACACAGACCAATACACCTCCTCCAACCAACACGCCAACTGAGACCCGAACGCCGATACCTTCGGCAACACCTACATCCGTAACGCTCCTACCATCTGCAACTCATACAGCTACGCCAACCGTTATTGCGATGACAAGTTCTCCTACTGCTACGTCGCCAACTGCCATGGCGTCATTGACTCCTATAGCGACTCTCACAGTGACACCAACTGGCACATCGACTGCTGTTGTCGTACCAACTGCTCTAGCCACGCCAAATAGCGGCAACCCATTGGAGGAGAATCCCCCATTTAGTCTATTCCTGCCTCTGGTTCGATAAGGCAGAGCCAGAAAAATATTTACAGAAAGAAGAACAACGCTTTCAGCTCAGGCTATTCCACAGAATAAATGTTCGTTGGCGAAACGCCCACTTCGTGAACAGTAGGCACGGCGTCGTGCCGATTCGATCCGCACGAGGCATGCTTACTGCTCTACTTCTGTACCAGCTCCCCATGTGCCCACTCCAACCAGGGTGTTAATGCCTCAATATCACTCGTTTCCACTGTCGCTCCTCCCCAAATCCGTAGACCGGCTGGCGCATCGCGGTAGGCACCAATATCGTACGCCACCCCTTCGTCCTCCAACAAGCTAACTATTTTCTTAGCCAACCCAGCCTGCTCATCTGGCGAAAGGGTTTGGGCCGGTTTTCCATCAAAGGTCATACATATGGACGTGCTGGAGCGAATTGTCGGATCCGTTACTAGAAAGCGGATCCACGGCACCTGCTCGACCCAGCGATTGAGGGCCGCTAGATTGTCCTGAGTGCGACGAAGTAAAGCAGGCAAACCACCAATTGATTCCCCCCATTTAAGTCCATCAAGGGCATCTTCGACGCAGAGCATGGAAGGCGTATTGATGGTGGAGCCTTCAAAGATTCCCTTATTGAGCTTGCCACCCTTTGTCATACGAAAGATCTTGGGTTGAGGCCAGGATGGCGTGTAGCTCTCGAGGCGTTCCACCGCCCGAGGGCTAAGCACCAGCATTCCATGAGCCGCCTCGCCACCCATGACCTTTTGCCAGGACCACGTCACCACATCCAATTTAGGCCACGGTAGATCCATGGCAAAAGCTGCTGAGGTTGCATCGCATATTGCCAAACCAGAGCGATCGCTGGCAATCCAATCACCGTTGGGGACGCAAGCTCCGGATGTTGTACCATTCCACGTAAAGACGACGTCATTAGACCATTCGACTTGGGTTAGATCTGGCAACGTCCCATACTCAGCCACGTCTATTCGACACTTGTCCAGCCTAAGCTGCTTTTGTACATCCGTAACCCAGCCTGAGCCAAAGCTCTCCCAGGCAAGCATTTCCACACCTCTCGCACCCAACAGAGACCACATGGCCATTTCCATTGCCCCTGTATCGGATGCTGGTACAATGCCAATCTGATAGTCTGATGGAATACCCAATAAGCTGCGTGAACGTTCAATTACTTCTTGTAATCGTGCTTTGCTTGGCTTTGCCCGATGGGAGCGTCCGATTAACGCACCCTCTAAGGCATTGAATGACCAGCCTGGGCGTTTAGCACACGGTCCCGATGAAAAGTTAGGATTTTGTGGTTTATGATTTGGTTTGCTCATTTGATTATTCTCTCGAGTCATAACAATTAGTGAGTGATTTGTTTGCGCTAGCGAAGTACATGAGCGAAAATAGATTTTATATTTAGCGCTTGTAACCATTCACGCTCCCTGAGCCTGTCGAAGGGGGATCAGCTTCGACAAGCTCAGCCTACGTGGGGGAAGTGAACGACTACCAGCGCTTTGTTTGTTACTCTTTATACAGATCCTACCCGATTTTGTCGGGTTTTACCCAACTTTCAAGAACATTTGAGGTGATCTATTGAGCCAAATATTTGCGAAGTTTTCCCAAGCCATTGCTGATGGGCGTCTGATAGGGCTTGCTACGATTCTGGCTGGCCCTTTGGCGGGACGCAAGCTTCTTATTTACCCTGACGGCACGACCACGGGGTCTATCGAAGAGGGGCTTGTCAACACCGAGGGGCTAGATGTAGTGATTGCAGCGAAAGCACACGAACGTCTCATCAGCCAGAAATCTGAGCGTATTCAGGTAGCTCATGGTACTGAAACCCTAGATGTCTTTATCGAAATCCACGCACCACCCCCCAGGCTAATTGTTGTCGGTGCGGTCCATATTGCCATCCACTTAGCTACCATGGCCAAACCCCTTGGTTTTTACACCATTGTCGTCGACGCTCGTTCCGCTTTTGCTACAACAGAGCGCTTTCCCCATGTGGATCGGCTGATCACCCAGTGGCCGGCTGATGCCCTGCACGAATTGGGAATTGATGAATCGAGCTGTATCGTCGTCCTGACTCATGACGAGAAGCTAGATAACCCTGCTTTGGAAGTCGCAGTCCAAAGCCCGGCTCGCTACATTGGGGCTCTTGGTTCCAAAAAGACCCATGCTAAGCGCGTCGCCAATCTAAAGAATGTAGGCATCACCGATGAGCAGATTGCCCGCATCCATGCACCGATCGGTCTCGACTTGGGTGGACGTAAACCGGAAGAGATCGCCGTATCGATTATCGCCCAGATTGTGCAGGTACGGAACCAAGGTTGAGATAAGGTAGACACAACTTTTCAAATGGGTGCTGAGTATGGAAGGCATGAATTACGACTATGCGTTTGGACGCGCTTTGGCAGAACCCAATATCCAGTGTGCCGCTACGCCAACTACCAAGCCCCAAAAGGGCGCTCCAATACCCAATATTGTTATATTCGAGGCAGTAATCAAAAATGCGAGAAGCGCTGGCTCCCTTTCTGTTGGCTCCGACATGGCACCGGTCAAGCCCGCGTTAATGGCTCCCAGCAATGAGAGACCCGCTAATGTAGCAATAAACGCAGCTGGTAATCCATTGAAGAGAGCAACCGCAGTGGCACCAAACAACCCAAAGATAATATACCAAAGACCGTAGGCCACCCCAGCAGAGTACCGTTTATCTGGATCTGGGTGGGCATCTGGGCTAACGCAGATGGCCGCGGTAATGGCAGAAAGGCTGAAACCGAAGTTTCCCATGGGTGCCGCCAGCAGTGATACGATGCCTGTCAAAGTGATAGGGCCCTCTGGAGGTACATTGTATCCAAATGAACGGAGTACACCAAGGCCTGGTGCATTTTGAGATGCATTAGCCAAGATAAATAGGGGCAGGCTAAGGCCCAGCAGAGCTTGCAAGCTAAAAGCCGGCACGATTAGCACAGGTATGGTCAGGCGTGGGCTGACTCTACCTACATTTAATGTTCCGCCTACGTAGCAAATGAGCAAACCCACTATCATAATTCCAATGGTTGGTGCGGTGAATTTGAAGCGCTTGAGTAGAAGATAGCCTGCCAACATGGCTACGACAAGCAGCGGAGCCTCTAGCAAATAAGTAAAGACGTTTGTGCCAAATTGAAGCAATATACCAGCCATCATCCCCGCGATAATCGTACCGGGGATATACCCCATCATACGGCCAAATAACCCCGAAATACCCAGCAGAATAAGCCCTATTGAAGATACAATATAAGCACCAACCGCCTCATTGAATGAATACTCAGGAAGGCTAGAGGCAAGGAGCGCAGCACCTGCCGTTGGCCACGCGGCTAGCAGAGGCTGGCGGTACCAAAGACTCATCAACAGGCTACAGATGCCTGTCCCTATCATTACAGCCCATACCCAGGACGAAAGCTGCTCATCGGTTAAGCCAGCATTCTGTGCCGCTTGAACCACAATAAGCAGAGGACCCGAGCAACCAATTAGCATGGCCACAAACCCAGCTGACACGGATGAAAGGGCTATAGATCGGGGCAAATCGAACAAATTACGAAGCATTGAAGTGGGTTCCATTGTTAGCATCCAGACATCCTTGTTAATTGCACCCTACTCTGCTGACCCCAACGAATTGATACTCCATCTCTTAATTCAGGCATCTGCTGTGCTCTGTTGGTTCTATTTCTTGTAGGTGATTTACATTTTCTGAACAATACTTTAAGGATTTGTAAACTTTTTGACACGACTATTTTGTATCCTTTTCTGGTATCCTTATAGTGGTTGAATTGATCGCAAATGCTTTTTGGGTGCCGGCGACCATTTGGAGAAAATATATGATTAGATTCTTGCCGCAAATTTTGAGGAACCATTCATCAAGGCCTCAAGCGTTTGTGCTCTCCGTAGGGGTAATTAATCTAATTATCGCGCTTTCTGGGATAGCTATCCTCGCTCACACCTTCTTCGCCATTTTGCTCTATTTTCAGTGGCAACCGATTATTGCATCCGCATTGGTATTTGTCTCAGCATTGGTTGCTCAACGGTTTCATCGTCGAGGTCAGGCATCTATCTCTAATCTTGCTATTTTTGGAGGGTTGTGGGGGATATTAAGCTGGAACGCTCTACAGCACGGTGGATTACAGGACATTAACTTTACTGCGCTTGTCATTTGTATATTTGTTGCTGGTCTACTGTTGAGCGTACGCGGAATCATCCTCATGGCTGTAGGTGTTTTTCTAACCGCTACGCTCTTGTTGCTTTTCCAAACTAATCAAATTACCACCGACATTCCTCTATACCCCATTACAATCCATACATGGCTTACATATCAAATTACTATTGCAGCATCAACGATTTTTACGATTTACACTTCTATCCTAACCAATAGGACACTAACAAATCTTCAGAAGAATGGGCTGGCCTTAGAGGCGAAGAACCATGAGCTAGAAACCCAACGTGCGGAACAAAAACAGATTGAACTACAGCTCGAACACTCTAAGTCCCTCCTGGAAGCTACGTTCCAAGCCGTAGCAAGTGGTGTACTCGTTGTTGACACCAATCGAAACTTTTCAGCTGTAAATAAGGCTTTCACTACCATGTGGGATATTCCACCGGATCTAAAGCAAAGTCAGGCGGCCCTCAAATACGTCAGCAATCAAGTAAAATTTCCAGAGGATTTTCTTACTAGGGCCAATGAAATTTATGCGGATCCTACCACAGAGGTCCGTGACTTGGTTGAATTGAAAGACGGTAGAATATTTGATCGATTCTCGCGACCTCAACGGATGGGCGACCAAATTGTGGGCCGCGTATGGACATTTCGTGACATATCTGCCTATAAGAAGACGGAACAGGCTCTGAGAGAAACCACAGAGTTATTTCGCAAAGTCTTTGAACTTGCCCCCATTGGTATGGCCATGCTTGATATGAATGGGCGCTATCTTCAAGTTAACCGTTCTTTTAGTCGCATACTTGGTTATAGCGCAAGCCAGCTCAGAAAGATGTCGGCATCAGAAATTACCCATCCAGATGATCAGCATTTGCATAATGATTTACGGTCACAGCTAATGAAAGGAGAAATTCCCTCATATCAGGTAGAGAAGCGCTATCTCCGTAAAGACGGCTCGGTTGTTGATGCGTCCGTCCAAGTCTCCTTAATACGGGGCGAAAGCGGCGAACCGCTTAACTATATTATTCAAATCATTGACTTAACGGAACACAAACGCGCTGAAAATGCCATGCGCCAGGCTCAAAAGTTAGAGAGCTTGGGGATTATGTCCGGTGGCATTGCCCACGATTTTAACAACCTTTTAACAGCCATACTTGCCCAATCATCCCTCGCCCTTGCTCTACTTCCCAAAGAATCTCAATCGCGCGCGAACATTGAAAAGGTGGTTAGCGCCGCCCATAGAGCTACTGATTTGACGCGGCAACTGCTGGCCTACTCTGGGCGTGGCCAATTCGAGAGCAAGCCCATGGATCTGAATAGCGTCATTCGTGACAATCTACATCTAGTGGACGTGGCGATTGAATCCAAAGCCATTCTCGATTTAGCACTAACCGAGCCTCTATCACTAATTAAGGGCGATACAGGTCAGATTCAGCAGATCGTTATGAACCTCATCATGAACGCGGCCGAAGCAATTCATAACGACGAAGGAGTCATTACGATTCATACAGATGAGGTCACGATCAGGCAAGATTCAACCCCCCTTTTAACCTATGCCAACAGACCACTTTCTCCTGGCAGATATATCGTCTTGACGATTCGTGATAACGGTGTCGGGATGAGTGACGAAACCAAATCTAAGATCTTTGACCCATTCTTTACAACCAAGGCTGCTGGACGTGGCTTGGGCCTTGCTGCCGTGCTAGGAATTGTAAGCGGGCACGATGGCGCACTGAAGGTCGAAAGTGAGCTAAACAAAGGCACTGTGTTCGAGCTATTTTTCCCAACAACTACAGAGTCGTTGGTGACACAGCATGATTCCGTGACCCAAATTGGTCATGAACCATACAAAGGAAAAGTCTTAATTATTGACGATCATGAGCCGATCTTAGATGCCGTCTGTACGATTCTAGAAACAGAAGCAATAGAGACATTCACTGCGTGTGATGGATTAAGCGGCATACAATTCTTTACTGAAAGATCGGCAGAGATTCGACTCATTCTTCTCGATCTCTCTATGCCTGGACTAAGCGGTGAAGAGACGTTATTGCGCTTGCGCGAGATTGATGCCAGGATTCCTATCATTCTAACCTCCGGATATAGCACGTTTGAAATCACCACCCGTTTTAAGGATGCGAACGTCACTGCCTTTCTACAAAAACCTTATTCATGGGATAAGTTAGTTGATCTAATCCGACAATATCTTGATCCTGCTGTTGGATGAACCGATATTCAGCTTCGTTTTAACCCAGGTTTTGCTCTTCTCTCAACTAACGCCCCCCCATTCCCGATAGCGTAATGCCCCGCACAAACCAATTCTGTCCGATAATGTATATCAAGAGGACAGGCAGCAACGCAATGACCGAACCAGCCATAAGTAGATGCCACTCCGTATTAAACTGTCCTTGAAATGACGAGAGACCAATGGGGATGGTGCGCATCTCCTGGCTGCGGGTAATAACAAGCGGCCACAAAAAGTCATTCCAAGCCGCGTTGAAGTTAAAGATAGCCAGGGTCGCCAAAACGGGACCGCTCAATGGCATGATGATCTGCCACCAAATCCGGGTGCTGGTTGCGCCATCCATGCGAGCGGCTTCATCCATCTCTAGAGGAATGCCTCGGTAATATTGTCTTAGCAGAAAGACGCTGAAGACGCTAAAGGCAGAGGGAAGAATCAAGCCCAAGTACGAATCGTGGAGGTTGAGATAGCGGCGAGAGGTGAGGATGAAGTTGGGGATGAGGGTCACCTGAAATGGTATCATCAAGGTGGTTAGGTAAAGGATAAAAAGCGCCTCTCGACCCCAAAAACGTAGGCGGGCAAAGGCAAATGCGGCCAGCGATGCAGTCAGAATCTGCAGAAATACGGTACCCGTTGAGACGATGAGGCTGTTGACGTAATAGCGTCCGAAGGGAATGACTTGGAAGGTCTCAACGTAATTAGCCAAAGTTAGATCCGCGGCTGTAAAGGTACGCGACAGGAGTAACTCTTTGGGCACCAAGGAGCCAATGAGCATGACCAAAAAAGGGAAGAAGGTGAGAAAGCTCCCCCCTATCAGGAGCGCATGAAGCCACCAGTGACTATGCTTGCTCTGATTCATTGCTCTATCCTGCCCTGAAAATAAACAGGGATTGAAAGATTAGAAAGATTAAAAATCTGCGCAATCTATGCAATCTTTGTTTGACTCTCGTCCTTCCGTGGCGCAGTTGGGTGAATGAATGTCTGCCTTGTTACTCTGCCTCATAATGCACCCATTGGCGCTGAAGGCGAGTTTGGATCAGCGTAAACAAGAAGATAAAGACAAAGAGGAACCAAGCAATGGCGGAGGCTTTGCCCATCTTCTGGAATTCGAACGCATTCTGGTAGATGTAGTAGACAACCGTCAGAGTGGATTGGGCTGGTCCTCCTTGGGTCATAACAAAGGCTTCGGTAAAGAGTTGGAAGGCCCCAATCATCTGTATCACGAAGAGGAAAAAGGTGGTTGGGCTAATCAACGGCAAGGTAACGTGTCGGAAGCGTTGCCAAGCTCTTGCTCCATCAGCATGGGCTGCATCATACAATTCTTGTGGAACCCCCTGCAGGGCAGCCAAGTAGATGACCATGGTAAAACCGGTATTCTTCCAGAGAGTTAACAGGACAACTGAAGGTTTGGACCAACGGCTGCTGCCTAGAAAATCAGGTGGCTGAATGGGGAGGCCAGTCCACTCTGCCAGATCCCAAATCAGTCCGCTGATTACGCCAAAGTTTCGGTTGAGCATAAATTGGAAGACGATGGCCCCGGCCACAATAATCGTGACGACTGGCATAAAGTAGACCACTCGGTAGACCAATGTGCCACGGATCGATTGGTTGAGCGCCACGGCAATAGCCAAACCCAAAACAAGCTGCAGCGGTACAATGGTCAGCATGAAATAAGCCGTATTGCCGACCACCTTCCAAAAGACTGGGTCTCGAGTCAGAAGCTGGTGAAAGTTAGCAATCCCCACAAATTCGGGTGGCTTAATTAAATTCCATTCCACAAAGCTCAATGCCAGCGAAGACAAGACAGGCAGCGCCACAAAGATCAGAAACCCAGCCAAACTTGGCAGTAGAAAGAAATAAGCCTCCCACTGTTGGTCAGGACGCCAACCAAAGAAGGGGCGGATTTGGTTTGTGGTGCTGCGATCGGATTGGGTAGCCACGGTATTTAAAGAGGATGATTGAGATGACAGGGCACAAACCATCTTGTCACCCTCTCATCCCCTCATCTACTCAGCCTGTCATCTATTTCGGATATCCATTGTCCGCCAGGAAGGTATCCACTTGCTCACAAAGCCCAGCAAGGGTGTCTTCTGGTGTTGCTTCACCGGCCCAAATTGAACTAAGGGCTGGTGATATGACGGAGCCGTTTAGCTCGCTCCACTCTGCGAAGTAACCGATACGACCAATTTTGGCATTCTCGCCCTCGGTGATAAATGCCTGTCGGTTGGCCGGTGCCGCATCCATGCCCAAGAAGGCTGCAGAATTGGCAGTAGACTGTAAGGCCGGCAAAATCTCCCCGGACTCGGTATAGAGACGCTGGCCACCATCTGTCCCCTGAAGCCACTGGAGGAAAGTCCAAGCCGCATCTTTGTTGTCGCTCAAGGCGCTCATGGTCCAGGCCGCGCCACCCGCGCTAGCAGAGCGTTGGCCTCCATCTGGAATAGGAACGACTGCCACGTCGTAGTCGAGTCCTTCGATTTGGTTAAATGTACCGACCCGACTCGAGTTCTGAATAATCATGGCAACTTGGCCTTCAGCAAAAGCACCCGCATCACCACCCGCTTGACTCAAATCGGCCGGTCGCATGGCATGACTATTCTCCATCATGTCTGCAAAGAATGTAATGGCTGCTGTTGCTTCTGCAGAGGCTAGGGTACAACTGCTAGGGTTGCGCATATCATCTAAAATCGAACCGCCATTTTGACCGACCCAAAGCTGATACTTACCACCTTCCATGCCGATTCCGTAGCGCGCCACCCGTCCGCTCTCCTCCATAATGGTAAGTGCATCGGCCGCAGCCAGCAGATCATCCCATGTCCACGAATAGTCTGGATATCCTAGACCTGCTTCGTCAAACATAGACTTGTTATAGTACAGAACCTCTAGACCAATGTCCCGGGGCAGACCGTAGATGCTGCCGTCGTAAGTGCCAAATTCCAGAAGGGAAGGCCAGTAATCGTCTGTGTTGTAACCGCTGGCTTCAATATAGGCGTTGAGTGGCTCGAGCACGCCCTGGGAAGCATACCCCTGGATTGGTGAGAGAAACAGCACGTCTGGCACAATCTCAGGATCCCCGCTGGCCCACATGGTCTGGATCTTGGTAAAGTAATCGCCCCACGGCTCACTGTAAATTTCGATAACGATATCCGAATTCTCAGCCATAAAGGCATCGGCAACCGCTTGATGGGTTTCGATCTCCGCTGGACTGCCCCACATAGCCCAAGTAATAGTGGTAGGACCACCCGCGGTAGATGATGTGTTGTCGCTACCTGCTGATGGAGCAACAGGTGCTGGACATGCGACCAGCAGAAGGACTACAATCAGAAGAGTAGAAAACAACAGGTAGTGTCGGGTCCGCAACATAGTGTCCTCCTCGTAGGATTGGATCAGGATACTTCAGATCGGGAAAGGATTTACGCCCAAGTGTGGATGGCAAGCGTGGTAGTTGGATATACTATACTTCGCCAGAAAAGTCTTGTCCTGACTCTTGTTGAATTTGCTCTGGAACATCCTGTGCAAGGAGGACAGAACTTTTCTGGTCATCTATATAGTAAGCTCTGGTTGAAAGCGGTCGTTCGTTTTCTCCGATAGAAACCACAGGAAACAACCGTTTCTAACTCAGCCGCACTTTAGTCAACCGCACACTTGTCAGATTTACCATCTAATCATATCATTTAGCTCCGCACGTAGCAACTGATTCAACGAATCATCACAGGACAAAACCTACCCATGAGTATTTCGTGGCTATTTCGCCAAGTATGTAATCTGTTGGTCTTGAGTTCTGTTTGGCTCGTGGGCTGTCAACCTCTCTCTGGGATGCCTAAACAGATCAGTGCTGCCCAACGTGACCCTTCAGAAATGAATAGGGTCTCGGTTGAGGTGTTGACTAGCCCATTTTGGGCAGAGAAAACAAGCTGTTTTGGCCAGTTTATTACCTATACCCTGGATCACGTGACGATGGTTCCAGGAGGCGATACGGTTCGCATGTTTGAGGCCAATGGTGGAGGTGTGGCCATAAACGATTTAGATGGCGATGGCTGGTTGGACATCGTATTGGCCAACCACCGCGATCCCAACACGATTCTGTGGAATCAAACCTTTGCCCATGACGGCCGCTTGAACTTCAAAACAGAACGGATTGGCAAGGGAGATGCAAGGGCCGTGACCCTTGTTGATGTGGATGGAGACAACTTGATTGATATCGCCTTTTCACGGCGAGTCAGCGCACCCAACTTCTGGCGGAACCTGGGTGATCGCCGCTTTGAGCAGGTGATCTTAGATGGCATCTCCAAACCGCTCTATGCCATTAACTGGGGCGATCTGGATCAGGATGGCGATCTGGATTTAGTGGGGGGAACCTACGATGCGGGTCTGCTTGCTGAGTTTGGTCAGGAATTTCTCAATGGAACCGATGCTGGCGTCTACGTCTATACCCAATCAGGCGGTAGGTTTCAAGGGAGTCCTCTAGCCCTTAATGCTCAAGCCCTTGCCTTAGCATTGGTGGACTTTAATGGCGATCATCGGCTCGATGTCCTGGTGGGCAACGACTTTGGCGTGCCTGATTATGGATGGCAACAGCAGCCCGTCCGCGAAGATGGCAAACTCGCCTGGGAACCAAAGCAATTTGGCGTAATGAGCCACAGCACCATGAGCTACGCCACAGCCGATGTAAACAATGACGGCAATTTTGAGCTATTCTCTACCGACATGCTGCCCACAACAACAGATCCCGTTACCCTCTCCGCATGGAAACCCGTTATAGATTCGATGATGGATGGAGAAGACGGGGGCAGCGACGAACAAGGCGAACCTCAGATCATAGCCAATGTGCTCCGCCAATTGTCTGGGCAAGAGGCTTCTGTTGATTTGGCACCAGAGATGGGTATCCACGCGTCCGGCTGGAGTTGGTCAGGCAAATTTGGGGACCTAAATCAGGATGGGTTCCTGGACCTCTATATCGTCAATGGGATGGTTGAAGCGACAACCTTTGCCCACCTGCCCAATCATGAATTGCGGGAAGAGAACCAAGCATTTCGCAACCTGAACGGCACCGACTTTACGCCTGCACCTGAATGGGCGCTAAACTCAATAGGCAGCGGCCGCGGCATGAGCATGGCCGATCTAGATCGCGACGGCGACCTGGATATTGTTGTCAACAATCTGCGGGGTCCATCTCAACTATTCGAAAACCAGCTTTGTGAGGGGAGCAGCTTGTTGGTCGACTTGCGTTGGTCCGGCAGCGACAACACCCGGGCATTGGGTTCGCTGGTGACATTGCATACAAGCAATGGAAGCTACCAGCGCAGAGTAGAAGCCGCCAGCGGGTATTTGTCGGGCGACCCGTCCCAAATACACTTTGGCTTTGCTGATGATGCTGTCTTGCTGAGTCTAGAGATTTTGTGGCCGGATGGAGAGTTTTCAGAGGTTGAATGGTTGGTTCCTGATATCCAACTGGAGATAGTTCGCTAACGTCGCAGTAACCGACCCGATAAGCGTCAAAAAAAGAGAGTCAACCTCCCTGCACCAAGCGAGCATCCATCACTTTCGATTTGTCCTGTAAGGGGCCAGCCACATGCGTAACCAGCCACGGACCTGCGCTGAAGATACCACCGATTAGAACCTCTCGTCAAGCGGGCGACCAACATAAAGCCCCGATCACCCATGGTCCGCGTTGACGAAATGTTGGCTGCGACACCACCCGACGCAGACCCTGTTGCCCTGCCCACTTCACTTGCGAGATCCTTTTGCCAAAACGCCGTGAGATCCGATGCCCCGAAGCCAGCAACACCACCAACGAACCGAGGTCCACCGAAGCCGAGAACACCGAAGGCGGGCAGCACGACAACTCCACGCGTAACCAGAAGGCATAGACGCATTCGCCAAAAGTTGGAAGCAGAAAAACCGCGCGCCGGTATCCACTCCACGTTCATTCCACGTTCATTCCACGTTCATTCCACGTTGGGCTGTTATACTGTATTTATTGTTAACGGCATGAATATGGTGTACGAATGATTGTCGATATGAGTACGGGTCTGTCCAGAAAATAAGTTTACAGATTCTTATAATGTCTTTAGATTTTATGAAGCTATCCATATCGTATTTGAACTCTTACAGGAGGCATGCACTGACAGATGAATGTAACGATGACAGAAAACTTAAGAACCACTTGGCGACCAGCTACTTCAATCACATGGGACGCTGGACGACTAGGTTTTGAAACCTACTTTCAACATGTCACTAAATTCCGACCAGCTGTTAGTGCCCTCGTCGAACAGAGTGGTGGGAAACAGTTAATCAAAATATGTGATGTCTCACATCCTCGTACGCCAGAAAAGATCGTGGAAGTTGTCGAATCTACTTTGAACCAGCACATCCTCGTCAACAGTGGTACTCGGCTCACGTTCTGTCTTAAACGCATCTGCGATGTGAGCAACTTGACCATCAGCTTCTTTGCGCATGATGGCACTCAGTTCAATGGAGCCGTCCAGCACAGACTGAATCAACCCGAGTAACTTTTCTCTTGACATCTGCACTTGTGAAAGTGGACATAAGTAATATCCCTGATTTTTCTGAATCGTTGCCCGAGTCTCTATGGCTGCCATCTTGGCATCACCAGTGTAGAGAAGCCATTTTTTGCACTTCGGCTATCGCAAGCAAATAGAACGGGTCATCTGCTCGATTACCACTCACCACTTGTGTTGCCAGCGGCATCCCCAGTGGGTCTAAGCTTGCTAACATGACTTTGAGTTGCGGTAAGTCCGGTCGGTGGTCCTTGCTGTGTCCATACTGAAATAGACCTGATTCCGTTACCTGCCAGTGACCGCTTACTGTTGTTGTGTCCAGTCGAATATGCTCTACGCTCAAATCATAGACTCGTATTATTCGTTGGGTCAGCTCTGATTCTATCGATGACCACGATTCATCATCACTCAGTGCCTTGAGGATGATTGCCAGACGGTCATCTCGAAAATCGTTGGCCACTAACTCTTCTGATACGTAGTGGTTTACCGTTCTTTCTCGTTTCTGGTACCACTCTTCCATCTGATTGAGACGGTGGTCACCTTCTGACAGAATATACGCTAACCACGTTATCGTAATTGTTCCCGGACTGGATCCTTGCCAGTTCTCATGAACTTTACAGTGACGATTGACTAGTTCGGCTATTCCTATCTTTTGTTGGTGGGCCAATAACAGTGGTATATCATCGACCTGTTCGTTGATTACTTCTATTTTGCTGTCCATTTCGACAGCTTAGCCTTTTTCTTTTTTTAGGGCTACTTTTTACACGAACCGTGATGAGTATAAACTTTATAAAATTCATTTTCAACATACAATCTATACCGGTGTCTTGCCATCGTACCTGTACATCGTGGTCGCCTGTTAGAGGAAGTTCCGTCTTTGTGAATTGGCTTCTACCAACCTGCCACGAATGCATCAAAACTTTGATAGATATAAGATCAAAATAGAGGAACCCTGATGGTATCAATAAAGTCATACGTCAGTTATGAAAGTGAAGTCGTTGCACAGCATCTTGGCTATAAAAACAGTGATATGTGTGCAAAATTCTTAATGCCACACCTAAAGTCAGCTATGGATCTACTAGATTGTGGCTGTGGGGCAGGTTCGATCACTGTAGGGCTGGCTAGTGTGGTTACACCAGGAAATGTCGTGGGCATTGACATTAGCGAGAAGTCGATTGAGATAGCCTGCCAACATCAGATGGCACATCATATTCCGAATTTACGTTTTGAGGCAGCGAGTGTATACAGCTTGCCATTTCCTGATGGTGTATTTGATGCAGTATTCAGTCATGGGTTGTTTCTTGATCTGCAAGATCCGAATGCTGCACTATGTGAGATTTGGCGCGTACTCAAACCTGGAGGGATCGTAGGCCTACGGGATGCAGACTTTGCAGGCCGCCTTTTGACACCTGTAAATCCTGCTTTGCGACGCTGGCATTCACTTTTTGCGACTTCTATTGAGCAACATGGTGGGAATCCCTATTGGGCTCAAAACTATGGGCGACTTCTTCACGAAACTGGTTTTGTCAATATACAGTTATCAGCAAGCTATGATTGTTACGCGACGCCCGCTGATCGTCGACGCTTTGGGCAGGCTGTAGCTGCTATGCTCGAGAAAGATCAGTTTTTCTATAATAATTTCATGAAATTGGGTGTAATGAGTGATGAAATTAAAGAGATACGCAGCGCTTGGTTGTCATGGAGTGAAGATCCACATGCTTTTCACGCTGCTGCACGTGCAGAGGTAGTCGGTTGGAAAAATAGTTGAATTATGTTTACTACTCTATATTCTATTCAGTAAGGCTAAGTTTTGTATATTAACAATGTGTGTTGAATGGAGAAACTTCTATGAGAAGTGACTATATCATTGTTGGAGCAGGCGTTGTTGGAGTTTGTGCAGCATATCATCTTGCCAAGAGTGGTGCTGAAGTTCTTCTGCTAGAACGATCTACTATTGCACCTACTGCACCGTTGTCTAGTTCAGGGGATCATGGTCGGCTTTTTCGTATGATGTATATGAACAATCCTGATATGACCCAACTATGCCAAGAGTCTCTCCGCTATTGGCATTTATTTGAACAAGAATCGCAAACCACTTTATTTACTTCGACGGGCATGCTCGTATTTGGTGCAGACAGCACATCGGCTCGTGCACACTGGAAAAATCCTGCGGCTGCGACTTGGGCTCGCGAAAGTGTAGAAATCTTGAGCGCATTCAAAGTGCCTCATGAACTGTTGTCAAAAGCTGAGGTGGTAGAGCGTTTCCCTCAAATCGCGCCACAAGACTCTTATGATCACGCCATCCTTGACCACAATGCGGGTGTTCTTCATGCTCGTAAAGCTGTGCAAACGGTTGGTGTATTGGCTACACAACACGGTGCCGAAATTTATGAACGCACTCCTGTGCTTGAAGTTATACGGAAAAACCATCAAGTTGAACGATTGATTACTGAACGAGGAGAAATTGTTCCAAAGAAATCGGTGATCTTTGCTGCGGGTGCATATAATACTATACTCGCACCCGAACTAGCCCGCAAAGTACGTGTGACCCGCCAGCAAGTGTTACATCTTTCTCCTCAAGATCCGGCGGAGTTTCTGCCTAGACACTTCCCTGCTACTGTTGATTCTGCTCAATTTCGGTATATCTATCCCATCATAAATGATGATGATTCGTTGCTATTGGCCATTGCGGATGATGACAACTACAAACTTGATAAAGTAATAAATCCAGCCAAAAATTTTAATCATGATGCAGATGAGTGGTTTATAAATGACGCACGAGGCTGGTTGGCGCGTTTTGTCCCTAAACTGCTGGATGCAAAGATCGTTGAACAGAAAGCATGTCTGTATACGAATACAAAAACATCACGTTATTTGATCTATCGCCACGGCAATAGTGTAGTGGCGTCTGCATGCTCGGGGCATGGCTTTAAGAACGGCCCCATGTCAGGGTTAATTGCAGCAGACTTAGCGAGCGGCATAGAAAACAAATGGTATTTTGATGGATTTCGCTGGGAGAATGCATCGGATATCGCTATAAATGATGATATTTCTCTATTGACCCCACTACCTGGCACTGGCAAAACTTTTGATGCTAAAACACTTTAACATCGACAATTATGTCATTACGTACGCTGTTAGCACTTAGCCTTAATTTTTTTCGTTTCTCAGGATAACTTGCAGGAGTATTTATAAGATCATGTGGCTCGTTTTGACAATATTGGCTTGCGTATTTTATATAGCTGGTTGGATATTTACACCATTTCCCTATTGGCCTACATATTCTACGCTATGGAAATTCATTTTGTTTGATAGAGAGAATCGTATTTCACTATCTTCTAGAATACGCCAAGCACGTTTTTTATTAGGCTATATTCTATTTTGTCCTTTCTGGACGCTATTATGGTATATAGATGAAATCCTCTTCCCTGATTACAGACAAATTAAGCATCGCTCTCTCTTCATCATCGGGCAACCTCGCAGCGGCACGACCTTTCTTCATCGTACTTTGGCCACTGATGAAAATACTTTCGTCGCGATTCGGCACTATGAGTGGCGCTATCCCTTCATTACTCTCCAAATATTATTTGGCGGGACACGGGTTAATGAAATATTCAAAGCTCGAAATTATTGGCCAAATACTGAACGAGGTCGTATGGCTGCCAAAATGCACTCGAATACGCTTTATGATTGGGAGGAGGATGGTATCTTTTTTGAAGAGTGTTTTTTACATCACTTCTTTATTTGGTTACGTTTCCCATATCCGAATCTATTAGCGTATTTGGATGACTTCGTTCTTCTACCTGACGATGCCCAAAAACATATGATAAAAACGTACCAAAAAGCTGTACAAAAAGTTATGTATCTACGCGGTGAAGACAAAATCTATCTATCGAAAGAAGTAACTGGGCAACAGAGATTGATGTCTCTTGTCGAATGCTTTCCTGACGCCGAGTTTCTTGTGGTCGCACGTCACTCGAACGCCTACATGAACTCACTTTTGGAACTTGTCAAAACTTCGACCGCTGTGAAAACCGGAATTGATCCGAATACAATTCCAGAGTGGAGAGCTACATTTATCGCGCGAATGTGTAATGATTGCGTAGAGCTTCTAAACTTTCTTTCGCAGTTTACCTCAGAAAAGCAAGTTCATCTTTCTTTTGATCTTTTGACACAACACATTGTCGCGTCGATTCAAATAATTTATGATCAATTTGAGCTTTCATTGAGCGATAATTACAAGCACTATCTTGAAATGTTGCAGCAACATCAGGAAAATCGCTGTCGTGGATATGATTACTCATTCTCTGCTATACAAAACTTAGCTATGCAAGGCTTTGTAAACTACGATATATTTGTAGACAGTGTTGCTGAAACTCATCAAAAGCATTTGCGGTTTCAAAAAGCTGTTACAGTTTCTGATGTTCAATATTTTGTTGGGAACTATGCTGATACGGTTCGATCTCAGTGATATTGGTCGGCTATCTTTTAGTTCATCTTGACTATGTTGGAAAATTATATTCATGTCTATTCTTTCTATGACGATTCCTCGTCTCAATGCATCAAAAGTATTTACAATCAAATATCGTAAGCGGCCACGACTTATTGAGGGATTACGGCCCTGTCGGTATTCGGATATCAATAATGATCGGCCATTACAAATTTCCACTTTAACGACCATTTTTTCTTCTCAAAGTGAGGCTGAAAAAAATGCATTCGCTTCTTTGCAATTGGCTTCTTTGGGCGTTATGCTGGGAGTAGCTGGCCTTTTATTGCCACCCTTACAGATTGCCGGAATCTTATGTCTTGCTCCTACATTAGCTAAGTTTTTCAAAGCAGGTTTCCGTACTGTTGTTAAGGAACGCCGAGTAAGTGGTGAAGTAGTCGTTGCTATCTACTTAGCGACAGCATTGGCAGGTGGTTTCTTAGTTCAGCTTAATGTTGGCGGGTGGCTCGTTGTTTTAGTACAGTGGTTGGTTATCAAGACCGAGGATCAATCAAAGCAGAAAATCATCGATCTCTTTGAACAGCGGGTTCGCTCAGTCTGGGTAGTCGTCGATGGCCAGCAGATAGAGATTCCTGTCGAGCAAGTCGAGGCAGGGGATCTGATTGTAGGACATGCTGGTCAGGTGATACCCATGGATGGCGTAATCGTTGATGGGTATGCCAGCATCGATCAGCGCAGCCTAACAGGCGAAGCACAGCCAGTGGAAAAAGGGCCTGGAGATCAGGTATTGGCAACGACCAACCTGCTGGCTGGTCGCATTTACATTCAAGTAGAAAAAGCAGGCCAGGAGACAGTAGCAGCACAAATTGGTCAAGCCTTGGTCGATACCACTGAATTTAAAGCCAATCTAGTTTCACGTGCAACCACCTTTAATGACCAGATAGCACTTCCATACCTAATGCTAAGTGGACTCACGCTAACTTTTTTGGGGCTTACCCCTGCACTGGCTATACTAGCAGGCACACCGGGTTATCGTATGATGCTCTATGGCCCCTTGAGTATGCTCAGTTATCTGCACTTAGCTGCACAGCAGAGTATTTTAATCAAAGATGGCCGCTCGCTGGAGTTACTAAAAGATGTGAATACTGTGGTCTTTGACAAGACCGGTACACTGACGATGGAGCAGCCTAGCGTCAGTTGTATCGTTGCTTGTAATGGATTTTCTAAAACGCAAGTGCTCGCCTATGCAGCCGCAGCAGAAACAAAACAGAGCCATCCTGTTGCACGCGCAATTCTGGAAGAAGCCGAACAGCAAGTTGCGTCTATACCAATTGATCATGCCGAGTATGAAATAGGCTACGGTGTCCATGTCAAGTTGAATGATGATACCGTTCGGGTGGGTAGCCAGCGTTTTATGCAAATACATGAAATAGATACCCCGTCCATTCTCCAAAACGTCCAAACCAAGGCTCATAGTCAGGGAAACTCTATCGTGTTTGTCGCTATAAACAACATAATGGCTGGTGCGATTGTATTACAGCCCTCTTTACGCCCAGAGCTCCAGAATATTATTGCTCAGTTGCGGGAGCGTGATATGCAACTCTATATTATGTCTGGTGACCATGACGCACCAACACGGAATCTGGCTCAAAAATTAGAGATGGATGGCTACTTTGCGGATGTATTACCTGAAGATAAGGCTAATTTAGTAGCTCAACTACAATCAGAAGGGCGTAATGTCTGTTTTGTTGGCGACGGTATCAATGATTCCATCGCTCTGAAAAGTGCTAATGTTTCAGTCTCATTGCATGGTGCTACAACCATTGCCACAGATATAGCACAAATTGTACTTATGGATGGGAATCTTTCACAATTGCCGCAGATATTCAAACTCGCTGACGAATTTAGAAACAATATGCGCGTTAACTTCTATGCTGCTACTACGCCAAGTATAATCATCACCACTGGGGCGCTATTTTTTGGGCTGGGTCTTCTGCCCGCTATTGTCCTCAACAACATACCTGTACCTTTCGCACTTTACAACACCATACGACCACTGATAACAGAGCAGCAATCATAGCGTGCGCATTCCGCTTTCCAATGCCTTTGCGCGCCGTTTGCGGGTTCTGATTGCTGAAAATTCGACAGCCTGCTGCAAGCTGGCCGCCAATGCTTAGGAACGAGAATTGAATAAATCCAAACGAAAGATCTCTCGGGTACTCAGGATAACAGGATCGAAGTTTCGGGTTTTATTTGATCTTGATCCCTAAGACCAGACATATAGGATACCCAATTGCACCTCTGAGCTAATAATCAGATAAAAATGATATAGCTTATCTTTCTATTCTGACAGATTTTTGTAATATGTCAATCAGAACATGCGTGCTATTCTGTCAGGCACATTTTACATTGACCACGGCCATAAGCATAGCCAACTTACCAGGGACATGAACAGATGACTAAACAGAATAGCTCTTCTCCGAACCAACCCAAGCTTCTCGACCGCGTTCGTAATCTTTTACGCCTTAAGAACTACGCCTACAGCACAGAAAAGTCATACACTCACTGGATCAAACGCTATATCCTATTCCACGGCTCATGTCGGTAAATAGATGGAGAGTATTAGAAAGCGGAGACTGGTCGAAAACGTGATTAGGTCCTGACCAGAGTAATTTGAGGCTTCCAAGTGCTGAAGAACAGATATCTGTTCCTCCATTGCCTACGACAAATTCAGGAATTAATGTCCGAGAAATCAGCCCAATCTCATACATTACCCAGCCCACTCACAAAGATTTCCCGCCATTGGCCTAAATCTCTCCCTTCGAGCAAACGTACCTCATTCACCCACTTCACCCACTGAAAACCCCGCTGCCCAGGTGCGACCAATCTCAACGGTGCGCCATGCCCGTGATTCAGCCGCTCATCACCAACGTGGGTTGCCAGCAGCGCATCTTTGGCTTCATCCAGAGATAGGCTCCAGCGATAGTCGGTTACGCTGCGAAAGCTGACCCAATGAATAGACGCAGGAAATTGATGCAAGGCCAGCAGATCACCAACCCGGATGCCGGTCCAGCGTTGGGTTGAGTACCAGCCTCCGGTGCAGTCGATGGTGACTTCCTTGGTCATTTGAGGTAGGTCGGTGAGATCGGCCAACGTGTAAATTGCAGTTGGGCCGATGCCGTTGACGCTTAACGTCCATTCATCCACGCTGATAGGTCGCGGATTGTCAAACATCCACATGGTGACCGGAAAGCTGGCATTTCCGGATACCGTCTCACTACCCAGTGGGCTTGCCTCACGAGAACCAGTAAACCGCCGCATTGCGCCTTCTGTTTGGAGAGAACGATTGACGCCTTCCTGCACACCCCAGAAGAGCCCACCAAAAGCAAAGAACCCCAAAAAGTTGAGTACAGTGCGGCGCCCGGCTAAATCCCGCTTGCGTAAAGGCTTAAAGCGCAACAACTGATGCCAGAGCATGAGAATAAGTAGCCCAATTGCGGAAGCCGTATGCAAAATCATCCCGTTAGGATAACCCAGCGGTCTCTGTACAACGGCCCATAAGACACCGGAGCCAATGGTGAGCAAAACGGCCACCGCCGTCAACATCGAAATTAGTGTGGATAGCTTCCACCGCCGGGGTTCCGTTACTCGCACCCTAACGCGGCGGAACTTCCAAACCAATAGGAGAAGCGTCCCCAGCCCAACTACCGTATGGATCCAAAAGATGGCTTGGCCTTCGGGCCGCCCGATGAGAAAGGAGCCAAGACCAGAGAGAAATTCAAATGTAACAAAAATGAAGAGTAACCAGTCGACAGCGCGGGGTTTCATAGCAAGTTCTTTCTTACTCGCTTAACCACAGCCGTGATCCCATTACTTTATCTAGTTTAGGCATAATCAACTCGTCATACCCGGCAGGTGCGTTCCATTCTAGACCTCTCTCTTCTAAGGCACGTTTGGCCACATCCAGCGACTTGACTGTCATGGTCACTGAATAAACGCCCTCTCCTTTTTGCTCTAATTCATTTTGGACAGGTCCCTCGCCGATTGGAGCCAACAAATCAATCCCAAATGACCCGAGCTGATATCGCAAACGGGCTGCGCCTAGCTGAGATACTTCATCTTCTGCATGGAGCGTTAATCCCAACTGTTCACCATAGAGATACCGGGCGGTTGAGAGAGCGGCAACGGTGACTGTGACGCCAGCCACCCGAGTCACGCCTAATGGGTGCTGCCCGGGCGTTTCATAGGTAAGGCGCTCTGCATCCGGCATCTCCCACTCAATGAAGAAGGGCCATGGCTGGCGATAGGCCGACCCATCAGGAATCAGCAGTCGCCATTTTAGCAGTACGCCATCGGGGCGAGTGCGCTCCATATCAAAGGGGCCGAGTGCATCCAGACCCGTTGTGCGAAAGTGCTCTGCCAACCCGTCGATATCATCCGTCGCTAAGCAATATGCCAACAGTCCACCTTCTTGATGGTCCAGAAAGTCGAGAAGACGGACCCGTTTGGCCGGAGCCGAGCGCAATTCCTCTTGATCAACCACGCTCAGGATCTCCAGGTAATCTAGCCCAAAGCGGACGATGGCATTGTGGGTGCCACGCCCCGTATGCTGACCGCCAAATTGGGCGTCGAGACCGAGACGGTTTGTATAAAGTTGCATCGCTGCGTCTAAGTCGCGTGCAGCGATGATAATGTGGTCAAATCGCGTGATCATGATAATTTGGGTACCGTTAATTTCGGAGCAGACGCTCATGCAATTAAGTAGGGGGAAAGATGAAAATCAACAAAGATTGCATAGATTGAGCAGATTCTCACCTGTGTAACATTCTAATTCCTGTTTGTTTTCAAGGCGGCTGCCAACCGTTTGACGCCTTCCACTAGTTCCTCTCTGGTGTAGTGAGCAAAGCAGAAGCGCATATAGTTCTTGAGTTCAGAATCGCTAGAAAAGTTGATTCCAGGTTGAAAACGTACCTGATGTTCAGCCGCCGCGCGAAGCCAATCGGATGTGTTTGCCTCCTGCGGAAACTTAGCCCAGAGAAAGTAACCGCCTGTGGGGGTGCGGAATGAAACGGTCTCCCCCAGATGTTCACGGATAGCCTGACAAAGCGCGTCGCTGCGATCCCTGTAGGTTTGCCTGATGGTAGTCAAAAATTGCTGCTGAAGACCGAGTTCCAGCGCACTACGAACGATGTGGGATGAGAATTGATTGAGCGAACCACCGCTGAAGACAAAGCCGACATTCATCAACTGCTCTAGTAGGGTTGGGCCAGCCTGAATCCACCCCAAACGTAGACCTGGACCTAAAATTTTAGAAAAAGAACCCAGTGAAAAGACTCTTTCTGACTCAATCATGGTGCCAAATGGTATCGGTGGCGCACTGGTGTAGGTGAGCAGTTGGTAAACCTCATCGGCCAGGATGTAGAAATTGTGAATCTCGCTGAGCCTCACCAGCTTTTGTCGCCGTTCTGCGGAGAGGGTGACCGAGGATGGATTATGATGAACGGGGATGGTGTAAACAAACCTAGGTGAATGCTCTTTTAGGGCTTCTTCAAGCGCCTCAATGATTAATCCACCCTCATCCATAGGCAGACCGACCACGTTGAGTCCACGCTCGCGGAAGATGGGTAGGGCCAGAAAGTAGGTCGGCTCCTCTACGAAGATCGTATCACCTGGCTGAGAAAAATAGCTCACAATTAAGTCGAGTGCTTGGGATGCACCGCCGGAGACCATCAACGATGTAGGCGCAACAGGCAATCCATATTCATTACTCAGGAAATCAGCCAAACACTCAAGAAATTGTCCATCCCCTTGCTCGGGGCCATAGCTTAAGTAAAGGGCATCCTCTTGCGCTGCGCGATGGGCCATAGCCTGTTGAATAATGGCACCAGGTAGCGTTGAAGGACCGGGTTGACCAACGCCGAAATCAATCATTCCTTCAGGGACTTCAATTTGGGTACTGCGTAGGGTGAATGTCATTTTAATGGTTTAGAAACTTCTTTACATCATCAGCCGTTGGAATCCCTACCCGTCCACCGTGTCGAGTACAGCAGAGTGCGCCCACGGCACTGGCGTAGCGCAGCAGGTCAACCCATTCCATCTGCCACGCCAAACCGGCGGCGAAGGCTCCGTGAAAGGCATCACCCGCACCAGTAGTGTCTACTGCCTCGACGAAAAATGCATCAAGTTGCCCATTCGTTTTGCCTCTTTGCCAAATCACGCCCCGCTCGCCCAAGGTGACGACCACATTGGGGGCAACGGCGGCTAACTTCTTTAATCCACTTTCCGCTGTAACACCGTCACCATACTCGTGGGCAAAGCGCTCGGAAGCCACCACATAATCAACTACCCGAACCAAATACTCACTTTGTGGATTGAGCGAATCGGCATCAAGCACGACGGGAATAGTGTTGGCCTTGGCATAGTCGACCAATTCTTTGGTAAATTCAAATTGGTGACCATCTATGAGGATACTCTTGGCGTGCAACTTGGTCAGGTCGAATAGACCAGTACATGCGCCCTCGCTTTCGCCTCGGTGGTTGACAATCGTCCGCGCTCCGTCAGGCTTGACGATGATGGCGGAGAGAGACGTCGGGGCATCACCTCTCACAACCCAATCCGTATTGACGCCATCAGCATGAAATTCGGCCAAATGTAGATCGCCATAGATGTCTGAGCCCAAGTAGCCCACAAAGGCTGTCTTTGCCCCTAGCCGCGCCGCAGTTACAGCGCCATTGGAGGCCAATCCACCGCCGCAGTTGAGAAGTGTAGAAGCTTTCATCTTCTCGTCTGGTCCCGGGTGATGGGCAACGTCAAAGACAATGTCGTGGCACGCGATTCCGACACAAAGCACATCAATGTCAAGTTCTTTTTGTGAATTGAGGGCTGCTGGCAAAGTGTTACTCATCACTGTTCTACTCATCAATTGTCGCGATCACTTTGAGTTCAATGCGGGTTTGGGAGGGTAGATTATCCACGCCGATGGTTGTGCGACACGGTGGATTCTCTGGGAAGTACTCAGCATAGACTCGGTTATAGGTCGTAAAGTCCCGCTCCAGATCGGTCAGGTAGACGACCACGTCGACAATGTTTTCCCAGCGAGAGCCAGCTTCTTCCAACACATTCCGCACGTTGCGAAAGACAGAGTGGCATTGGGCTTCTATATCATAGCTAACCACGTTGCCACCGGCATCAATCTCCAACCCTGGGACCTTGTTCGTCTCTGGATCACGGGCACCTTGGCCAGACATAAAGAGTAGATTGCCAACACGACGGTAGGTAGGATATTTCCCCATGGGCTTTGGTACAGAGGAAGCAGGTGGATTAGGTTCTTTTGACATAGGGCCTCTCCTGATACAGATAGCCAGATAGGTTCTGTCCTCCCGTATCGGAATTTTCTAGAGTAGACTGAACAAGAGTCAGGACAAGAGCCGGGACAAGACTTTTCTGGCAAAGTATATGTGATGATAACTGAGTAGTTTGGCATTATAACCTCATTTCGATCGGAAGGAAACAACCGTTTCAACATAATCACACTTTAAGATGCTCTCTACAGAAAATTGGGGCTTGACAAAAAAAATTATCTGATATATTATTGGTTCATAAGTGAACTGTTTTTGAGTGAACAATATTTATGAGCACACATTACGTTGGTACACCTGAAGAAATTCGAGCGCTCGATGCGTTTATCAAGCTCTCCCGCGCCACAGATTCACTTAAGGCGCGGATTGATCAACATAAATCGACAAAGGAGTTAAGTGGCTCTCAATTTGGTACGCTGGAAATGCTTTACCATCTTGGGCCATTGCATCAGAATGAGATCGGGCAGAAGCTTTTGGTGAGTAAAAGCAATGTGGTGGCTCTTATTGATAAGTTAGAGAAACGGAAGCTGGTTGAGCGTCAGCGCAGTGAAGAAGATCGTCGTTGCATTTTTGTCCATTTGACTGAATCGGGACGTGCACTGATTGAGGAGATCCTTCCAATTCACGTTGCCGCTATTACCCAAGAGATGAGTTACTTAACTGCTTCAGAGTTGCGAGAGCTGGGGCGGCTCTGCCGGAAGCTAGGACTTGGGAAATAGGCCGAGAGGGGTTGTTCAAGTGATATTCACAAGGAAAAATAGATGAACAGGGAAGCAAATTCAAATACGCATTTGGTTGTCGGGGGTGTGATGATCTGGTATCTTGCCAAATAAAATTACTGTATCCGCGAATCTTTTCTGTCTCCACATTGGTTCTGAGGATTGACTCAATTACCACCAATGCAGAGACAGAAAAAAATTTACCCAAATGGTTCACTTGTGAACTGTCTGTGTGTGAACTATTCAGCCGAATAAGAGCCTATATGAAATCGTGAGGATACTCATGCTAACAATCAATAATACGATGCTCCGCAACCTAACTATATTGCTCGGCAGCACAACAACCGTTCTGGCTGCAACGATCATTTCCCCTGCTCTACCGGAGATGTCGCAATTCTTTAAAGATGTACCCAATGTGGACTTCCTGGTTCGGTTGACGCTAACCATGCCAGCACTCTTTATCGCTTTGGGGGCACCCTTTGCTGGGGTTCTATTAGATCGTTGGGGGCGAAGGCCTGTTTTAATTGCGGCACTAGTTCTTTACGGTCTGATGGGGACGGTCGGGTATTTCTTGAGTTCGCTTACAGCTATCTTGATTAGCCGAGCATTATTGGGGCTGGCCGTAGCGGGGATAATGAGTGGCTTCACAACCCTCATCCTTGATAATTTCAGCGGTTCCAAGCTCAACCAGTTTATGGGGTACCAAGGTGCCTTTATTGGCCTTGGCGGCATGGTTTTTCTGTTGGCTGCTGGCTTTTTGGCTGATGTAGGCTGGCGGTTTCCTTTTCTCGTGCACCTGTTTGCATTTGTTGTTCTGCCTGGCGTACTCTTTGCCATTCAAGAACCCGAAAAGAAAACCCTTTCGGAACAGCAGGCTAATGCGGCCGAAAAACGTGCCTTTCCATGGCGATCGGTTGTCCCAATCTACTTGACGGTCTTTGTGGGCATGGTTGTCTTCTTTATCTTCCCAGTGCAGATACCTTTCTACCTAACGGCGGAAGGTGGCGTCAGTAACAGCCAAGTTGGGATCGCCCTCTCTATGCAAACACTTTCATCGGTGCTTATTGCGCTTCAGTTTCAGCGAATTAAGGCCCACCTATCATTTATGGGGATTTTGGGACTGATATTTCTCGTCTTCGCCATCAATCATAGTGTCCTTGCCTTTACTGCCAACTATGGCTTGGTAATTGTGGGTTTACTGATTAGCGGACTAGGCATCGGACTCTTCCCGCCCACAAACAGTGTTTGGCTGGCTTCTGTAACGCCGCCAGATCTGAGGGGGCGGGCAGTAGGTGGCATGACCAGCGCCTTGTTTTTGGGGCAGTTCTTTTCGCCTGTCTTTACCCAGCCACTAATCGGGCGGCTTGGATTGGCCGGAACGTTTGGTGCAGTTGGAGCAGTATCTCTGTTGTTGGCGCTCATCTACTTTATCATATCGAAAAGGTCGACTGAGCAGGGGGACATTGAGTTAACGAAATCGAGTGTTCCGCTCTCAAATTAATGATGAAGTGCATGGGTACAGAAGTATTCGGCAGATAGCAATCAAACAAAACGCTTCGATATGCAATTCCTGAATAAGATTCATATCCGCTTGTGACTATAAAGGAAACAGTGCATTGTGGATTCGTGGAATCGCATTGAGAGTAATAGACATGAAATCTCAAAGTATACCGCTTTGGCGGAAGGAGACATTATGATTAAGACCGTTAATGGCATCGCCCAATATCCAGAGGGATATCAAGGTACACCACACCGAAGGCCAGATGAAGATCCGTTTATCTCACCTAGTAACGCTGCACTAGTATTAATTGACTATCAACCACACATCCTGATGGGTGTGAAGAGCATTGAGCACGAGGATCTGATGAATAATACGACTGGGCTGGTGAAGTCAGCCGTCCACTTCGGTCTACCGATCATTTTTTCGCACGTGGGTGTAGGCTTACACAGCTCTCAACCTTTCCTGGAAGATTTACGAAAAGTGGCACCTGATGCGGTCATCGTTGATCGAACCAACGTCAATGCCTGGGAAGAGCCAGAGTTTGTTGCTGCTGTTGAAGCAACAGACCGCAGGAAACTTATTATGGGTGGCTTGTGGACTGATGTGTGCTTGGCCTACCCAGCGATTGAGGCCGCAAACGCTGGGTACGAAGTGTTGGTGCCCGAGGATACGATTGGCAGTATCTCTCAGTTGTCCCACGATAATGGCATGAAGCGCATGGCAACCGCTGGCGTGAAGCCCATCACCTGGAACGTTGTGTTGGCTGAGTTACAACGCGATCACGCACGCCATGAGACCGAAAAAGAGACCACACGAATCTTCATGGAATACTTGTTCAAGATGGACCCAGATAAGGAGTGGAAATAGTTGTTGAGTAGAACGCAGCAGGAACGAACCTTTGGCATGTTCAGGTCGAATTGTTGGCCATAATTAAGCAAGAAGGACAAATCATTAAATATTATGAATGAAACCAAACACGAACAGACAGATTCTGCAGACAATTCTAGAAAAAGCATCCTTGCCCGGGCCTGCGATCCGCTTGCTTCATTAGCGGCTTCCAAAGCCATACCTCCACTCATTGGGAATCCGGAATATGTTTTTGCCAACGACGATGCAGATTTTGTGGAAAAGCTAAAATCGCGGGAGTGGTCGGTCATATTTTTTGCTCCAGGTGCTTGCAGATTCAGCGCAGCAAAGCAACCCATACCGGGCAGCAATTCCCAAACCCAAGGATGGACTCTAGAGCAGTACCGCGAGTTGGTCCGCAAACACCAAGGCGACATGATACAAATTGTTGAGACATACGAAGAGAAAAAGAGTGCCGGCTTGCTCAAAAGTGCTTTAGAAATCGCTCGAGAAACAAACTAAATTATTGGCTCAAGGCACATGTTGATACTATCAAACATATTCCCGAAGCTACATCGCGTGACTTGGCGTGGGCCGATGCACTCATCTTCAGGACACCGACACGAGTAGGGAATGTAATGTCACGGCCCAGCATCTGGCGCAGCGGTTCGCTCAGGTATACTTCGTCAGAAAAATTCTGTTCTCCCCTCTCGGAATTTCCCAAGGTAAGCAGGTCAAGAGTTGGGACAAGACTTTTCTGGCGAAGTATAACGAGTCGGATTTACAAGACGCAAGGATCAGATTCATGCAAGAACTTTTCAATTACAACGCGTTAGAGAATCATGTGCAGAGGCGCTCCCAATTGAGTCCCGATATCCGAAAGACTTTGCTGGAATGCGAGCGAGCCCAGTGGCCGTCTCACCCACGGTACGGGGGCAAAGCAGCCTTCTTTCTGAACATTCACGGTGGCTTGCTCAATAACACGACTCACCTTGTCCACGCGCTACAAAGGCTACTGGATGAACCGGCAAGCATTGTGCCGGATGCGTTTGCTGCGTCAAACCTAACTAGGCTAAGCAGCAACATCATCTCGTTGGCCCACGGCCATCATCACATGGAAGATGAATACTATTTCCCGGCATTTCGCCGCATCATGCCGGGGATCGACCATGCGATTGCCCTGTTGGATGGCGATCATCGTGTGTTGGAGAAGGCGCTACACAAGACGGAAAGCACCATGAACGCGTTACGAGCAGGAGCCGTTCACCGAGATGGGTTGGCCCAAGCATTATCCGGCGCAAAATTACTGGAAAAGATTATTGGTCGCCACCTCTATGATGAAGAAGAGATCATCATCCCAATCTTCTTGATGTCCGCGTAATTTAGACAAAATAAATACAAAAGGAAATTAACCATGACAACTACTTCAAACCAACCAGACTATGTTTTCTATTACGGCCCAGGGACATGTGCCTTAGCTGGTATTATCACCCTTGAGTGGATTGGGCGACCCTATCGGCTAGGAAGAGTCACAGGTGAGATCTTATGGAGTGACATCTATCGCAAGATCAATCCGCTAACAAAGGTGCCCGCTCTTTCCATTGATGGACGCATTCTGCTAGAAAACAATGCCATTTTAACCCATTTGGCTGACAGTGCGCCCGATGCTAAACTGAGTCCCTTATTGGGTACACCCGAACGAGATACGCTCAACCAATGGATTTCATTTTTGGGAACTGAGTTTCACCCGGCTTTCTGGCCCTGGTTTATGCCCCAACGATACACAACTGATGAGAACGATCACCCGGCCATTAAAGCGGCTGCTGAGACAATGGTCGCATCTAAATTTGATTATCTAAACGACCACTTAGCGAACAACGAGTACATGCTGGGGACACAGCGTACAATACTGGATCACTATCTATTTGCCATGGCCCGCTGGGGAGAAAACTTTCTCGATATTCCAGCAGATTATCCTCATGCGGCCCGTCATTTGGAGATGATGCGCGCTGACGCAACCGTTCAATTTGGACTTAGCGTTGAGGCTGGTAAGATTGTTCATGCTGAAGATGGCGGTGGTTCCGGATTCCAAGGACACGTGGCACTTACTTAACCTGGGAGGAGAGTAAAATGAATAAACCAGTTTGCGCTATTGTTGGCGTGGGACCGGGCAATGGCGCGGCTTTTGCCCACAAATTTAGTAATGAGGGATATCAAGTTGCGCTCTTGGCACGCAACCAGCAATACCTTGATGATTTAGCCAATGAAATTGATGCTTCCAGAGCATATAGCTGTGATGTAACGGATATTGAACGCATCAAAAATGTGTTTGCTTCGATTAAAAGCGATATGGGGCCAGTAGATGTGTTAATATACAATGCTGGCTCAGGTGTCTTTACCACTGTCGATGATACCAGCGTTGAAGATTTTGAGTTGTCGTGGCGCATTAATACATTAGGATTGCTCGTTGCGTCACAACAGGTCTTGAATGATATGCGCAGCAGGGGTGGCGGCACAATCCTTGTGACAGGTGCCACGGCATCGCTAAGGGGGAATGTTTCTACAGCACCTTTTGCATCGGCCAAGGCAGCACAACGCAGCTTAGCCCAATCTATTGCCAAACACGCTGGCCCAGACGGAATTCACGTATCCTACGTGATTCTGGATGGCGGTGTGGATTCTGAGAGGGCTCGCCAGTTTATGCCGGACCGACCAGAGGACGGTTTTCTTAAGCCGGATGAGATTGCTGATACGTACTACTACCTCGCTCAGCAGCATCAATCTACGTGGACGTTTGAGTTGGATCTGCGGCCATATGTGGAGAAGTGGTAGGAAATATAAATCGTACACGACAGTGCCAGTTTCGAACGTTAGTTATTTGTTATATACCGGAGAAATTACATAGAGCATGAGCAACCCAAATGATTGGAATAAAGCGATCATAGAGGAGTTTCGGACAAATGACGGCAAAGTTGGTGGTATGTTTGAGGGTACAACGTTGCTTCTGTTGCATACTACCGGTGCCAAGAGCGGTTTGCCACGCCTGAATCCACTAGCTTATCTAGCCGATGGTGACAGATATGTCATCATCGCCTCGAAGGCGGGTGCACCAACAAACCCTGATTGGTATTACAATCTTATGGCTAATGCAGAGGTGAGTGTGGAAGTTGGCACCGAACAATTCATGGCCCGAGCAACAGTTGCCGCAGAGCCAGAGCGTTCAGAGTTGTATGCAAAAATGGCCAAATCGTTCGCCACTTTTAATGAGTATCAAAACAAAACAAGTCGTGTTATCCCGGTGGTGATCCTGACTCGTATTTCGTAAAATATAGTCTTTAAGAAAAAGATTTTTCATGCGTCCCCTTCGAAAAGCTCAGGGGGCGTACGGAAAATCTTTTTCTGGATATCTATAGTAAAGGCTCACGAGCATTCAAACCGACAATCTCGAACCCGGACAAGCCAGAACCAAAAGAGATTTCACAGAGATTCGCAGCGCAACCGTTGGTTGCAAGGAATCAGCAGACAGTGGTCGGTAATTAGTGGTTCGTACAAACATCTTCGCACATGACGTGGTTTTTACGGATGGTGACACAGAGACTCGCAAGAACAGTCAACATCATCGCGCATTGCGCAGTTTGTGCCGATCCGTAACACAGAGCCAGCACAGGGATTCATGAAGAAATGTTCGTTTGTTCAGTTTTACGCTGAGAAATGAGATTTTCTTGCCGAAAAAACACGAACTGAATTACAAAGGAAGTACATAATATTTACAGAGGCCAAGTTTAACTAAAAGCTCGGCCTCTTTCTGTTCTCATTAATCACCTCGGTCCTCATCTATGAATAGAAAAACGCTTCCAATTATCCTACTCAACCTTGTGAACGGTATCGGTGGCACGCTACTGATCCCCGTCCTGCCCTTCATTATTCGTGATCTTGGCTACAGCGACGCTATTTTTGGTATGTTGTTGGCCGTTTACCCTATCTGTCAATTCTTCGGCGCACCCATTTTGGGATCGTTGAGCGACTACTATGGCCGTAAACCCATCTTGTTACTCAGTCAAGCAGGGACTTTACTAAGTTGGGTGATCTTTGCTGCTTCCTACTTCGCAACCGGTGCGTTGTGGCCACTATTGATCATTGCATTTTCGCGGGTTGCTGACGGCATTACAGGAGGAAATCAATCGGTAGCCAATGCCTATTTGGCCGACGTTACAACAGATGAAGAGCGCACAAAAGTCTTTGGTATCTTGGGGGCATCCATGGCCGTTGCGTTGATGATCGGGCCTGCATTGGGTAGCTTTGCATCAGCGGGTTCCATTGGCTATCTCGGTGCGGCCCTCTTGGCCATTGCCCTATCGACCGTTACGCTGCTTGCTATGGTGATGCTTTTAACTGAGTCTCTTACCGACGAAAACCGCATCGGAGAGCTCGATCTAAACCCTCTGCACCAACTCAATCTGCTCAGTAAAATCGGTCATTTGACTCATGAACGCGCATTGACCCGTCTCTTTGCCACCCGGGCCATCTTCAACTTGGTCTTTGGTGGATACACAACCATTTTGGTATTATGGTACTCAGATCGATTAGGACTCAATCAGACCCAAGTCGGATTTATGCTGCTAGCAGTTGGTATCTTTCTAATTGTTAATGAGCTCTTTCTGCTGCCATGGTTTGAAAAACGATTTGGCGATTTAGGAACTTTGATCGCCGGTTTTGCTATTACACCAATTGGACTGTTGTTGATTCGTTTCCCGGAATCGGTTTGGATCTATCTACCTATGGCCTTTATCCTGAACTTAGGAGCAGCATTGACCTTTCCTACACTTCAATCAGTCATTACCAAGGTGGCTGATGAACGCCAAGAGGGCGAAGTCCAAGGGATTGATACGTCGATCGGCGCATTGTTCTCTGCCTTTGCACCGATATTGGCTGGCTTTCTGTATGCCGAGACAGGCGGCACGACTCTACTCATCTTGGCCGTATTGGGTGCACTCGGCTTCCTCTTCTTGCTTGAGAGTCGCAAGGCAATTGATCATGATCTCCCTCATCCTGAAATTCATCCTGAAGCTAAAGTCCGTAAGGAATGGGTCGCCTAAATGTTTGAACATATGCTTGCGTTTGCCCTCGAATGGTTAGAAGAGAGGACGAAGCCCCTCTTTGTTGTTGCTGCGTTACTCGCTTACGGTTTTGAGATTTACTCCATCATGGCGGTGATGAATCCGTTAAATGATCTCAACTTCTTCCTCATCGAGGCGCTTAGTGCATTAACTACCCCTTTTAGCATTATCCTTCTCCAGGAAATGCTAGAATTAGTAGCCAAGATATCCGAAAGCAACCTGCTTTCTGCTCGTCACCAATTTGAAATTGTATTGTTGGTTATTGTCCGCAGCTTCTTTAAGAGCTTTTCCAAAGTCAACGGCTATGTAGCAGAAGGTGAATTTAGCCCGACGGTTCAGGAAGCCGTGGTGAAAGTATTCGCAATCATCATTCTGATGGCTATGATCTATTTTTTCCGGGTGATGTCTGATAGCAAATACCTTAACTGGTACTCAGAGCAGGGAGAACGGTCGAATCTATATAAGCAAGCATTGGTTGTTGTTCTAGTAATCTTTGCATTGGTTTATCAAATAGCCTATGCGCGAAGTTTTAATGTCTTTGACTTTGTTAGTTTGATTTTTACTGGCTTGATTGTCATTGAGGCGCTCTTCTTAATCTTGGCAATTGCCAAAGGGGACTTTGGCAGATTAGTGTTGGAAAGTAGCTTGGTCATTGCTCTAATCTTTGCTCGCTTTCCTCTATTTGCCTCGAATACCCTCTCGTATATCTTATCGGTGATTGGGGTGGCTTTTGCCACGGCTTCACTCTATCTATACTATCGCGTTTCCATCAGGATGCAGGAGAACAGACAGGCTGCCGAAGCAACGGCTTCTGGTGACTAAAGGGCTAGCCAGCATTCGACCCATGTTTTTCGTTAAAGTCTCCCTGATTTCGATGTGTTATAATAGGTCAATTGTAACGTGAATCATTAACCAAGGAGTTCAAAGTGCCCAGCCCCTTTCCTGGAATGGACCCTTATATCGAAGACCGTTCGATTTGGCCTAGCATGCATCAGCGTTTGATCACAGCTATAGCAGATTCCATAATGCCTGATGTTCTCCCTAAATATATGGCTCATATCAATGAACGCGTTGAAATAGCAGGTGTAGGCAGCTCGTATGTACCGGATGTCATGGTTGTGAAACAAGGGGATGAACTGAGGTCGGAACAAGTTCATCCTGGTGCCCTCGTTGCAGATACGCCAACTATCTTGGGATATTTGGAACCGGAACGTATTGTACCCTATGTAGAAATTATCCACCGCGAAACGCGAGATGTGGTTACAATCATTGAAATCCTTAGCCCAGGAAATAAGGTTGGGCGTGAACGCGAAAAATATTTAGCCAAACAAGAAGATGTCGTTCGGTCCTATACAAATCTGGTCGAAATTGACCTACTGAGCTATGGACGAGATACAACGCTTGCTCGCAGCTTACATGATGATAAGCTAGACGACTGGCGATATACAATTAGCGTTAGTCGTGCCAACCGGCGGACCCGAATTGAGTTGTATTCTCTTGCATTAACAGATCGTCTACCACGCCCAAGTATCCCACTACGGGCAGCCGACCCTGATATTGTCTTAGATCTACCAGCTATCTTTAACCGATGTTATGATTCCGGTCGCTATGATCTAATGGTTGATTACGACCAACCACCATCGGTCATGCTTTCTCAAGAGGAATCCGAATGGGTAGAGCAGCATTTATCTGAGGTGGGTCTTCGAAACAAGGTATAAGTCTACACGTCTCACGATAGTTGATTTGCCGAACCTATTCCCCCTGATTTCCTGAAGAACCAAACTATTAATTTGTGCGGAGCCTTTATAGACGATGAGCGAACGCAACGTCGTAGTCGTAGGTGCAGGTGCTACCAAATTCGGATCAGATCGACGGGATGCCTCCCTCCGTGATCTGGTTGTTGAAGCCGTCATCGAAACGGTGGCCGATGCCGGCATCGATGGACTAGCCCACGTCTCCCATGGCTTGACCTCCTACGAAAGTGACCACTTCAACCGCCAGATGACCCTGGGCGCGATCCTTCACGACCACATCGGCATGACGCCCAAACCCAATGTTCGTATTGAGGGCGGCGGCGCAACCGGAGCCTTGGCCCTCCGTACAGCTTATGCCTACGTGAAGAGCGGACTCTGCAATTCGATTATAATCTATGGTGGCGAAACCAATGGTCGCAGCGTCTCTTCCGCTACCGCGCAACAATTTTTCGCCCTCTCCTCTGACGCCGATTGGGAGATGATGGTGGGGGGAACCTATACAGCCTATTATGCAGCCATGATTCGCGAGCATATGCGTCTCTACGGTACCACCGAAGAGCACTTTGCCCACGTGGCCGTCAAGAATCGTCACAATGCCCAGTTCAACCCCATTGCTCAACGCCCCATGGATATCACTGTCGACGACGTGATGGAATCTATGCCCATTGCCGAGCCATACAAACTGCTCGATTGCAGCCTCCTCTCCGACGGCGCAGCGGCTATGATCCTAGCTACTGAAGAGTGGGCCGCGACCCATTCCACCCACTGGGGCAACCGCCCGTCTGTCTATTTCACCGGCACTGGCTGCGGAACCGACTCCATGCGGCTGAGCGACCGACCCTTTCCCTACCCAGGGTTGGCCCACTTCCGCGGCAAGAAAGAGGCAGCTGCGGCTGCGTACGAAATGGCCGACATCACCAACCCGGCTGCTGAAATCGACGTGGCTGAACTCTACGATTCGTATAGCGGCGTGGAGATCCAGGCTTGTGAGGAACTAGGTTTCTGTTCTTATGGAGAGGGTGGCCCCGCTATGGCTGAGGGGCGATTTGATTTAGACGGGGCATTGCCAACCAACACGTCGGGTGGATTACTGGGACGGGGCGCGCCGGTTGGGGCAACGGGCATTGTCCAAGCAATGGAGATCATGTTACAGCTAAGAGGTATGGGGGGCGAACGACAGGTAAAAAATGCCAAACGCGGCCTCACAGATACCCATGCTGGAACAGGGACGCACTGCGTTGTGAATATCTTCGAGCAGCGCGGGTGACAGATGCCTCTAGACAGTGAGCATCGCCAGATAATCTTGAAAACGCTTGCACTCGTTGAAAGTGTATCAGCTGATGTCGAAACAACCTCATATCTGTGGGGCGGCATGGCCCTCGATGCATACAGGGGCCAGCTATTGCGCACTCACCATGATTTGGACTACTTGACAGTCGATCTATGGCGGCATTTTGAAAAATTATGCGCTGCTTTTGAACGGGAAGGCTGTGTAGCTAAGGAACTAGTTAATGGCGATCTGTCGGTGAAGGGCATCGGCACCAGTATCCATTTTGGGCATATTGAGTTAACTGAGTACACACGGTGGGTGCATAACCGCGATAGTAAGACGGGTGTGTTCTGTTTCCCTAATGTTTGGTTAAGCGACCTGGCTTATCTAATTGACGGGGTTGGTACACATGTGGTTGAACCAGAATTTGAGTATGTTATCAAAAGCCAACCTACCCTCTTAAATCCGCATTGGATTCCGCGCCCCAAAGATATTGATGCGTTTGAGCAAACTAAAGCTTTATTGGCGATGCGTGGGGTTGATTTGGCGAGTCTATCGTACATGGTCAGTGTTGAATCACCTTGCGATACAATTCTAGACAAGAACAACCGCGGAATCTGAAATGACCGAAAAAAAGTACGTACCCTTACCTTTAGCAGGAGGGTGCCAATGCGGCGAGGTCCGCTACGAGATTAAAGAGTTGCCGCTAACGCTCTACGTATGTCATTGTACTGAGTGTCAAAGGCAATCATCAGCCGGATTCGGGATGTCGATGCCTATTAATCGCTCTGGCTTTAAAATTATCCACGGCGAACCATCGGAATGGATTAGAGCTTCTGCGAGCGGACGGCAAGTCGCTTGCGCGTTTTGTTCGCACTGTGGCACGCGCTTGTTTCATGCACCTAGCCGGAATCCATCGATTGTGAATGTCAAGCCAGGGACTTTGGATAATACGAGGTGGCTAAGACCGGTGGGCCATCTCTGGATCAAGAGTGTGCAGCCCTGGATTGTGATTCCAGATGCAACGCTCAGGTTTGATGCACAGCCGGCTGACTTTGCCCACTATTCGAAGAATGGAATAAGCTTTGGGAATAGCTTTTGAGCCAATGATGACAAACGCAACAGGTACACAAGTTATTAATAAACTAAAACACGAAACCCTCACCGATCCGTACGCGCGCGACACGGACCCTTGGGCTGACTTCCGCGAAGTAGAGATTCTTGAACTAGAGTGGGTACAGAAGTACCGCCATAGCTTGGGCAAGTACTCAAAATTCTTTCTGGAGCTAGAAAATGGTAAGTTTTTTGCTACTCGGTGCCCTAAATGTGGAAAGGTCTATGTACCACCCCGACCGGCATGCCCAGACGATTTATCGATAACCGAGTGGACTGAACTAAGCGGTCGAGGTGAAGTGGTCTCATGGTCGGTGCTGCACCATGCGCCCAAAATGTTGGATTGGTTGGAGACACCCTATGTTCTGGTCTATGTGCGGATGGAGGGGGCAGATACGTTGTTTGCTCATCTGTTGAAGAATTATGGAGAATTGAAGAACATTCATCATGGGATGCTAGTAAAAGTGGTTTATACAGAGGGCAAGGTGAGTCATCCCATATTGTTGATGGGGTTTGAACCGGAGACTACAGCGGATTCGGAGAAATAGCGGATTTTTGTTCGGTTGTGAGCTTCCTTCGATGCGTATCGATACGGTTGTCTGTCCAACTCTACTTTGCTAAACAACGATAGCTGGCCTACTGATCAACGAATCAGTTGAATCCCCAAATCCGTTATAGTTTTGCACTTCCAAATACTATGCCTCACAAATTGTTACATGAAGACCTTACATACTACCTGCGAGGTGTTGCCTTTCTCATACACTCTGAACTTAAGAGTGGCCACAAGGAAGAATTTTACGAAAAAGCGTATATATGGGTACTAGATAGGGATGGTGTAGCCTTTCGACAACAACCCGTTTACAAAATGGATTATGAAGGTCATCAAGTTGGTGAATATCGCCCAGATCTCGTGATTGAATCCAATAAACTACTCATCGATTTTAAGTCGACTCCGAAGATTATCGCTTTGCACAAGGCCCAGATGCTCTCTTATCTGGCCGTAACTGAGATTGATCTCGGTCTAATCATGAACTTTGGGTCATCATCCATGCAGTTTGAACGAATACCTAACTTCGTTAGAGAACGAGATCCGTTTGAGTGGACTCCGCAGCCAGTAACAGATGGTTCGTATCCAGAACTCCGCAACGCTATTGCCCTAGCGGTTTATAAGGTTCACTACACGCTGGGTGCTGGATTCCTCAGCCAAGTGTACCGTCGGGCGACATACATTGAACTTGGAAGGCAAGGGGTTAGCTTTGAGTATCTAACATCACTGCCACTTTCATTTGACGGTAATACCATCGCCGAAGTCCATACCAATCTGTTTTGGATCGACAAGAAAATTCTACTAGCTACGTTCGCCTTACAGTCCATTCCTGCTCATGTCAGTGAGAAGATGCGCTGGGCAATGAAAGTAACCGATTGTCAAATAGGAATGCTTGTGAATTTTTATCCAAGCAAGCTAGAAATACGCGTTTTAAGGTGACTGACCCTGACAACTACAACGGATTCGGGGAACTATCGGATTTGTTTAGGAACGAGAATTAAATAATTTGGTCATTTGATGGGGCTAACCCCGAATGAAACGCGCAAGCTATTTACGATTCATTCCTTAGTGGATAAATCAAGGTTAGTCCACCTATCGAGTATTCATTTCATGATGAAGCCCCAGAACGCTGTCTCTCCGAGGCAGTTTGATTAGCGACGTCAATATTGCAAACGAAGCAACGAATCAGTTGAATCCCCGAATCCGTTGTAGTTTTTGGAGACCTTAATGAGAAAAATAAACAATGAGAAAAATAAACATTGAAATCTTCTATTGGATCGACAACTGGGCCGACGACCAAACCGCCTACTTCCAAAAAGCCAAAGATTGCGGCTTCGACGGCGTTGAAATGTCCCTTATCGATGGACCGGATACGGACGTGGCCAAAATGCGTGCTGAAGCCGAGCGGCTAGGGCTAGACGTCTATTGCAGCATGGGCCTACCTGCGGACATGGACATCACCAGCCCAGACGAATCCATGCGGCGACGGGGTATCGAGTTTGTCAAACGTTGTGCCGATGCGGCCCAGCGGGTTGGCAGTCCAATACTGGGTGGGGTTCCCTATGGACCCTGGCTGGTCTTCCCTGAAACAGATAATATCCAATCGTACCGCGATCGAGGCGCGGCGGCTATGAGCGAAATTGCACAGACTGCCAGCGACCTAGGCATTACCATTACTGTGGAGCTGCTCAACCGCTTTGAGACTTTTATGTTCAATACGGTGGATGAGGGATTGGCCTATCTAGCGCAGGTCGATCAGCCCAACGTCAAGCTACAGTTGGACACCTACCACATGAATATGGAGGAGGATGATATTCCTGAAGCCATTATCAAGGCTGGCGATAAGATTGGCCACTTCCACTGCGCCGCCAGCAACCGCAAACTGCCCGGCAAGGGGCATATCAGTTGGACCGAAGTCTTCAACGCCCTGGATGAGGTCAACTATCATGGTGGCGTGGTGATTGAGACGTTCCCTAATCCCAATGCAGAGACGGGACGCACCATCAACGTTTGGCGTCCGCTGGTTGAGGATTTTGACAGAGAGGTGGTTGAGTCGCTGACGTTTTTGCGCAATGTACAATAGTTCGGCCTAGGAGGAAATATGGACGAGGGTAACAGCATCAAGACGCAAGTTCTGTTGCTGGGTGTTTTTCATTTCAAAGATTCTGGCTTAGATGCCTACAAACCCCAACACGACATTGACATTCTATCTCCCCAACGGCAGCAGGAGGTAAACGAAGTAGTAGAGCGGCTGGCTGGCTTTCAACCAACCAAGATCGCCATCGAGCGGCGCAAACCCTTCCAAGAGCAAACAGATAATCAGTATAATGATTATCGGAATGGAAACTTCGAACTACCTGGTGCGGAACATTACCAACTTGGCTTTCGAATGGCCGCCCGATTTAACCATGATACGGTCTACTGTACGGACGCTTGGAATCGGTATTTTGAACCACCTGTTGATCTAGAAGCTATCTGTGGTAGTCGCAACGGGGAGGAATTGAACCAGTATCTAACAGAAGAGCTGAGCTTTGACGCATTTGGGGATTTGCAGTCCTATGCGGATAAGCATGGGCAAGGTGAAATCATTCCACAGTATTATGATGGGATTATTCAACAGGCTAAGCTAAATGATCAGGCCAAAATGGATCGTACACTGCGTGAAACCTTATTGCTGATGAATCGAGAAGAGCGCATATGGCAAAGTCATGGAGAGTATTTTAATGGTCCTTTCCGAATTGGGAAAGGGAATGAATACCCTGGTGTTGACTACGTTATGTCTTGGTATACTCGTAATTTACGGATCTTCGCCAATATCCAGCGGATTACCGAATCGGTAGATGACCGGATTCTAGTTATATTTGGTGCGGGACATGTCCCAATTTTGCGTCATTGCGTTATCGCAGCCCATGAATATGATTTGGTTGAGGTAAGTGAATATCTTGGATAATCCAAGACTTAGCGGGAACCAGTTTTATGGTAGATACTCCACTGATTGACTCCGTGTTCGTAGGGCAACCACAGACGCTCACTGATGAAGGAGGCACATGGACTTCATCTATTTATCGCAATCGGATTGAGACGCCAGTTCGGGTAGACATCGGAGGTTTAGCCGGAGACAAGGTTGCACAGTCCTACCATGGCGGACCCGATGCAGATATCTGTGTTCACCTGGTAAGCCATTATCAACATTGGAACGTTGAATATGATATGAAGCTTGAATCTGGTTTTGTTGGCGAAAACTTAACCATCGATAATCTCATGGAGGAGGATGTCTGTGCAGGCGATATTGTGCGTATCGGCACAACGCTGGCTCAAGTAACCCAGCCTAGGGTACCTTGCGCAAATTTGGCTCGCCGAATTGGCCGCTCCGACTGGGTCAAGCTGACAATCCGCGAAAATCGCACTGGGTTCTACATGCGAGTTCTCGAGGCCGGTATGATCCAAGCGGGCAATCTATGGTTGCTACAGGAAAGATTGAATCCGGAAGGCACTATCCCGCGCCTGAATCGATGTATGTATCTTGCTTTTGACCGCTCCTACGCCCAATGTGTAGTCAACATGTCCGGCTTGAGCGAGTGGTGGAAAGCACAAACCGTAGAGAAGATTGAACAGTCCGATTCACATTGGACGGTGACTATGAAAGACGAATAATGCCAGCACGAACAAAAAAACTGATCAATCATCCTAATGATATCCTTTCTGAAATGTTAGAGGGATATGCAGCGGCGTACTCGGACATCATTCAGCTTCAAGGTGAACACCTCATCGTCCGTACCACGCCCAAAGTAGAAGGTAATGTCGCGTTGATCATCGGCAACGGAACCGGCCATGAACCGGCCATGATCGGTTGGATTGGTGAAGGACTCTTCGATGTGAACGTGGCTGGCCCGCTCTTTACTGCGCCCGGACCTTTCGAGATTCTGGAGGGCATCAAAGCCGCGGACCGAGGGGCGGGCGTGCTGCTCTGCGTCTCTCACCACGAAGGGGATCGACTGAATGCTGAGGCAGCCCTTGAGTTTGCCAAGGACGAGGGCATCAACAACGTAGATCTGGTCCTGCTCTATGATGATGTTGCTTCGGCACCCAAGGGAGAAGAAGCCGCACGCCGTGGCACTGCGGGACTCTTCTTTACCTGGAAGATGCTAGGTGCGTTCGCTGAAACAAGCAACGACTTGGCCGCTTGCAAAGCCCTTGCTGAAAAAGTGCGAGACAATACCCGCTCACTCTCTATGGCCCTGGATTCCTGCGCCAGCCCGATTACTGGTGAACCCATGTTTGAACTAGCCGACGACGAAATTGAGATAGGCATGGGCATTCATGGCGAGGCAGGTATGTATAAAGGGAAGCTCCTCTCTGCTGATGAGATCATAGACCAGATGCTGCCTGGGATTGTGGAAGACCTCCCTTTCGTCTCCGGCGACCAAGTCTGTGTACTCATCAATAACGCAGGGAGCCTGACGATTATGGAGCTTTCCATCCTCTATCGGCGGGTTCAACAGCGGCTAGATGAGATGGAGATCAGCGTTCATAAAGCGTGGTTGGGTCAATACGCAACCACCCAGGAGATGGCGGGATTTGGGCTTTCTCTCTGTCGGGTAGATCATCAACTAAAAGCACTCTACGATGCCCCCGCGAACGGTGCTTTCTTCAAAATGTAAGCCTTAAAAAGGAGCGCATCATGGCAAAAGTAGCAATCATTGGCGCAGGTAGTATTGTATTTTGTAAGACCCTCATACTGGACATTCTCGCTGCAGATGGCTTAGAAGGTACCGAGTTCGCCTTGATGGCACCCAGCACCACGCGTACCCCACAAGTAGAGTCATTTATAAATCGCGTAATTGAAGCGAACAAACTGCCAGCTAAAGTTTGGGTCACCACAGATCAACGAGAAGCCGTACGCGATGCCGATTATGTGATCACCACCTTCCAGGTTGGCGGTATCAAAGGCTTCGAAAGCGATTACAAAATTCCGCTCAAATATGGTGTTGATCAATGTATTGGTGATACGTTAGGGCCAGGTGGTATCTTCCGAGCACTACGTAGTATTCCTGTGATGATGGACTTAGCTCGAGACATGGAAGAACTTTGTCCCAACGCAGTCTTGCTCAATTATGTCAACCCGATGGCCATGGTCTGCTGGGCACTAGGGACCACTAACGTTGAGTTTATTGGCCTCTGCCACGGCGTGCAGACCACCCTTGATCTAATCTCTGGTTATGTCAATCTGCCCAAAGAGGAGATCGACATTACCTGTGCGGGCATCAACCACATGGGATGGTTCATTAAGGTTGAGCATCAGGGCCAGAATCTCTATCCTTTGTTGCGTGAACGCTTCGAACAGCCCGAATATTACGTCAATGAGAAGGTGCGGGGTGAGGCCTTCCGTCACTTCGGCTACTTCATGACGGAATCCACGGGGCACTTGGCCGAATACCTGCCCTACTTTCGTAAGAATCAGGAGTCGCTGGATCGCTATTGTGATGAACCAGGATTTGGTGGCGAAAGTGGCGCTTACTATAGCTGGTGTGCATCAGTGGCCGAACGCTACAACGACCAAGATATTCTCGCCAACGAATCGGTCGAGATTCCTCCCAGAAGCATCGAATATGGTTCGTATGTTATAGAAGCACTAGAGACTGGTAGGACGTTTAAGCTAAACGGTAATGTACGCAACGATGGTATGATTGCCAATCTACCTAATGATTGCTGTAGCGAGGGGCCTGTTTATGTGGATCGTACCGGTATTCATAAAACTATGGTTGGGAATCTGCCGCCTCAATGTGCCGCGCTGAATATGACCAATATTAACGTGCAAAGGCTGGCAGTTGAAGCCGCGCTGACGGGCGATCCCGAACACATTGTCCACGCCTGTGCATTGGATCCATTGACCTCGGCGGTGCTCACCTTGCGAGAAATCCGCAACATGGCCCACGAAATGCTGGAAGCCCAAAGGCAGTGGTTACCACAATTCGAGGACAGATCCATCACTCCTAAGTTCTCAATCAAGATTCCGGAAGATGTCACGCCGGCTGATGTTCCGCTAGATCCAGCACTGGCAATCATTGCTCGTTTCCAGGAATTATCCGAGTAATACACGATGACCAAACTAAAAGTTGGCTACGTTGGCGTGGCCTATACCACATACTTTGCGGAAGAACACAACCAATACAATCGCGCTATCACCGGGTTGGAGGAACTTAGCCAGAAGTTGGACTTTGAGCTGGTCGCCATCCCTTACGGTCTGACTGATGATGTGCTGACCCAGCAGGCCATCAACGAACTGACAGACAAGCAGGTGGACTTTCTACTGCTGCAAACCGCCACCTGTGCCGCGGGCGACCAGATATTACAGCTCGCACAAGTTGCTCCCTATCTCGGTCTATGGGCCACACCTGATCCCCATCAATCGGGCGACATTCAGCTCCATTCCCTGGTCTCTATGCAACACTTTGCGTCGATTCTTAAGCGGTACGTACCGGAGCAGAATACGGCATTTAAGTGGTTCTATGGCAATGTAGAGGATGAGCGTTTCCGACGCAGACTAACGGTGACCATCGGGGCACTAACCGCTGTCAAAAAGATGACCCACGCCAGGATAGGCTCTATAGGTGGCATCTCGCCGGGCTTCTACAACATGCTACTTGATCCGCGCAAGCTGCGTGCCCGCTTCGGCACCGAGATAGTAGAACATGAACTGGCCGAAGTCGTTGCGCTAGCCAAGGAGTATGATCAAGGCCAGGTGCTCTCTGTGATGAATGAGATGAAAGCCGGGGCGTCTGAAATTCTGGTAACCGACGAGCGGATGGAGAAGGGCGGGCGGGTCTATCTGGCGCTGAAAGAACTAGCAGAACGCAATGGCTATGATGCCTTAGCTGTCCAGTGCTGGTCTAAATTTCAGGATCTGTATGGCGTAGCCCCCTGCATGTCCTACAGCTGGCTTGGATCGGAGGATGGACTGGCTGTGGCCTGTGAAGGCGATGTGCCAGGTGCAGTCTCTATGTTGTTGCTCAACTATCTGACGCGTAGGGCTGGCTCATCAACCTTGCTCGATCTAGCCGCTATTGACCCAGATTCCAACACGGTCCTCATGTGGCACTGTGGCGTCTCGCCTCGCCACTTTGCCAATGAAAACGGCATCAAATGGGTGGACCATACAACGCTTGGCCGCAAGTCGGAGATCTCTTTTGGCGTGGCCGGTGATCAAGTCTTTGCCTCTCAGGATACGACCATCGCCTACGTTGGCGACGATGCTTCTAAATTATTGGTGGTTGGCTCCAAAATTGTTGAGCGAGATGAGCCAGGCTTTGACGGTACACGAGGCTGGTTTGCTCAATTTGAGTTAAACCAAGATCCAATTGAACTGTGGGATCTGGTTAACACGCTGGCGGTACGGGGGCAGGAGCACCATTTTGCCGTTGGTCAGGGTGACGTCACGTCCGAGTTACTGGAGGTGGCTGCATGGCTCAAGATGGAGACGGTGCAGAAGGTGTCCTATAAGGATTATCTACAGATCGAAGGGATAAACGTTTAAGTTGCCGTCATTCGATAGTGTTCTTAACGCCTTTGTGACCCTCTTCGTTACGATTGATCCAGTAGGCAATGCACCGCTCTTTCTCGGCTTAACTGCGGGCATGGCTGCACCGGAAAGACGCATGATTGCCATGCGCGGCGTGATCGTTGCCTTTTTCATCCTTTCCCTCTTTGCACTGACAGGTACGGCGATTCTAGACGCAATGGGGATAACCATCAACGCCTTCCGCGTGGCGGGTGGACTTCTGCTCTTTGTGACTGCATTCGAAATGATCTACGGGCAGCGGCAGGAGCGCAAGGCCCAAACCTCCGAGTCCGCTCTGAAAGATCAATTGGCTGATATTGCAGTCTTCCCTTTAGGCATCCCGCTGATTGCAGGACCGGGAGCAATCTCTGCCACCATTCTGCTTTCATCGCAGATGGCAACAGGATCAGATCCAAGTCGTTGGATTGGAACTATTCTACTCATAGGTGTCATCTTTGTCCTGCTTGCTGGGACTGGGCTGGTACTAATTGGAGCCGAGTTTGTAGATAAGTATATTGGCAATACGGCTAGAATGGTCCTCACCAGATTGCTTGGTGTCTTGCTGGCGGCATTGTGCGTTCAGTACGTTGCTGATGGTGCGTTAGCACTCTTTACCAAATAGGCGTAAAGCCTAAGCATTTTTCGTTTCATTTGGGTCTCGGCTGTCCGACTGGGGAGGTAACAATGCACTGGGTACGTGAATTTTACGAGAAGCAGAATGAGTGGTTTCATTTTGATAAAGGTGACGTGTCCGATGCCCATCGCGAAAAAGCGGCTCTGATTGAAGAATTTGTCGGGTCTGGCCCGAAACGGGTATTAGAGCTAGGGGCAGGTACTGGGCATGTTGCAGCCGCGATGGCTGATTTGGGGCACACTGTCACTGCCGTTGAACTTGTGCCCACTCTTGCTGCTCATGCACAAAAGCTGGCCTCGTCCCGAACATCGCAAAAGATGGGTGTGATCAATGACGATTTTTATGCCATTCCACTGGAGGACAACTTTGATGTGGTCTGTTACTGGGACGGTTTCGGAATCGGTACAGATGATGATCAGTGGCGTTTGCTTCAGCGCATAGCCAGTTGGTTGGCACCAACCGGCTATGCACTGATGGATATAGGAACACCGTGGTATGCCGCGTCTGTCGATGGTCGGGGGTGGGAGGTTGGAGAGGCCGAGCGACAATATAGCTTTGACGCGGATGGCTGCAGATGGGAAGATACCTGGTGGCCCAAGGGACAACCAGACCAGGCTGTAAAACAGTCAATTCGTTGTTATTCGCCGGCCGACTTCCGGATGTTGCTAGTCGGTACTGGCCTGAAGCTAGTCCACGTAAAGCCCGGCGGCACCATGGATTGGGAAGAGGGTAAGTGGCTTCCATCCGTTCCGCTAAAGAAATCCATGTTTTATACTGTTCAAGTTGGGCCATCTCCCGTCTAAACGGGTGACTATGGTATACTGCATTCACTTAGACAATAGAGTTGTTCAGGACTAAGGATATTAAACCGTGCAGGCTACTGACTGTAGGTTTTTTTCAAAATACTTGGTTTCCCAGATTTCTAACTCTTCTCGTTCAAACCATAAGGAGAAATTGATGAAGCAAAAAATCAACCTATTCATCGGCGCAATGACCATCATTGGCCTTTTGCTTACAGCCTGTGCTGTCCCCGTCGCCGCACCGGCTGAGGATGAAGGTGGCGAAGCCATGGCCGATAGTTCTGAAAGCATGGAGAGCATGGACGCCGCCCCCACCTACGAATCCTGGGATGACGTGCTGGCCGCAGCCGATGGAACCACCGTCAACTGGTTCATGTGGGGTGGTTCGGACACCATTAATGAGAATGTGGACAACGACATCGGTGGCCCGTTGCTGGAGAACTATAATATCACCCTCAATCGTGTACCGATCGCTGGTACGGCGGATGCTGTGAACAAGGTCCTAGACGAATCAGCCGCTGGTGTGAATGCGGGCGGAAGCATCGACTTGATCTGGATTAACGGTGAGAATTTCAAAACGCTGAAAGACGCGGGGCTGCTCTACGGTCCGTGGGCCGAGACACTGCCCAATGCTGTCCACGTCGATTGGTCAGACCCGGCCTTGGCCTATGATTTTGGCCTTGCCGTAGAGGGTTATGAATCCCCATGGGGCCATGCCCAGTTCGTGATGGAATATAACACCGAGCTGGTTGGCGATACACCACCGACGACTTTCGAAGATTTGCAATCGTGGATTCACGAGAACCCCGGTCTCTTTACTTACCCAGCTATTCCTGACTTTACCGGCAGTGTCTTTGTACGTCACATCTTCATGTGGGCTGCAGGTGGTGCCGAGCCGTTCCTAGGTGACTTTGACCAAGCCGTCTTTGATGAATATGCACCAGCCGTCTGGGAATACCTTAACGACATCGAGCCAGATCTATGGCGCGGTGGCCAGACCTACCCTGAAGCACCGGCAATGATCGATCTGCTGGCTAACCAAGAAGTGGCCTTTAACATGGGTTATGGTCCATCTCGTGCTTCTACAAACATCCGCGAGGGTACCTATCCCGAAAGCATTCGCACCTTTGTCTTTGATACGGGAACCTTGGCCAACAACAACTTTGTGGCCATCCCTTTTAACGCCAACAATCCAGCTGCGGCTATGGTCTTAGCCGATCATATCCTCTCGCCTGAGTTCCAGCTGATAATGCAGGATCCCAATCAGTGGGGCTGGCTCTCACCCGTTGATCCGACGACCTATGACGAAGACTTTCAGGCTACAATAAGTGGTTACGAAAGTGGTGTTGCGACCCTGCCGCTGGAAGTGCTCAATTCCAACGCGCTGCCGGAGCCAAATGGCGAATGGGTAACCGCTATGGAGCAAGGCTGGATTGAGAACGTGCTTGAACAGTAAGATTTAGTGATCGGTGCGCCAGTATTCGGTAGGCCGGTCACTGACTACCGAATCTACTGTCAATTATATTCAGGACGACACATTACCTACGTACCGATTACCGAATATATGTTACGACTTCGACTCTACGAAAAATTACGCATCCCCCTCATGCTTCTCCCAGCCTTTGCTGTGCTCATCCTGCTCTTTGGCGGGGGGATGGTGGTTGGTGTGGGGCAGAGCTTGGGTTACTTTCCGGTCATTGGGCTGACTGATTTTACCTTTCAGCATTATATCGATGCGATAACGGATCGGAACTTTGTGCAGTCATTGTGGCTTACCTTTCGCATCGCGTTTTGGTCTACCTTTCTTTCCTGTGTCTTTGCTATCCTCTTTGCCTTAGTGCTGCGGGAGACGTTCACGGGTTCTCAGTTTTGGACTTTCCTCTTTCAAGTGCCGCTGCCGATTCCCCACCTAGTGGCGGCCAACGGCATCGTTTTATTAGTAACCCAGAGTGGTCTTTTGGCCCGCTTTGGCGTGGCTGCCGGGCTAATGGAGCGACCGGCGGATTTCCCAATTATGGTCTTTGACCGGGCGGGTATTGCTATCATCCTCACCTTTTTGTGGAAGGAGATTCCCTTTATTGGGTTGGTGGTCCTGGCCATCTTGCAGGGCGTTGGACCTCAATTTGAGGAAATTGCCCAAACGCTGGGGGCCAACCGATGGCAACGCTTCTGGCACGTGCTGCTCCCTTTGATTATGCCGGGAATTTTGTCGAGTTCGATCATCATCTTTGCCTTTGTCTTTGCGTCTTACGAAATCCCGCTGTTGCTGGGCGTGCGCTTTCCAACCACGTTGCCTGTGCTCGCCTTCCAAAATTATCAAGATCCCGATCTAGCATTACGGCCTCAGGCAATGGCGGTGAGCGTGATTTTGGCGATTATTGCTGTGGCGTTGTTGGCGGCCTATCGAAGATTGGCGCGGTATGCGGTGACTAGGTAGCAACAGATATGCCTGCGAATGTGGTATAATGACCTTATGAAGAGATTTTTCGTAGATTAGATTCGCGAGGTTAACCATGATTCAACTTCTTTATGAATATTCCCAGCCTTGGCCTGTTGCTGGGCCGATGCGGCTAGAATCACCTCCAATTGCTCTTGATATTCCAATATCGCCAGATTCTGCTCGCCGACGCGTCAACGGCTATCTTACCATGTACGTCTCGATGGCATTAGTTGGTGCCGATCCTGTATTAGTCATGAAAGAACGCAAACCTTTTTGGCGTGTTTCTATGAATCTGCGCTGGCCAGGTTGGGGATATATTTCTACATTGGGACACGTTGACGTTGATGCACAAACAAGAGACGTAGTACCACTGAGCATTGAGCAAATTCAACGGATTCAAGATAAAGCCGATGCCCTTATTAAACTTATCGCATCAGACCCAGAAGCAACAGTCTGACTGCCTCGCCGCATGTGCCGCTATGTTGCTGTCTGCACTGGGAATTAAGTTCCGTTATAGCCACCTTGTGAGACTCCTGAAGACCAGATATTATGGTACAGCTTTTGAAAATTTGGCTTTGCTCGAATCTCTAGGAGTTAAAATTGAAATTGACAGGAGTGATGACTTCAACAATATTGAAGTACTAACGAAATCACTTGAACGTGGCGAGCCCTTAGTCGTTGCCGTCGAAACATCCGAACTTCAAACATATTGGACTCATTCCACAAGCCACGCGGTTGTCGTTGTCGGAATCGATGAACAAAACGTTTTGCTAAATGATCCTGCTTTTGAAGATGCCCCGAAGATTGTGCCAATCAACGAATTTCTTATTGCTTGGGGAGAGCAGGACTACCGCTATGCAATCCTCACAAAAAATGAACGCTCATAACTAATCCGCTGCTACCCCAACTTCAGCATAGATAATTGAAAGATGGATTATCTGCACAATGCAAAAACCCATTGCTTTAATAACGGGTGCGAGCCGCTCCATTGGCATCGGCCATTCAATCGCACTTTCTTTGGCTCAGTCTGGCTGGGATATCGCCATCACCTACTGGCAGCCCTATGATGAATCCATGCCTTGGGGCAGCCAGCCGCAGGAGGTTGAACAACTCTGCACCGTGTTGAAGGAACATGGGGCTAGGGTGCTGGCCGTTGAGGCCGATCTCTCTGTCACGAATGCACCTGCGCAGATTTTTGACCAGGCTGAGGATGAGCTTGGGCCGATTACAGGTTTAGTCATGTCCCATTGTCACAGTGTCGATAGTGATATATTGACGACCACCATCGAGGCATTTGATTTGCACTTCGCCGTCAATACGCGGGCAACTTGGCTGTTGATTCGCGAGTTCGGAAAGCGCTTTGCAAGACCAAAGGGAGAGGGCCGAATCATTGCCATCACCAGCGATCACACGGTAGGAAACTTACCCTATGGTGCCAGCAAAGGGGCCATGGATCGCATCGTTCTGGCCGCGGCCCACGAATTCAGCGACCTGGGCATTACCGCCAACGTGATCAACCCTGGCGCAACCGATACTGGTTGGATGACGGAGGACCAATTGAGCGAATTTGGTAGCCAAGTGCCACTAGGACGGGTCGGCCTGCCTCAGGATTGCGCGAATCTCGTGCATTTTTTGTGTTCCGAAGAGGGTGGCTGGATCAATGGTCAATTACTTAAGAGTAACGGCGGGATTGCATAAAATCTCATGAACACGGCCGACCATATTCTGAGACTTCGATTCTGCTGAACGGTAGCGTATTACATACGATATATGACAATAGACCGAAAGCATTTACCGTCTAATACATGGGCTGATACCCTACTGCGTAGAATCACAACTACGCTAGTAACGACGATTTGGATTAGTGCAATCATTTTTGGGTTATATATCTTACTGTACTATCTGAATTCATGGCTCGGTGGAGAACTCAGCCGTTGGAATGAGGGTGTATCCGAATTATACGCAGAAGATGATCCTTTGGCGACGGGCGGCATGGGCATACATTTTATTGGTGGAACCGTGCTGTTGTTTTTTGGCACAATTCAGTTCATTGAACGTCTACGGCTTAGGTATCCAGTTATACATCGGTGGCTCGGTCGGATCTATATCGCATCCTCACTTGCAACAGCCATTGGTGGGCTGCTCTACATTTTTACCCATGGAACTGTCGGCGGAACCGTTATGGATGTTGGTTTTGCCCTCTACGGTTTGGTAATGATGGTAGCGGCTGTCGAAACGATCCGCCACGCCAGAGCCAGACGATATGAGAGACATCGCATTTGGGCACTGCGCTTATATTTGCTGGTTATCGCATCGTGGCTTTATCGCATGGAATATGGATTCTGGTATCTGTTTACAGGCGGAGCGGGCAGCACGCCAAACCTCATCGGTCCCTTCGATCAGGTAATGGCTTTTTTCTTCTACATCCCCAACTTGCTTCTCCTTGAATTTTTCTTGCGGGCAAAAGAGCCACGGACCTCAACACCCATAAAGGTCTTTGCTTCCGTCATGCTTGTTATAATAACTGGTGGACTGGTCATTATGACGCTAGGCTTTATGGCCCAAGAGTGGGGACCAGCCATCGCAGGTACCGAAACACAATAAAAAAGCTCATTTTTATGAAATCGAAACTCCTCTGGCGCTGGCTTGCCTTAACCACTATCTTCATCACCATTCTGGCACCGATCATCCCCCAATTTATCTGGTCCTTTGCCTTCCGTTGGTTCTTTCCGGATCTGCTGCCCAGTTCGTGGAGCTTGGATCCGTGGCTGTATGTCTTTGATGACTCCTCCCGCGTGGGTGAGGGGCTCTTCAATTCGTTGATTATTGCTCTGATTGTTTCACTCCTCTCCATCATTGTCGGGTTACCAGCCGCGCGGGCTATTGCCTTTTATGATTTTCGCGGCAAAGCAGTGATTGAGTGGCTGTTGATGGCCCCCATTATTGTGCCAGGGATAGTCGCCGTGATGGGTATTCATATTATGTTTATCCGCTACAGATTGACGGATTCCTATTTAGGTGTGTCGTTGGTCCATCTGATTCCCTGCGTACCCTATATGATTCTGGTTATGGCTAGCGTCTTTGCCAACTATGGGACTGAGTTAGAAGATACCGCTAGAACGCTGGGCGCAGGTCCTGTGCGAGTATTTTGGCATGTAACCTTGCCAGGTATCTTTCCAGGGCTGATGGTGGCGACCATGTTTACCTTCCTGATTTCATGGGGGCAATATGTCACCACGCTGCTGATTGGTGGTGGGCGGATCATTACCCTGCCCATGGTCTTGTTCCCCTTTATTTCAGGAGCCAATCAGGCCAACGCAGCCGCGATCAGTTTGGTCTTTGTCGCACCGGCCATCGTTGTATTAGTCTTTATTTCGAGGCAATTAGGGAGAGAGTCTGCGGTCATGGGTGGCTTTGGGCGATTGTAGATGGAGTCCACTGCAAAAAGCCTAAGGGAACCATGAAGGGATGAAGGAAATGAAGTTTTTCTTCGAGAGTTTAGTGGATCTATAGAGAACATGGTGCTGCTTACCCCCTTTTTGCTGTAACGTCGAATAAACATGAATGACGTCCTCCTGCCACGAAAAGATTACCCTACGCTAGATGACTGCACCTACCTCAATCAGGCATCTCTGGGCTTGATAGGGCAACCTGCCGTCTCTGCCATGACTGACTTTATTGAGCAGGTGGCGCGCCACGGTAATCGACATATGTCGGACTGCGACGAGGTGGCCTTCTTTGAAAATCTGCGTACTGTGGCGGCCCAACTCTTCCATGCACAGCCAGAAAGAGTCGCAATAGTGGCCAGCGCCAGTGAAATTCTTGGCCAGATACCGTTTCTGTTACGCCCTAGGGTTGGTACCAAAGTTCTGGCCGTGCGGACCGACTTTCCCGCACTGACTCGTCCTTGGCTCCGTTTGGCTGAAGATGGAACGCACTCAGTTCACTTTGTTGATGATGATCCGTCCATCGATTTGACTGATGTGCTGCTTGATGCCCTTGACGAGAAGACTTCGGTCTTGGCCGTGAGTCACGTTCAGTATGCCACCGGCACAGTTGTGGATATTCCACAGCTACGCGCTGCCACCGACCTTGTGGGCGCTTCTCTCATTGTAGACGTGACTCAGTCGGCAGGTGCTATGAACGTTGACGCAACGGCTTGGAAGGCGGATGCTGTTGTATCCAGCGGGTACAAGTGGCTGGGTGGACATGGTGGAGTAGCACTGGCTGTGCTTACACCGGATCTGATCTCCCGGACACCGTTGTTACCTGGTTGGATGGGTGTCCCAAGCCCCTTTGACTTTGACGCGACCCAGCTACTGCTCAGCAATGACGCGCGTCGCTTCACCCAATCGACCATGTCTTATGCATCGCTCATCAGTCTGAAGGTGGGTATTGAGCAGTTACTGGCTGTGGGGATTGACAAGATTACGAGCCAAGCCGGCGAACTAGCAAAGAGCCTGGTCAAAAGTCTATCCATGGCTAGATGGCAACCATTCCGACCGTTGACCGATAGGGCAGCGTCATCTCACATCGTTTCTCTCGGACCAACCGAACTGAGTTGCGGCAATTCAACTAAATCCGTAGTGGCTGCTTTGGAACAAAACAACGTCATCTGCAGCGCAAGGAATGGGCGCATTCGCGTCTCATTGGCTCCGTATAATATTGAACAAGACATCCAAAAACTGGCGCACGCCCTTGCTATGATAAGGCAAGTCTGAGGGTTCAGGATGCCCCTTGAACTTTCCATTGTTTTACATGTAGAAGGTTGTGCTGTAGAATGGGTGTTCGTAAAATGTTTTGCCTATCGACGGGAGAACCATATGGCGACTGTGACTATTTCCCGCAAATTTCAAGTTGTTCCTAATCTGGTCCAGGGCACTATCGATTAAACCCGAGCAAGAAGGTACAAGTTATTGCGGCTCTACGCTAGATAATGGCTCGATTCTTTTTCTGGATATCTATAGTTCATATCGGAGTAATAGGATGACCGTACGATCCAAAAGTCAAAACACAGTAACGCCTCTACACGCTGAAAATGGCCAGAGCCTGTCCCATACCAATGGTATTCGCGAAGAAAATGGACGCGGGAATTCGCCGAGCCAATATGATGGTTACTGGGTGGACCGCTCTGAGTTACCAACTTTCCCCGAGGAATCTGGTTGGCGTGATGTCACCGATCCCGAAACGGGCGTTGTCCACAGAGTACCGCTCACCTTGCTCGATATTCTTTACCTCAACGAAGATGACATGGGAGTCGTTCATATGGCTCAAAGCATATTTCATGATATATGGCTCACCATCCTCAAGGCTATCTTTACTGGCTATAAAGATCCAACAAAATGGTTGATCACCAGCGATGTGTTTATTTACTGGCATATCGGCCGTGCCAAACCGGCTGCTCCCGATTTGGCGGCCTTTCGGGGTGGCCGATTACCTCCTCAGAAACAGAAGTCCTACCACGTGGGGAAAGATGGCCCGGTCCCCGTGTTTGTGCTTGAGATCACTTCACAAGACACAAGAGAGAACGATCTAAAAGGCAAAGTTGTTGATTATGCGGCTGTTGGCGTGCAAGAATATCTGGTTGTCGATATCGAAACCCCAGCTAATGAAGACTGGCGGCTACTGGGCTACCGGCTTGAAGACAGCAGCCCCTATTATCAACCGATTGAGCCAGACGAAGATGGTGGTTTGACCTTCGAGACCATCGGCTACCGTTTCACTTGCACTGGGCGCTCAGAGATCCAAGTATATGATGCTGCTACTGGTAAACGCTTGTTAAACCAACGAGAACAGCGAGAACGAGCCGAAAACGCAGAGAAACGAGCCAAGAATGCAGAAGAGCGAGCTGAAAGCATAGAAAAGGAAAACGCTGAATTGCGAGCTGAGTTAGACCGCTATAGAACCCAACAAGGTACGAACCCAAAGAACCCATGACCCACGTTGTCCTCAAAAACCTCACCCGCCGCTTTGGCGATGTAGTAGCTGTTAATGACCTAAACCTTGAGATCCCCACCGGCCAAATGGTTGCCTTTTTGGGACCGTCTGGCTGCGGCAAGACAACCACTCTGCGCATGATCACTGGGTTGCTGTTACCCAGCGAAGGGGATGTGCTTTTTGACGGCCAATCCATCCTAACCGTGCCAACTGAGAAGCGAGGTGCGGTCATGGTCTTTCAGAAGCACCTGCTCTTCCCTACCATGAATGTGGCTCAAAATGTAGGATTTGGCCTTCGTATGCAACGGATGAACAAGAAGGAGATCGATCGCCGCGTTTCGGAAATGCTGGAATTGGTGCGGCTGCCAGGTTTTGAAACGCGGCAAGCCCATGAACTTTCCGGTGGGCAACAGCAGCGGATTGCCCTGGCCCGCGCCCTAATTGTACGCCCGAAGGTGCTACTCCTGGACGAGCCCCTGGCCAACCTAGACGCCAACCTTCGTCTGGAAATGCGCGAACTCATTCGCCGCATTCAACAGGAGATGGCCATTACTTCTATCTTTGTGACTCATGATCAAGAGGAGGCTGTCATGCTGGCGGATCGGGTGGCCCTCATGTTTGATGGGGTGCTGCAGCAATATGACCTTCCCCAGGCTTTTTACGCTCAACCCCGCACCCAACGCATTGCTCGGTTTTTCCGTAACGACAACTTTCTGCCAGGAGTCAAACAGGGAGCCGCAGTAGAGACTTCGATTGGTCGACTTAACCTGGATGGAATTAGTAGGGAGCAGCCCGATGGCAATGTTTTTGTTACCGTGCGACCTGAAGATGTGTTGCTCGATGCCTCCAACGGCACCAATCTGGTGAATGCCCACGTTAAATCCAGCGTCTACATGGGAACCCATACCCAGCTACAGCTAGAGATGGGGGGCGAGACGTGGCAGGCCCATGGCGCTGCTGGGTTGCAAATCCATGCTGGCGATTTAGTCTCGATCCGACTGCCGGAAGAGAGTATTTGGGTTCTGCCTCAGCACTAAGGAGCGTGACCAGGAATGACCAATTCCCTCCTCTTCAGAAAAGTCTATGGCTGCCTCTTGGGCGGTGCTATTGGTGACGCACTTGGTGGCCCAGTAGAAAAGTGGACACCAGAGGAGATCTACGCCACATATGGGAACTTGGATCAGTACGTCCCCTACGACCGGCCAGGCTCCCACCACGGCCACTTTGGCGAGGGCGACAGCATCGGCGTCTATACCGATGACACCCGCTTGAAACATCTATTCTGTCAGGCCATCTTTCGGGCCGAAGGCAAGCCGCGCGCGGGCGATCTTAATTTTGTGCTGGCTGAGGCATACCACAATGCACCTGATGAATTGCATCGTGGCTTTGTTGAAGAATACTATCACAAAACGGTCTGGGGTGGCGACAAGGTTATCTTTGGTGGCGAGCCGACCAATGGTGCGCTGATGGCCAATTCTCCCCTGGGTTTAATCACGGCTTGTCGCCCAGAAGAAGCCTATCAGCTTGGCTTTGACCTAGCCTACTTGACCGACGGCTATGCCAAGACCGCTTCGGCTCTTTATGTCTCTGCGGTCGCAGAGGCAATGCGCCCCAATGCAACGGTTGAAGGCATCATCGAGGCAGCCCGTTCTGCTCATCTCAACTTTGGCAAACGGCGGGAAGGCCCCCACTGGAATACGACCGAATGGCGCTACGATCCCAATCTCAACTTTCTAGACCAGGCACTGGAGATAGCCCGAGGGGAACGTGACGTCTTCGCCATTCGCCAGCCTTTAACAGAGTTACTCGAGTGGGGACATCTCTTCTCTGAAGCTACCCATACGCTCGTGGTGGCGTTATCTATGTTTGTAGCTGCCGAAGGAGATATCTACAAATCGATTGTTGGCAGCATCATGTATGGCCGAGATAAGGATTCCTATGCAAGCGTGGCTGGGGCCTTGGCAGGTGCGTTTCACGGCGTGGATGCCATACCCCAAAAGTGGATTCAGCCGGTCATTGATGGCAATCCCCAGGTTGACATGGCCGAGTACGCCAGTAAACTTACCAGCCTGATTTCAAAAGATATCAGTCAACTACGCGCGAATTTGGACAGCTTAGAGGGGCTAAAGTAACCCCGTCATTTCTTCCTCCGTGATAGGGCGCAGAGGGAGTTTGTATCCTTCCGCCATCCAACCGATTTGAAAGCCGGTCAGTGCAATAAGCGCTACCCAGGTATCTGTTCCGATGAGTGCCGCCCAAACCAGCCACGAGACCTGCAAAAGGACCCTATATGATTCCCGAGCACATCCTATCCCGCTTCCCCAAACTATCCGATGAAGAGATGAGGCGTCTGCTGGAGCCGCCAAGCGTAACCGGTCAGCCGGTACGCATGATTTTGGATACAGATACGGCCAACGAGATCGACGACCAATTTGCGCTCGCCTGGGCATTACTCTCTCCCGAACAGATCAGCATGGAGGGCGTAACGACCGAGCCATTTTCGTTTCAGCATCATCAATCTGGACTTGCTCTGGCCAAAATTTTCCTAGAGACAGGACCGCAGAATGCTGCCGAAGGCGAGATTCTAGAAAAATACGGATCATGGGCGCAGCGGCTGATGGATTTGGGCAAAGACCCCGCCGAAATGAAGTTTGTCACGCCAGAAGAGGGGGAAGAACTGAGCTACCAGGAGATCCTGCGGGTCTATGAAAAGCTTGGCATGGATCCCAACGGTATGGTCTTCCGCGGCTCGCCCAACTACCTGACATCGTTGGACGAGCCACTGGGTACGCCCTCGGCAGAGTTTATCATCGAGCGAGCACTGGCCCAATCGGACCAACCCCTCTACGTCTCGGCCATTGGCTGCGTGACCAACGTGGCCTCTGCACTCCTGATTGAACCAGAGATCATCAAAAACATGGTCGTCATCTGGACGTCGGCTTATCCATCCGGCTGTCGTCAATACAACGGTGCCTCCCTTAACCTAGTGCAGGATAAATTAGCCTCCCAACTGCTCTTTGAGTGTGGTGTCCCCTTGGTCTATCTGCCCGGTTTTCACGTCGGCGCCCAGTTGAGTATCTCCCTTCCTGAGATGGAGACCTTTGTCAAGGGCAGAGGGGCCATTGGTGACTACCTCTATCATCTCTTTACCCACAACCCCATCTACGAACAGCGAGGCATTACCGACATCAGTTGGCGCACCTGGATCGTCTGGGACATCATCAATATCGCTTGGCTGCTCAACCCTGCCTGGGTACCCTCAGAGTTGATGCCCGCACCCCACCTGGACGAGCAATTGATTTGGCAGCACCCAGAGAATCGCCACCTGATTCGGGAAGCGTATGACGTCAATCGAGACGCGATTTATCACGATTTTTATGAGAAGTTGACGGGGGCATCGGCATAATCGCCATTTTGTGGTAAACTGTCCAAAGTTCTCTTGACTAAAATAGATGATTACGGCTGGACAACCCCATGATGGATCGACTACCCCCTGACCTGCTCAAGCAACTACATTCTGCGCTTCTTGTCGCCTTTACAGACAAGTCCAAGCTGGAACAGATGGTCCGTATGCAGCTTGATCAAAATCTGGATGAGATTGTCGGCGGCGATAACCTATCCGATATTGTCTTTGCACTGATCAAGTGGGCCGAAAGCCACGGCAAGCTGCAAGAGCTGATTCAAGGTGCCATTGCTGAGAACCCCACCAACCCTGCCCTGTTTAAATTCGGAGCGACTTGGTCAGCCCAAGTTGGTCAAGAACAACGCCAAACACTGACCGAAGCAGCACAACCTCACGCTCCGCCTCGCCGCAAACCTGCCAACCTGCATCCAGCATCGTTTACTTATGACGTATTCATCTCCCACTCCTCTGCCGACAAACCCAAGGTCCGCCAAATCGCAAAAACCCTAAACGATGCGGGCCTAACCGTCTGGTTTGACGAGTGGATCATTCAGCCCGGCGACAGCATCCCCAGAAAAATCCAGCAGGGGCTGCAAGAATCTCGGGTGATGCTGCTCTGCATGTCCGAGAGCGCCTTTGGATCGGATTGGACCACCCTAGAGAGCCACACCTTTCTCTTTCGCGACCCAGCCAACGAAGCCCGCCGCTTTGTCCCCCTTAGGCTCGATGAGTGCGACATTCCCGACATGCTGGCCCAATTTCTCTACATCGACTGGCAAGGACCCGACCTCGATGCCCAAACCCAACTCATCATCTCGTGCAGCCCACCCACCCAACTCAACACCGAATCCGTCGAAGCCACTCCTGTTGAATCACAACAATCTGAATCTATCGAATCTGCGCGACCAAACCCATCCACCATCCGCCATCAACCATCACCCCAATCTCTACTTCCCCATTCCCCATCCCCTCTGAAAAACGTTCTCGGCTCCGGCCCCATCAACGCCGTCGCCTTAACCCCTGATGAACGATACATCATCACCGGCGCAGATGATGGCCTGGTCCGCCTCTGGGATCGAGAAACGCTCGCCTGCATTCAAATTATGGAAGGGCATCAGGGAGAAGTCAATTCGGTGGCGGTGACGAGGGATGGCAAGCAAGCCATCTCGGGTTCAGATGACAGCACGGTGAAGGTGTGGGATCTAGAGAGCGGAGGCTGTCTCAAGACCCTGGAAGGGCATCAGGGTATTGTCTATTCGGTGGCGGTGA
>JBCCHB010000029.1:0-120597 GCA_039028975.1 Chloroflexota bacterium
ACCTCAGCATTTTCAAAGCCGGATGGCGATGGTTTAGGCGACAACTTAAATTGGGCCGCCTTGTTCCCTTCAACTTGCAGTTCCCAGAACCTTTTGACTTAACACCGCTCGCTTTCCACCAGACTTGAGTAGGGCAGCAAAAACAAAGATTAGAAGATTTCGAAGATGAAAATCTGGACAATCATTGCAATCTTTGTTCGATCTTCGTTCTCCGTGGTACGATCTGACGCATGTGTACCTTCCAGGAAGGTTGTGTCCCTTCTACATAACCATTCAGACTACATCACGGCTTTTCTGGAAGTTTCCCGCGCCAACCTACCTGCGTTACTTCACCTACTCACTATCCACAACCACCCGACCCAGCACCCCTTGTGATGTATCCACATACCAGATCCGCCCTTCGTCATCAACCGCAATGCCAACGGGCTGAGTAGGTGGCGTGCCTAAGATCCACTGCCCCACTCGCTCACCACTGGGATCCAGCTTGGCGATGCGGGCTTTCTCTGGATCGGTGAGGTAGATGGAGCCATCTGCGGCCAAGGCCATGTGAGGACCACGAAAGGTGTTGGTCACGGGAATATCCCAGGCCAGTTGCCGCCGACCTTCGCTGTCATAGCGGATCAGCTTGTAGAGGCTGCCATCGGTCACCAGGATATCCCCATCAGGTAGGGCCAGCACGTCGACGGGTTGGGAATCTTCGTCGGGCCAAACGGGGAAGTCCTTGAGCAGGGTGCCGCTCATGTCAAAGGCTGCGATACGCCCGGCTGTGGTTAGCGGAATCCAGATGCGATCGTCCTGGTCGATGTCCAGGCCGCGGGCACGCAGGAGATAATCAGACGAGATGGGGAGGGTTGTGTCGAAATTGCCCGCAGCATCAAATCGGGCGAGGATACCTGTCCCGGCATCCAAGACATAGAGGCGGCCTTGGGTATCGGTGGCTAAGTCAAATGGTTCTTGGAGGGGTTGCGCTTCATCATCCACCCAAATGCTGTCGATCTTTGTCATCAACTCGCCTTCGGCGCTGTAGCCACGTACCGTCTGCTCAGCAGGTATGGAGATGTAGACCGTGCCGTTGGCGGTGACGGCTACGCCGGTGGCCCCTTCTAGCTCCGCGGCCACGGGTTCGATTAAGCCCGGTAAGGTGGGCATGGAGACATCGACCTGGGTGGGATTGCTCGGATCAAAGAGCAGTTGGCCGATGTTGGGGATGGCTATCTGCTCGTAGGATCCTTGGGGCGGGAAGAGCACCTCTGCAGGGACAATCTGCTGGCGCCCGCCTGGGGGTGTCCAGTAGAAGTTAACGTGGGTGTGGTCGGTACGGTCGGCAAAGCGCAATTGTATATCATGAAGGCCTTGTTCTAGCTCTATCCGCCCTTGCTGATAGTGATTGCGCACAAAGTTGGCGATCACTTCTTGGCCATCAATGGTCAGGATCGATTCATCGATGGATTCCAGGCCAAAGGTGTAGAGTCCACTCATGGGGATGCCGATCTTACCCCGCCACTCGACCGTATAGGGGCGCTTCAGGGGCGTGACATGAAAATAAAGGTTGAAGTGGGCATCGATGCGGCTCAACGTGGGTTGGCCTTCCCAATCGCCATTGGCATAGTAATCCCCCAAGAGGCCGTTGCTGGTGACGGGTGGCACGTAGAGCGCGCGAGCAGGGATCACTTCGTAGGTTCGGTCGGGGGGTCGCCAAGCCAGGGTCATCCCCCCCGGTCCACCCACGGCCCGCAGCCGGATACTGTGGTTGCCTTCAGCCAGGATGAGTCCGGCTGTCTCCTGCTCACCATCGGCCTCAAGAATTAACTCCTCACCAATATAAAGTTCTGCCTCAGCCGGCGCTTGCAAAATCAGCTGATGTTGGCCAAAGTGCTCGACCCGCAAGACGCCTCGCCACTCAACCGAGTAGGCATCAGTCAGCGGTGGCTCTGCGCCCCAATCAAAGGCAATCATGGTATCTTTGCGGGTAATGGTCGGCTCACCAGACCAATCGTCGTTGGGGTAGTAGAAACCTGTCAAGCCCTGAATCGACCCAATATCCGACTCCTGAAGCAGTGCTTTATAGACTACCGTTGGCCCGCCAAAGGGAGGCTGAACCTCTTCAAAGGTAGCATCTGGGTAGAAGCGCTTGGCTTCATCAAAGAGAGAGCGGCTTTCGGCGTTCATGATCATGAGCACGTTGCCCTCTTGGGGCCAAGGCATGGGCAGATGATCCGTGGTCTCCAGCCGCTTAAAGGGCTTGGCATCCCGCGCCACATACCCCATGACCGGATGGCCGTGGAAGTAGGAGATGACGTAGGCTTCCGTCTGATCGTCCAACTGATTCAAGGTCTCAGCCGTGATCGTCTCCGGCGTGGAATATGCGTTCCAAGTAGCAAAGTTGGTCATCTGACGCACAAAGTAGGTATGATAGTTGCTCCACCCAATGGGGATAAGCAGCACTAGGGCCAGCCAGCCAAAGGTGCGGGGGAAGTAGGGTGTTACGCTTCGATCCCATGCGCGCCAAACCAGGTAAACAGGCACGGCAGCCAAGAGATAGGCCACGGGCAGGGAGACAATGGATCGCAAAGATTGGGGTGCTTCAAAATCCAGCGAAAGAATGCCGCCCAATAAGGCCAATATCAACCAAAGTACCAGGAGCAACGAGCGCGGATTCCACAGACGGGTTACACAGAAAGCCAACCCCAAGACAGCCAAACCAGCCACCACCGGATCCAGCATGGGTTCCCCCGGTAGGTTGTGGCGTCCATTGGGATCCCCCTTGTAGTTGAACATGAGGAGATGTTTACGGCTATTCTCTATCAAAGCTGGAAGCCGCTCCTCCGGGGCCTTATTGGTAAAGAGAGAGGTCTCATTGGTACGGGCCAAGTAAACGTCTGACTTTTTGTAGGCGAAGAGGGCCAAGGGTGAAGCCACCAGCACCATGAGTACCGTCAGCACGGCGAGACCATACCAATAGCGGGCCAAGAAGCCCCGCACCACAACAATCTGGTAGAGTAGGTAGAGCCCAACCGCGGCCACGAAGAGTTGGAAGGCGGGGTAGAAGCATAGCCCTAACCCCAAGGCAAGACCAGCCAAGGCGAAATCAAGGTGCCGATTGCGCCGCAGCGCCAGAAGCAGGTACCCCAAAGCCAGCAGAACAAAGAGAGGGGTGGCAATGTTGAACATGGCGATGCGGCTGAAGTTGATATGCCAGCGAGAGACGGCAATCAAGAACATACAGATCAGCCCCACCGGGCGACCAAATAACTCTCTCCCAGCCAGGTAGGCAGCAGGAATAGCCAACATGCCCAACAGGACGCTTACCCACCGAACGGCCTGGGTGGTGGGGCCGAACCACTCGACCGATTTGGTTAGCAGATAAGTGTAGTGACCGGTAATGTTGATGGAACCAGGAAAGACTGGCCGCCAGTTGGGATCCTCTACCATGCGAAGAGCAAACATGCCTGCAGCGGCCTCGTCATACCAAGTGCCAAAGGGCCATTCCGTATAGCGATAGACGCGCAAAAAGAGGCCTAAAAGCAGAATACCCAAAAAGATCCAGGTGTGGGTCTGGCTCCACAGTGTGGGGGGACTGAAGCTGGATTTGTAGGATTGAGGTATAACCAGTTCATCTTGCTGGGGTGCATTTTGCTCAGATACATTTTGCCCAGATACGCTTTGGTCAGGAATAGTTTTTCCGAAAACGTTTTCTTTATCATCTAGCTGCCAAAACCCCAGGACATAGCCAATTCCGGCCATCAGAGCATTGATATAGGCAAAAAAACGCCTCACCAGTCGGAGAGGGGCAAATGATGGTTGTATCTCTTCTAGACTAGCGTCATTTTCAGACGGAGATGGGGATAGTTTCTGCTGGCGCAGCCGATGCCGGATGATTTTGGAGATGGTGGCTGGCGCGTTGTCCAGCAGGGCAGCAGAGAGGAGAGTAAGGCCAATGCCTAGCACATAAGAGGGCCAAGCATATGGGGCAGGTCGGTCAAAATCCTGATTGAATGCCGAGAGTGCCCAAAGCCCCAATCCCAACCCGGCAGCGTAGACTAGCCCAGTGATGAGTTGCCACCACCAACGCTTGCTCCACTCTGCCGGATCGATTTCATCACTACGAGGAACCAAATTGATGGCTCGCTCGGGCAACCGTGTGCGGAAAAAGGTAGCCAAAAGCAGAACAATAGCGATACCATAGAGCAACAGGGCATCGACAATTCGCTCTGCTTCCAGTCGATTTTGACCCGCAATGGCCAACCCAATGGCTAGCAGCCCGGTAAGTATGGGAGTAATAGAAGGCTTAAGAATTTGCACAAAGGCTCGAAGTTGCAAGGATCTGGTTTATGGTACAGCCGGAAACGCCATGATTCGATTGTTATCTGCATCGGCTACAAGCACACTGTTGGTCGTTGGATCCCCAATCAGCCCCGTTGGCATCACAAATTGGTTGTTCTCTCTACCTGGCCGCCCAAAGACATTTTTGAGTTGACCATCATTGGTATAGATATAGATTTGAGCCAACTCCGGATCGGATGCATAGACATCGCCATTGGGCGCTACCGCAACATACGGTTTATGGTAGATCTGCTGGCTCTCCCAGCCACAGATAGGAAACTCCTGCTCAAATTCTAGATTGGCAGATAGCTTTTGGATCCGTCGATTCCAAGCATCGGCTACGTAGACATTGCCCAAATTCCGGTCCACAGCCACGCTGACGGGCTCCTCAAAACGACCACCAATGACGCCTCCGCCACCGATTTGGGTGATAAACTGCCCGTCTGAGGTAAATTGTAGAATCCGTTTGTTGCCCGTATCGGCTATGAGCAGATTGCCCCCCTGGTCAATGGCTATGCCGCGAGGGCCAAAGAGGGTCAGATGATCTCCCAATTCGCCATTGGTGCTGCCAAAGGTACCCCACTTAGTTTGGAAATTGCCTTCACTGTCAAAGACCTGAATGCGTCCGTTCCACGTATCCGAAACGTAAATCTGGCCTGCATCATCCACAGCCACGCCCCATGGCTCATTAAATTGCCCATCTCCCAAGGCCAGGGGACCATCGCCATCTGGGTCGACACAGCCGCCATCCGCTCCGCTGCCCAGGTTACATTGGCTACCGATGGTGCGCACCAAGTTGCCCGCCTGATCCAGCATCACCAAGCGATGGTTCCCAGAATCAGCAATGACCCGCTCACCCGTAACTGGATTGACGGCCACATCCCGAGGCGTTGTCAGGTTCAGATCGCCAAAGGTCCCTGAGTGAATAGCAACCGCGGACAGATCCGTCTCACGATCCCGAGATTGAACGCAGATATTGTTGGGATCTTCGGCCACAGGTGCCACGCCTAGATCCCAAATTTCGGCTGCAATGTCTCGACGGACCCACATCTCAAAATCGTGACGCTGAGGCCATTGGGTCAGATCTCGCCAGGCATTGGCATCTTGAGAGACGTAGATGCCGTCAGCGCGATGACGCCGATAGAAGAGGATCTGTAGCACCCGCTCAAACTTGTCCCAAGAGGTAACGGTCTCTTTAAATTTGTCCCAAGTGAAGAAGAAGTATCCTTGGTCCGGCCACCATACTTGAATATAGGACCGCTTGACATAATCCCGTACCACGTAGGGGTGGACCTTCTCGTAATTCTTATTACCTACAATAATAACGGGGGATGCCATGGCATCGCTAGAGGGGTTCTCTCCGTAGAATTTGCTGTTGGGATAGAGCCGCATATACCAGCTAAGAGGCCAGGAGCTGTCGTTATCGTAAGCAACGGCAATATTGCGCCCACCGACCGTCCGCTCACTGAGATGATCGATCTCGCTAAGCGCCCGTTTTAGATCTGGCCCGCCGTGGGCATAGATCAAATATTCGGTTGCCATATCGTAGTTAATGTAGGTAAGGAGAACGCTAAATCGCACGGTCAAGACAGCCAAAATGGCCACAAAGCCAATGGCCAATAAGCGGCCTGCTGTTGCCCAGCCCACCGACTGCCGCCACCGTTCCGCTAGATAGACCAGCACCGCGATAACAACAATGGCCAGGATCGCCTGCATCCGGTCGGCGAGTGCGTCAGTAGTTCGGTCAGAGTCAGCAATGCTGCGCACCAATAAGGCGACCAAGAAGAGCAGGGCTGGCGTCACACCCATCAACCAAAGCCCCTGTTTCGCTCGTGCCGCGGCCCAGTCGACGCGATTGATCAGCCGTCCTAGATACCAGCCGCCCAGGAAACACATAGGTAGCGCCATATGGGTTAATAGCCACGGCATCTTTTCACCGGCAATGGTATAGGCCAGCCAAGAGCCAAGCGTCCACCAGATACAAAAGACCACAAAGTAGAGCCGATTGCCGCTTAGATGGTCCGAGATGCGTTTTCGTTCATCTTGCACTTCCTTCTTATTGGCTTTTTCTATGCTCTCTTTGCCCGTATTGCCATTGCCTGTATTGGATTTATCCTTACCGTTCTTTGCCTTTTTCTTGCCGACTTCCACAAAAGGTCGAACCTCATCCGGTAAATCATTGGCTGGTGTTGGATCCCACTCCCAATTGCGCATCAGATACCAACCAATCACGACAATCCCCACTCCACTGAGGATCATCGGCAAGAACTCATAGATGGAGCCAATCATGGGGTAGTAGAACCAAGGTTGACCGCCCCGAGCCACTTCTTGCTGTTCAATCCAGTAACCTAGACTTCCCACAATGCCCGAAGCCAGTCCTTCCCGGGTATTGGTCAGAAAAGTGGTAAAGAAGAGGACCTGAATCGCCCAGAAGATGCCCATAAGGCCACCCCAATAGGCGATGGTAGGGGGCAGCGGCCAACGCCTGGATTCACCTGCTGATTCGCCCAACGCTTCTGTCTCGTCACCTCCCTCTTTTTGAGGAGGCAACTCTGCATCGTCATAGTCCTGCCGTGCGACGGCAAACCAGAAGAATGCCAGCGCAACAGCAACAAGGGTCATAGCACCAACCAGCCCAGTCGAACGGAGCAGATCGGTTGTCGTGGCTGTGGCCAAGGGATCCCAGTCCAATAGCAGGTGACCGAAGGGCGCGGTAAAGGGCAAAATGAGCGTTAGCATAAGCACAGCCAGATCGGCGGATGGGCTCTTAAAAAGATTGCTCATCTTGCCGCCCGGTATTGCTTGCCACAGCGCCAACCCAGCAAAGAATGCACCAATGATTGCCCCACTCATAAAGTGATTTTCTTTGGCAATGAATCCGAAGGCCATACTCAATGTTACACCCAGCAGATACTTCCGTTCTCTGGTATCTAGGTAGCGGAAGGAGCTATAGATCCAGGTCGTGGTGAGAAGAGCAATGTAAATATCGTTGCGTATGTAGCGGCTATGATAGAGTAAGCTTGGGCTGATGAGAATCAGAATGCCTGCCAGCAGAGCACCCCAACGGCCAATGTAGATACGAAACCAACGGGCCACCCAGATAAGGGCCAGACCAAAGAGCACAGGCACAATCCGTGCAGTCGTGTCATTATCCCCAAAGAGGAAATAGGCGAATGCGTTGGCATGGAAGAGAAATGGTCCATGCATCATCGGATTGTGGGTGTAATCCCCATGATCATAGAGATAAAAGGAATAGAGTGCGTGGAGACTCTCATCATGGCTCATGGCACGCGCGCCCAAATCGTAGAAGCGTGTGATAACTGCCAACAAGAGTATGACAACCCAAGCAACATTCTCCCAGTTCAGTTGAAGAAGCGCAGCCACAGGGCGATCCAAAGGTGATGGAGCTGATGCGGCTTCGCGAACCATAGCATTTTCAGCCATAAAAATTTCCTTTTCTATACTGCGGTTGAGCATAGGTACGAATAATCAGTAGATCGCAGCTATGCACCCGTGTCATTTCGAGGAGGGACGACGAGAAATCTTCCACTCGGCTAAATTTAAGATTTCTCCCTCCGGTCGAAATGACATAGATTGACCCATTGCGAGCTACTGATAATCTATTACCAATAGATCATAATGTACTTGATGTCCGCCAGTCCGATTATGGACTAGGCGACTGAGCGATTGCGGACGGCTGATTACATCCCACGTGTCCACAGAACAACCGTTTCGGACGGAGGCATTGTATCGACTTTTCGATAGATGATCCAACGGGCTAGCGGCTTTAGTTCAGTCGCCCATCGCTGGTTTAACCGGTCTATAAATGGGGAAGGAGCCGCTTCTGGATTTTCTGTAAATTGAGGCAATTGGTTGGGCAACCAATATTGGCGTAATTCATAATCACTTCCCATGTACGCTTCTAATGCAGAGCGAGAGGTCATACTGCCCTGAAAGGTAAGCAACAGCGTATGGTCATCATTATTGTCCGTTGCGGGCGATGGGGACCAGGATAAATTCCGCATCGATCGCAGATACCACGCCAGCAGCGGCTCGGGGTAGGCGTCAATCTCAATCCGAATCGGAATCTCATCTGGATCACCAATCTGATGGGCGCTTAATGTACGGATGTCCTGTACCAATAGGCGAATTTCTGACGATGTTGAGGAGGCGATGAAACCATCTGGAGCCAAAGGAACAGTTCGATGATTTAATGTCCATGAATTGCTCAAAGTAACCAAAAGCAATAAAAGGCCTCCATAGAGACCGGCTGTCCATCTGGCGTGAGGCCAGCCCATCAACAGAGCCAAGACAACAAAAAGCAGCAGAACCAACCCAACCACTAGCAGCAACGTAATCATCAAAGTAGATGAGAGCTGACTATTGGCCACTTGTGCTGCGATAACAAAGAAAGCCAACACCATCAATACAGACGAAATCAGGCAGACAACCTGAATCTCGCGCCAACCAATCTCCGGCCACTGTTGTCGCTGAGGCATCTCAAGCAGGCGACCACCTAAATAAGCAGCAGCCAAAAGCAAAGGGATGGCCAAGATAACCAGACTGTGGGGACCACGCCCTGGCACCAACACGAGTAATAATCCCAAAAGTGTCCACGAAGTGAGAAAGAGTGGTTCAAAGAGGGGGCTATCCGAACTTGCGTCATAATTGAGCCAAAGTGTAATCAGGCCAATCAACCCAAAGATCAGCATCAAAGGATTTTCCCCAACCACACGGAGAAAACTCCACCCTAGTGAATAGGTCGGGTCCAGTCCATTCCCTTCATTAGTAGCCGTTCCCCCTGTAATCTGCTCAACCCATGTTGTGATACTGGTGGCCAGGTAGCTGAGTCCTTCTGGGAATGCCAGCCATCCGGTTGCGCCCATGAGCGCCGCGCCCACCATCAACCCAAGCGCCCAACCGCTTTGGGAGGTGGGGTGCTCGGCTAGTGGCTCATTCGTCGTATCGTCTTTAGTGGGTAAGGTGGAAGAACTCGGCAGAGCTGATTCAATCACATCAGCAGAATCCGACAAGGGCTCATCATCATTGGAAGCAGTCGTAGATGAAACAGCTTCAGGTTCGGCCACGGATTCGGAGCGTTTGGGCGGACTCAATTCAGATGATTCCAGCTCATCCGCGCCCAGCCCACCCAAGTCGATTCCCAGTCTAGAGAGTAGTAGAGCACCCCCATTGCGCACAAGAAAAACAAGCAGTACTAGGGTCAAGGTCCACCCTTGAGGGCCACTAACCACCAATAGTCCGAATCCAACAAGGCCGGCCGTACGCCATGAGGCCAAGTCCCCAGGGGGTAAATCAGTGCGACGAAGGTGGCTCAATGCCGCCAAAATTACGAGTCCGCAGAGAATACTTAAGATGGTTCCATCTGCCAGTCGGCTATGTGCAACCAGCCACGGGTCAATGGCGAGCAGAAGGGCCAGAACAATGGCGACATAGCGACCAATATCCAGGCGCATGAACCAAATAAACCAGACAAGTACGGTTCCAGCCAAAGCTGGTAAAAATCGAGCCAACCAATCGCTGCCGCCTGCAATCCAAAAGAGCAGGCTCTGCAGAGAATAGAATAGAGGTGACGTAGGCGGCATGGATTCAGCTAGAATCTCAGCTTCGGTGATGGAATCACCCAGCCCTGCTGCTGCCACCCAAGCAATCCAAGAGGTAGCAGCCTCAGCCGTACCCAATGGTTCTCCTGCCAAATTAAAGAAACGTATGAATGCCGCCACAACCAGAATCGCTGCATAGAATAACCGCTCTAAGGTCAGCCATTCGACAATCGATGTTGAAGAATTCTGTTGGATAAGTTCAGTAGACAATTTTCGTTTTCAGGTATTAAATTTGTGATTGATTATACTGCGGTTGGAGATAGATGAGATTCACCTACTCGGATAAAATTTTATCGAAATATTCTCATCTATGCTAAAGCAAAGCATAAATAGACGATTATTATAGGACATTTGATGGTTAAGTAGGTACATCCACCACCGATTAACGTCGAGCATAAACCCGCACGTCACCACTTTCGAAGACAAGATCCATCACCGCGGCCAAACGCTCTTCCTGGCGGGTCGTCAGCTGATATTCGCTACGTTCCTTCGGTCCCACATAAACATAATCGATCTCCCAACCTATAAGGGTTTGGGTAATCTCGGTAGACGATCCAGAACGGTAGACCCGTTCGATAGCCTCTGCACGACCCAAAGCCATCTCTCCAAACGCCTGTCCCCGCCATTGAGATTCATGCCCATCCCATCCCAAGAGGGTTGGGCGACCTGTCATGGTGCTGACCCTGTTGAAATCTGAGCGATAACTTTGGCCCTTGGCTTCTAGAACCATAGCGGAGAAGGGCGTATTCTCACGGATCCAGGCCAGAGCGGCTGCCTCATTTGGGCTGTAGCGGGCCACGAAGTCGGTTGCATCAAAGCTGGGTGTGGAGGCAAAACCATTCGTCTTGCTATAGGCACCAGCTACAGGATAGATTAGACCGCTCACGATGATTAGGAGTGAGACGAAGCTCATAGTGGGCGCAATCCAACCGGATTTTTGAGTAAAGGGACGATGCCAGGAAGCGCCGATGACATATGCGCTACTAATTCCCAATAGGAGCCATGCTTGGTAATAGAATTTAAAGACCGTATTCATACGGGTACCGAAGTTGTCTTTCAGGTAGACAAACTCAGGTGCGTAGATCAAAAGCAGCCCGATAGCCGCCAGAAGCAAGACAAAAAAAGTGACACCCAACCTTCTTTGGTCTCTTGCTTGTTCATTTTTTTTGCTTTCTATATGCTCAATCGATATGCTGGCCAGCCGCGTCCAAATCATAGCCAAAATCAGAGAGACCAGTAGTCCCACAACCAAAAACGTACCCGATTGGGAGGTCCACCGTTGAATCATAGCCGCCCAATGGCCACTTAAATCTGGTGGCAACATCACCCGATCGAGGGCCTCTCTTCCCAAGTCAAAGGATGTAGCCCCCATCATGGTGGCTGCCAACCAAATAATGGGTAATCCATAGACCAGAATCCCTATGGTAATCAGCTTACCCGGATCAACGGAATGCTCCTGCCATGCATGCACAATTAACGCTACCAGCGCCGGCAGAAACGGTCCAAACATCACCAAAAATTGAGTCAGCCGGGTGGGAAAGAAGAAGTTAGGTAAAATGCCACCTGCCTGGCTTTGTGCTGTCAAAAAGTAGGGCAAGAAGAGCAACAGAGCACCAACCAGAATGAGCAAACCATAGAGCCCACTCTGCCCCAAAACGGATAGAAGGGTTTGGCTAGCTGGTGAAATATTATCGGGCAGCTCTGGCTCGTTACTTTCTTCTGCGTCCCTTGCTTTTTCACTTCTTCCTCGTTCGCTAGTACCCCTTGTCTGTAGCCAAATAGTGGTAAAACCAACCATCATCAACAGAAGCCAGTAGGGTGGAAAGTCCCACGTATTCAAAAAAATCAAAGCCCCAGCCGCGGCCACGGTCAAAACCAAGCCAACAGCTCCCAGAGGCATCAAGCCACTCAACTTAGTCAACCAGCTAATGCTCCTCGGTGAGGTCGGAGCCGCCCCCTGATATTTGGCTGAATAACTACGTGCAAACATACTGAGCGCTACAGCTACCACCAGCAGAACAAAGGGCATGGCCATTACGTGGGGGTGATTATCACCCAACACGTAGCTAAACATGGGAAACTCATCAATAACTTCAATCCGATCACCTACCAAATTTAGATCTTCGATAACCCGAGCACTACGCCACCACCACCACCCCGAATCAATGTACCACTTATTTGTGACGTTGGCATTGGCCGGAAAGTCACGCACACTTAGCCAATTGGCAAGTCTATCAATGGAATATCCATTGGCATAGAGCCATTCTAGCTGCCCCATCAAGTTGCTGGTCATCCCCACAGCCATGGCACCCATCAGACCGCCCAGATAAGCACTCCACGATTCGCCAGAGGAGGTGGACAGACTGTCCTTACTCGGTGACAACTGTCGCCCACTGGGGGCAATCAAACTGAAGGCAACCAAGTTATATGCTACACCAAATGAACCCAACAGCAAAAGCCCCCACCAGCATGCCTGTCCTACATTATAAGCCACAGCGGGCGTCAACCCTGCCAAACGAGCAAGGGTCGTCAGCATCCAGTAGCCAAAATAGTAGTATGAGATGGCATAGCCAGAAAGCCATGGATCTCGAGGAGGGTAAGTAGGTGAATGCCAGATGCCATTCATAAACATCAGATCCATGGGCTGTTCAGTGTGATCTGCCGCCGGATCGTGGGCACGGACATAGGCCCAAGCCGCAAAAGCCAGCAAAAAGATCAGCTCACAGGCCACCATATAGCGCACGGATGGTAGATGAGCAAAAAGACGCCCAATAATTGAACGGTTCTTCGCTGAGCTACCTACTTGCGAGGCGTTTATCTGCCGAATCAACTGGCGCATGGCATAGAGACTCAATAGGGCAACCAAAATTAACGCCAACCAAGCTCCACCTCGTTCATTTCGCATCAGTCCATAGCTGGTCCCCAACCATAAAATGAGCGAGACAAGCAAGATGCCCATACTCTTGGCAAAGGCATAGCCGCGCCCGGGCAAGTTCTGCAAGAAGGTGGTCGTTAGAGGCAAGGCAACCACTGTAATGATCTGGACAATTATGTACCAGGAAAAAAATTGGTTAATCACAAAAGTATCGTTTCGATAAAAAAGTTAATGGTCGATGGTCCTGGGTCAATGGTCCTGGGTCGATGGTCCTGGGTCCTTAATAAACTGTGTTCTACTCTCTACTGTCAATTATATTGGGTGTGATCAATTTCAGTAAAAACCGAGCAGTGAGCACGCCCCGTGCGGCTTGTGCTACGAAACCCACACGGCACCTATACTCAGCTCCGTTTGAAAACAAGAGTTTGGTCACTCTGGTAGAGCATCGGAAAACGCCTGTTTTCAAAACGACCGCAGTATAGAAGGTAACCGGCTAGCTGGACTTTACTCATTTTGATCACATCCAGTGGAAACGACATGGACAGACCTACCGACCTACCGACCTACCGGCTGCGGACTATTCGCTACCCGCCATCCACTACTTCGTTCCCAATGACGCTATAGATGATCACCCGCTCGTTCTCGAAGACGGGCATAATCTGTCCTGACTGAGCCATCTCTTCAAGCTTACGTACGCCGTCGGGGTGGTGGTACTGCTCTAATTGACCTACGTAGATAAGCGAGACGTCCAGCTCACGGATCAGATCCATGGTACGATTGGGATCAGGATTTGACCAGAACTCGCGATGTTGCCCATCACGAAAGCCAGTGTCGTCAGGGTAGCGTTGTTCGGATACATGCATGCCACGCAGTCCACTCAGTCCGGTTAGGCTCGCTACACGGGATCCACCTTCTCGGTAGTAGCCAACTACGTCGCTCTCCACAATCACGGCGTTGCCAGGAATATTTGCCAGCAGCCACTGGATGGCTTCCCAATCATATTGCAATTCGATCTCGTTGCTTGCATCCGGCCAAGTATAGACACCCTGCCGCATAAAGTCTAGGCCATTCAGGGTACCGACTTCTGGTTGCCAACCAGCAAAACGCTGTTTGACTCGGGCAGGCGTCCCCCAGATAATGTAGGCAAAGCTGGCCACAAGCAATGCGCCTAATAGAATGCTCCATGCCGCGCGCCAAATCAGTTGTGGACGAGGTTGAGGTGCATCAAGTGGCCATGACTCAGGTTCTGTTGGGAGCGTCTCTGCTCCCTCTTTATCGGCTGGGGTTGACGCGGTAGTTGAAAATGGGGTCGAAGTAGCCCGATTTAAAAAGAAGCCTTGCCAAATGCGCGGCAAGGCAACGGCTGCGGCAATTCCCCAGATCACCCAAACTTGGCTGAAGAATTTGAAGAGCGTATTCATGCGATACCAGTCGCCGCCATTCAAAAAGTCCTTCAGATAAATGACTTGGGTTCCAGCCAAAATCGCCAATCCTGTCGCCGAGAGGATGGCCACAAATAGGCTACCTGGGTCAGCCGCGCGGCCCCTACGCCAGAGCAACAAAAAAGCCGGCACAAGGAAAAAGAGGCAGAGGGCCAACACATTCTGTTCCTGCCACCAAAGGACAAAGCATAGAATCATGGTCAACGGCCACAACAGCAGCCCGAAGAGATAGCCCAAAGTTGCTTCTTGGACGAATCGATTGTGTAGAAAAAGAAGTCGAGGCAAACGCTCAAAGTAGCGGAAACAGAGGCTTATCATCCTCTCTAGCCCAGTGGCCACACTCATTGGGGAGCCGGGCACTGAGCGAGCCGTCTGGGCAAGCGCATAAAAGATCCAGCTCACAATCACGAAACCAATAAATCCCCAGATAAGCAGCCATAGTCCAAGAGGATCAGGTGACCGAACCAAACCAATGCCGCTGGCCCCCACGTTGGTAAAGTTGCTAAAGAATGGGAGGAAGAGAAAATAGGCCATTCCAACATAGAGAAGGCCGCAGCCCACGGTAAGTAACCAATTGATTCGTCCCTTTCCTCGATACTGGCATACCATAAAACCAAGAACACCTAACCCTGTATAGGTTGGCAGCTCCCACAGGTTGACGCTAGCCAAAGTCCCCAGAAGCAGAGCAAAGGCAAAGAGTAGAAGAAGCCCTCGTCCTAAGGCATCTGTCCAATCGGTGGCATATTCATACATCAGGGCCAACAACAGCCCAAGGAAGAGAACAGAAAGGGGAATCCCGATTAGATGGGGATGCAAGTCGGCAAAGAGAAAGCTCCAGTAAGGAAATTCATTGATGGTCGCGGGCAAAACTCGGCTCGGATCCCAGAAGTTATAAGGTGGCAGTTGAGCTTCATTATTGACCACTCTTGCCAATCCGCTAAATGCACGCACCGTGTATTCTAGCCCTGGGATGGCACTACGGAATGTTGAATTGCTCATATTGGCTAGGCTGCGCACTACTTGACCTAGACCATCCAGGTTACCGATCAAGGTCACAAAGAAAGGAGCGAGGAGTGCGATCCCTAACCCTCGATGCCAAGGAAGTCCGTATGAGGCCTCCTTATTCATATCGGGCCTATTGGTGTCTGGTTTAGTTGGGGAGCTAGTTTTGGCTTCAGTTATGGATTCAGTACTGGATTGCCCGCCTCTGTGCTGAGCTTTTTTAGCAAGTTCTTCTAAGAGAAACTCTTCAGGCGAGACTGCATCCGGGAGAAGGTTTTCCACCTCGCTACTTTTGTCAGAAGTATTCGCATCATCAACCGATTCGACTCGCGCCGTCCGAATTGAGTCGTCACTCTGTTCCATGTTAGCCACGGATTCAGCTGACTCACTGGTTGAGTGAATTCGTACATCATCACCCAGATTTGCATGCTCATCTGGTGTGGAATGACCTGCTGTTGATTGAACCATAGGGCTAGGCTGCTGAACAGTCTTTTGTAGAAGGCGTTCTTTTGCCGGTCGACGTACAGCGGAGTAAGCCACACCAAATGCATGGCTAACCGTCATAGCAAAGAGCATGGGGATGGCCAAATTGAAGGCCACCTCAGCATAAATGCCTGTTAGCTTGATCAGGTACGCTACCAAGTAGAGACCAAAGTAGTAGTAATTAATAAAGCCCCCGGCAAAGTGAGGATCGACTGGAGGAAAAGAAGGGCTGCGCAGAATGCCATTGAGAAAGGCAAATTCCATAAACTTCTCACCACCAAACCAGGGTTGCCAAATATCCGGGTTGTTTAACCGAATGTAGACAAAGAAGAGAAATGCAGCGCCAAAGAGCACCTCACCAACGAGTAAGATGGGCCATGTCCGCCTCAAAAATGTACCCATCTCTCGCCACAATACGATTATAAATATCAAGCCGATAATCCCCAATGCGCCCACGCTCAACCAGGCATTGAAGACAGAATTCATGGCCAAATCGTGACTGGCTAGCAGCCAAAGCAGCCAACCGCTTAACAGCCATCCTAAGGCTTTGCTAAAAAAGAACCCCCGATCACGTAAGGGACGGAAGATGGCAAAGGCAATTGGCCACGCCAGCCACCCTAGTAAGAAGACAGTTGCCCACCACCAGAGTACTGCGAGAGATGTGCTATTGCTCGCTTCTACATTCCAGCGATAGTTGTCAACCTGTGGAAGCTCTGTCAGGGGCGTTTCTAACATCAGGCTAGACCGTTCTTCTCTAGGGGGCAATTGGGGTGGTGTACTCTCCTCACCTCGCAGTAAGCCAATTATGCTATTGATCAGACCTGACTTCTCGCTCGATTCAGAGCTACCCAATCCGATTAGATTGAGAAAGCCACTAATTGGGGAATCTTCACCACGGTATCCCCATTGGGCGCGCTCCCAGGCATTCTGGAAGTAGGCATCGAATTCCTCATCACTTAAATCCCGAGTCTTACGAAAGATGGTGACCTGGGGATGATCATAGAGGCTCCAGCTTTCGTCGGCATCGTACCGATCTTCGAAGGTGAAGCTCATCAGATTTGGCGGGGTCGATATATCATAAAGGAGCTCAAAGCCTAGGCTTCCATCCCACATACCATCGTAGTAAAGAGTGGTCATTGGGTAGCGTTCAGGCAACTCATCCACACTATCATAGATGCGCTTGGAGCTATAGGCAACATAGTCTGCTTCCCGCAGCTTCTCTTTCAGAATCTGATACTTGTCAAAGGTATCTTCTTCATACGGACTCCAATCGATGTGACGCAGTCCGGTTGATCCCATATCCATACCCGGTTCGCCGGGAATGCTCCGAATGGGAATCGGATCGTCCCAAAGCTCCCAAAGGATCGTCGAACCACTGGGAACATTTTGGTAGACCCATCGACTCGAAGTAATCCAGGGGTGCTCGGTATTATAGACTCCATTGGTATAGGCCAACGACCAGAAAAGCCCCCCCGCGATCGCCACTATAGCCAAGAGGGCTGCCACACCCCGCCCCGTCCATTTGAATGCAGCATTGTCGTCGAGGTTTAGGCCGGAATTGGGATCACGGGATTCGGCGTTAGAACGTATCCTTCCAGAAGAGGAGGCAGTGCGCCACATCCACCAGATCAAGGCAGCGCCAAAGAGAACCATAAAGGGCAAAACAGGACTCATATAGCGGTTGAACTTGGCCAGGAAGGCACCCGTTAAGCCAAAGTAGGGAACCAGCCAGGCCCAAACGAGAATATTGGCGTTTTGCCGGTCATCCAGCGGTGCGCTGAATTCTGGGCCAACCAAATATCGCCAGAGGCTTTGCACAAGATTGACTAGCATCACCAAGGTTCCAGCCAATGCAGTTAGACCTAGTGGCCACCACATCCCCCATCGAACCTGCTGATCGATAAAGTAGAAGTAGGGTGTCGTGTTACGATATTGGCGGGTAAAAGGCATATCGGCAATGCCTCGGACCATGCGTCCCTGTCCCACAAGCGTTGCCTCAATGAAGCTATCAAAATCCAGAATGGCATAGGGACTGGCCACAAAAAAGATGATACCGACAATGGCCAAAGACAAGATCGCACCCAGGATCGTGCGTAGTTGCTCACTGGCACGTATCGGCCCCGTTGGCCTGCTTTCATCGGACCATTCGTCTACCCCCTGTTCAGTAACATCTCCATTGTTATTGTTATAATTACTGTTACCTTGGTTACCTAACCTTAGGACCAGTAGAACCACCACAATGGGTAGACCCAGAATCGGCAATGCGCTAAATTTGGAGGCAATCGCCAAGCCCATAGCGATGCCTGTTAGAACAGATGCGCTGATGGTACGATCTTGCACCATGTAAACAGCGCCAAGCACAGCCATGACTGTAAATGTTGTGCTGGCTGGATCCATGGCAAAGAAATGGCTAAGTTGAATGGCCTGGGCCGTGAACGCATAGAAAGCAGCTGCGAGCAACCCCAACATTGGGCTACCACGACGACGACCGATTCGAGCATCCCACGTAGATCCAAGACGGCTGCCCAGGAGAAAAATCAGAAAGATAGTGGTCGTGTCCAGGATAGCGATTACAAGACGTCCCGCAACCGCAAAACCACCACAGGTTGTATTCCCCTGAGCCATAACCTGGAGAAGGTCATCTGAGACACCAAGCCGTTCTGCAACTGGCACTAGATCGGGAAACAGATGAGCCAGCCCAACCCCAAGATAGAGAGGGAAATGACCATATGTGAACCCACGCCGAGATTGGCGCTCCACATCCCACATTGGGTTGAGAGGACTTTCAGTTGGCTCCCAAAATTGATCCCAACTTTGAGGCAAGCCAATCGTTGGAGCATAACCGCAAGAGGTGCTACGCTCATCGGGATGGCTGCCAATGCCTTGATCGAAATTAATGTTCCAAACTCGTAGCGTGAAACCTGCAATCAGTACTAAGGACAGTAGGAAATAGATTCCCCCCATGTACCACGGTGTATACGCATGTGGAGAAGAATGTAAAGGATGGTTTTTGTCAGAAGTCATTACGGAATGATAATAGCTGGGTTAAATTAAGTGAAAATGAACACGGTATCAAATAATGATAAACAAACAGTGACAGTTAGTGATAAACAAACAGTGACAATTGGCTGACAATCTACTATATTCAGCTCCGTTTCAAAACTGTAGTTTGTTCTACCAGTAAGAACAAACTACAGTTTCGAAAGCGACTGCGGTATCGATCTTAATTGGGCACTCGAGGCCAGTTAGGCAGCACCCAGGTAATTTGGTAGGTAGGTGGCGGTGGCCAAAGAAGATACACGTCCACCCACTTATTCCACAGTTCCAGATTGTTGTCGTCGAACCCCAGATCGATGCGTCTTGCGCGGATGGCCGATCCGGTGTCCAGCGCATCCCCATATCCATAGCCTGGTACATAGACGCGCGTGCGTAATGGTATAACGCTTGGATCGATGGCCACAATACCCTTACGCATGGTATCACCCGAATAGGTCTTTCCATACCAGGGAGCGTCAGGTGATACACCCGCTGTATTCGCGCTGTAGCTCGTGGCTAGCATACGGATTCTGCGCCAGTAGCTAATCTGTTGGCCTTCAATCTCTATAGTGTTAGGAACAATTCTTTGGCCATAGGCAATTACGCGCTGGGCAGGTTCTTGCGCAACCCAAATATCTTCCACAACCTGGGAAATTTCTTGGCCATCTTCATAGAGTACTCGTGTTCGTTCACGAGTGATCCCTTCTGCACCTGGGTTGACCATCTGTTGCGTGTCAATTAATAAATTTGTGTCTGGGACAAAGACTGTTTCATAAGGAACAATATCTTCCTCTACCTCAATATCTTCCTGGCGGCGATTGATACGGATCTCGATATTGTCGTATAATTTAGTCCCAAGTGGTGGGGTCACTTGATCCAGACCGGTCAGGCCAATGCCTATATCCGTTAAGGCGTCGCCAACCCGCTGGGCCAGGGTTCGAGTCTTAATATAGCGTCCATCTACAGCCACGCTAACCGGAATACTCCGTTCAATATAAATTTTAAGTCCTGTATTGATCGGATTACCCAACTTGGGTTCAACTCTGTCGCCCCGGAAGATAGTTATTTTGGCCTCGCGCAACGCTTCGCCAACGGTTTGGCTGGTTGTACGAATTTCAAATGTGAGGCCGCCATCACTAACAGAAATCGGAATCGCTCGGTAGACCCGCATCTGCAGTGGCTCTTGCTGGATTGCCTCCCAAGGGTAGCGAAAGGCATATGTTTGGGCTTTTTTTGTGACCGTAGGCAAAATGTGCTCTTCATCAGGCGATGTGACATTCCCATTGATGGCGACGCGATCAAATGAATTGATGGCTATTCCCGCGTCCCGAATGACTTGGGCTGGTGTTCTGCCCATACTGGAAACAGTCAGATCTCGATTATCGACGAACAGTCTGTAGAGAGGAGAGCGAGTAACGGTAATGACCATGCCAGAACGAATTGGGGCATTACCAGCCACAGATACCTGATCGTTGTCATGGAGATTCAGGTCCACATCCATCAAAAGGGTACTGACATGATGGCGATGAGTTCGGAGAGTTGTCTCCAAGCCATCAACGCGAACTGTCACCCAATGGGCAGTCAAGAACCAAATGGTTATCAGCAGAGCGAAAATGATACTTCCCATAAGGACTTGAATCGCCGTCGTCGATAGGAACCATTTTACGTTGATCGATTCTATTCTCGGCTGAATCAAACTTGACATACCGTTAGTATAGCGTGCGTCCAAAAGTCCTTACAAAAATCAAAGGATGGTATTTTACATTTTGAGTAATCGTTATCGGATTTTAGCCCTGATAGTCATGTTGGCGGGCTTTGGTTTACGACTCCATCTTCTGGGTGCAGAATCCCTGTGGTATGATGAGACAGTGAGCGTTGTTCTGGCTCAAAAGCCCATTCCTGAGATGCTCGAGCATACCGCTGGCGATATTCACCCACCTGGTTACTACCTAGTATTGCACCTGTGGAATCGTATCGCTCAAGCCGAGCATATGCCCGGGATCGAGTTTCTGTTTGCATGGCCTAGCCTTTGCTTTGGGCTGCTTATTCTTCCTCTGTTATTCTGTTTGGCCAAGAAATTCTATGGCTACCAGGTAGCACTAATAACCATTACACTTGGGGCTATCAACCCCTTCCATATCTGGTATGGTCAAGAAGTACGGATGTATACGATTGGGGCCATACTTGGCCTACTCTGTTTGTGGGCACTATGCAGATATTGGGATGACGACTCTGATCAAGTGGGAATACCAGCCTTTGGTTGGCTTCTCATCTATACATTGAGCGGGGCCGTGGGGCTTTACGTCCTTTACTATTTTGCCTTTACCCTTATGGGGCTAAATCTAGTAGCATTATGGCTCTGGTTTCAGGCGCGGCGACGAAAACGAGGGGTGAAGCCTAATTGGGTGATGGGTCAGGCCATTGGTTGGGTCGGTGCCCAAATCGGAATCCTTGCTCTCTGGAGCCCCTGGTTACCCATCTTCTGGCATCAGGCGACCGATCCACCGGTACCGCCGTGGCGAGAAGTCTGGTCCTGGCAACGTCTAGGGCCGGATCTACTGGAAAGCGCAAGTGCTTTGATTGCTGGTCAGAGCCTAGATGGCCTATGGGTATTGGTGACAGGAATTGTCGGTCTTAGCCTACTGTTACTCTTTCCATTCGCTAACAAAGCGATCCAACAATCCTATCCTCGAAGCTCTTTACAAAGCGCCATACCTAAAAAAAAATATAGCGAACAGGGTTCAGCAAGTAGCATATTATCCAGTTCCGCAGCCACAATCATCCTCATCTATATCGTCGCCCCTACGCTGCTCATCTACTTGCTAACAGCGCTGGTAACACCGCTTTACCATGTCCGCTACCTCTTTACATATGCCCCGCCAATGATGATAGCAGTTGCTGTGGCCTTGGTATGGTTGCTGAGTCCCCCTTTGGCATCCTCATCAGATACGGAAAGGAAACGAAATCCCTCATCACAAGGTGGTACCGAATGGTCTTCGGGTATAAGGAGAGGCAAGAGGGTTGGCACAGGAAGTGTTAATGACGTTTCTGCCTCCTTCGGTAGATTGAGAGGGCGCTGGTTCGGAGCGGTTCTGCTCTGTGCAATATTGTGGTTCAATGGATATAGCCTCTACAACTTTTGGTATGCACCTGCTTATCGTTCTGATAATCATCGAGGTGCTGTTCTGGATTTGGCAAATCGATGGCGTCCTGGGGATCTAATTTTAGTCAACGCAGGGTGGGCCTATCCACCGCTTCAAATTTACTGGCCAACTGTTTCCAGCCAAGATGTTCAGCCAATTCCGCCTCCGCTTCTTTCGCCGGTGCGTTTGGTAGATAAGGTGCAGGGTAGTAGTACGACAGATGACATGACAGGAAACTCCACCACTAATGAGATTAAGCAACCCCTCATTGTGCGCAGCGGCAGCGTCAGCGGGCCAGCTAGCTTAGGCTGGGGCGATCCCAATAGCGATTTCTTTGCCATTAGCCCGGAGGAAACGATCCAGGCTCTCGACGCAATAGCAACCTGTACTCATCGCCTATGGCACTACCGCATCTATGATACAGTTAGTGACCCCACAGGTATTATCCGTCAGTGGCTGGAAGAGCGGGCTGTTTTGTGGCAAGATGACTGGATAGGTGGTCGGGATCTGGGTCGTCTACAGCTATACGAAATATCGTCCCTTCCCAACGTAGAAGACCCCAATGCCAAATCCTGCCCACAAGAGTTCGGTTCAGCAGCAACCAAGGCGTTTGATGATATCGATTTTGGCAATGCCCTTCAGCCTCAACAGATTATATCTCCCCAAAACCATATGGCCGGGTTCATCCTATATACAGAGATTACCTGGAATGTATTGACCGGTTTAGCAGATGAACCATCCGCCCTTAGTATGAGTTTACGTCTTTATGACAGCCAGGACCAGCAAATTGCCCAACAGGACGAATCCCCACAACCCGGCACAGATCAATGGCTTGTTGGCACCAAACAGCGCCAATCTTTGGCCTTGCCCATCCCCTTTCATATAGCTCCAGGCGTCTATACGCTGGAGTTAATTGTCTATCGCCAAGTAGATGGCACACCTCTTGCTCTTCCCGAAAGGCCCGAAACAACTTGGGGCCAGCGGCTCCTCATATCGCCGATAGAGATCGAACCAAGCCAAACAGGCAACAACAGACAACAGTAGTTACAAATGAACTATGTCAGATCTGACAGATTGCCGATTTAATCTGCTACAGAAGTGGTAAACTAGAGTCAAACACTAAATTTTCTAGTAGTCGTTCAGCCCCCCTGAGCTTGTCGATGGGGAAATCCGGCTTCGACAAGTTCAGCCTGCGCAGGGGATGAACGGTTACATTTGCTTGGGAATCTTGGCACAGATAGCTGGACAGACACATTCCAGTAATCTGTCAAGAAGACCGGCTATTTATTTGTCCAAGGATTATTGAGTAGACTCTGGAGAATCCTGTGGTAAAGCATACATGGATATATAGCGGGGCCATTTCGATCATTGCGTTCGCCTTGGTTTCATTTGCACTACCCTCCACATATCCAGCAATGGCAGATTGGCAGACATTTATTGTCTTAACAACTCTCTCGATCGCCATTCAGGTTGTTAGTACGGCTGCGCCCGGCAGTCATCTAAGAGTACCCCAAATGATCTTCATCTTTGCTGGCGTACTTCTACTGCCGCCGATTCCATTGCTGCTGCTCATATTGATTCCAAATTTTCTTGAGTGGGAGCATAATCGGCGCGAAGGAACACATAATGCACGGGATGGCTATAAATTATTGCTACGAATCGCTTACCATACAACTGCGGCATTTTCCGCTCTTGGGCTGCTGGATTTACTACAGGTTGAATTGATCTGGTCTGCAAGAATTCAAACCGTTCTGGCCATCATCGCTGCGGCGGCCCTTTACGCATTATTGCACCATAGCCTCAGCCAGGGTCCAGATCTGCTGCAAGGGCTAGACTGGAGAGACTCTGAACTGATTGATTTAGATATCTATTTTAGCAAGCTGGCTTATTTATTCGTTGGGTATGGTGTGGCCGTTCTTTGGAAGACAAACCCGTGGCTGATTCTATTAAGCATGATACCTGGATTGATCTACTATCAGCTCTATGTCATTCCCAGACTCAAAAAGGAAGCATATACAGACGCTAAGACAGGCCTCTCCAATATGCGCCACTTTGACGAGCTATTCGAAGTAGAATTGAGTCGTGCCTCTCGTTTACAAAAATCGTTGGCGGTCATTATGATTGACGTGGATGATCTGGGTGTCATCAATAATACTTATGGGCACCTAGCTGGCGATGCCGCGCTCATGACGGTTAGCAGCCAAATTCTTCATCATATCCGACCCAACGACATTGCAGCCCGCCTAGGAGGGGAAGAATTTTGTATAGTAGTCACGGACGTGAATGAAAAAGAGGCCATGGAATTCGCTGAAACCTTACGCACACAGATTGCCCAGGCGTCTTTTCACACAACAAGCATGTCCCAACCACAGAAAACAACCGTTAGTATTGGTGTAGCCATTTATCCCTGGGAAGGAGCCACTAATCTCGAGCTGATACACAGCGCTGATATTGCCATGTATCATGCAAAGATGAACGGGAAGAATCAGGTGGTTTCGGCTAGTCTTCTTCCCCAAAACGTAAATGGGACTCAATCCCGAGAATCGACAGAGGTTGTCAATTATCGGGCCGCATTCGGGAGCTCATCATCAGGCAAGCAGGGTCAGGAAAAGCCATTAAATCAACAGAGATCACCAGACACAATACCTCCTGCTTCAGGATCGTGGACTAACCGTGGAACCCTACACCCATCGGGTTCAATAGACATCAGTGCTATGACATATACGGGCAAGAACGGGGCAGCCTCTGTTGAAGGGGTTCTATCAGAACCAAGTGATTGGGTACCCACCACAACACTTCAGGCTCCTCCGGACCAGGTACGATTTGTTCGGGACTCTGCAGTCGTTAAATATCAGAGCCAAGTTGCGGTTAAGCCACCGCAAAAGCAGAACGATCTCCCAAAGGTCGATACACCAAACGGGACAGATTCATTGGTGCGCCAAGGCCACACGCCACGTGTTTTCGTCTACAGTGTCTTAGCATTAGGTATCTTATCGGTGGTTTTTGGTCTCTTGTTCATTCAAAACTCGTATGCCCTGTCAACCTTAGGGCTCTTTGGGATGGTAGCCATCTTTGTGCAATTACTCCAATTGTCCATGCATGACACGATCTCAATATCGGTCTCAGCCGCCGTCATCCTGGCCGGAACTATTTTACTAGGAACGCCTGGCCTACTAGCTACCAGTGGCTGCGTTGTATTGGTTCATGCGTTTCAATTCCAGCCCAAACCATACAAGATTGCCTTTAATTGGGCAGTTCATCTCTTAGCAGGGTTGGCACCATTGAGCGTCTATGCCCTAAACATTTCATATACACCGATCGGATTTCAAGTTCAGGTGGTATTGGTGTTGGTTGCAGCCATGGCCTACTTTCTCATCGAATCTTTTCTGATTGCAATGGCCATCTCTTTTTCGACACAACAGAGTGCTCTGTATGCATGGAAAAAGCACTTTCGCTGGCAAGCACCCCATTATCTAGTATCCGGATTTGTTGGCCTCTCTATGGCTTTGGCTTATAAAGCCCTGGGCATATGGGGGGTGTTGTCTTTTGTCACGCCAGTGTTGTTTATGTATTTTGCCCAGAAGCGTTACGTAAAACGGGCGAATATGGACACCAAAGAACTAAGCCAGATGAATCACAAACTCGGCGCAGCCAATAATGAAATCTCAGCTGCTTATGGTGCTATCCAGCAACAGAATGATGAGCTATTCCTCATTCTTTCCAAGATAATCGATGCTAGAGATCCCGACGTACACGGCCATGCAGCACAAGTAGCCCATTACGCAGCCGCTATCGCCAATGAATTAGGGGTCGCGCCGGAGGAAGTTGACTTGATTCGCAAAGGCGCAATGCTCCACGATATTGGGAAGTTGGGCATTGCTGAAGCAATTTTACATAAACCTGGTCCGTTAACCGACGAAGAGTATGAAATCATGAAAGAACACCCTACTATCGGAGCAAATTTTTTAGAGACCTGCCAGATATTGCGTAATGTGACGCCGTATGTGCGCCATCACCATGAACGATGGGATGGCTTGGGATACCCAGATGGATTGGTCGATACTCACATTCCGCTTGGTGCACGTATCGTCTCAGTATGTGATGCGGTTGAAGCCATGGCCTCAGATCGCCCCTATCGCAAGGGATTGTCAGCCTCAGAAATCGTTCAGGAGTTGAAACGGGGAATGGGCAAACAATTCGATCCAACAGTGATTCAAGCGTTTACTAAAATACTCGCTAGGGAAGGGAAGGGGTTTTTAATCAATACGGCTACCCAGTTCAGGCAATAAAGGAATATGCTTCGCCAGAAAAGACTTGTCCCGACTTCTGACCAATCCAATCTAGAAAATTTCCAGAGGAGAAGACAGAACATTTCTGGCCATCTATAGGTGGTGAAGAAAAGGGGTTTGAATCAATATTGCCATCCAGTTCAGGCGGTAGTAGTGATAAGGATTTACGCGATGCAGCTCAGTAACGAAACTCAAAAACAAATGCAAATGCAAGCCGAGCCTCAGGTCGGCACGACAGCGATCTTAAACCCTGGAATACAAATCATGCTCAACATCGGTTTTCAGAATCTCCTACACCATATTCATTTTGATAGCGGGCTCGTACTCGAACAAGATGACGATGAGCAGTGGCAGTTGCTCGGTAAATATGGCGAACCACCGATTGTAGCTTCACTGAATTTCGTGGAGAAGCTTAGCCAATTACCAACGGAGCCAACAATTTATGCAATCTCAAGTGTAGACCTTGTTCATATCCCCACATTGGAAGATAGCATCGATTTACAAAGCAAACCAGAAGATGCACAATTTGCACTAGGTATATCGCTACCGCTTACAAAATATGCAAGGGGGCTATTGCTCCTTTATACCCGAGATGAAAGCAATTTCGAGGCAATCACTCCGGAATCTCTCCAACCCTATACCAAGCTTTTTCAATTAATTCTAGCCCAAGATAGCTCTGGAAAACAGGATACAAACCACCCGAATGAATTACAGGCCCGGGCGGCCATTTCCGATGCGCTGAAGGGAGCAAATACAGCTGCTGAAATAGCGCCTATATTTCTAAGAAAAATTGTAGAGTTGCTCAATGTTCAGGGATGTACAATGTTTCGATTTGAGGAGCAGATGAATCATCTTCGGCTATGGGCAACCTATCCCCAAAAGTTAAAAAAGCATGTTTGCCTTCCATTCGGTCAAGGGTTCATTGGAAAAGCGGCGCGAAGCAGAACCCCTACTTTTTTGGGAGATACGATTAGCCAGGCAGAAAACCAGTCGCTTGTGCAAACGGATGTTGAGATGTGCCAAGATGAGGTTGACGCTTTAACAGCCGAAAGTGATCTGGTGGCCCTTGCGATGGAGACAAACCAGGGTCAGCTAATAGGTGTGTTAGCTATCCACTTGCAAGAGCATCAATCCCTGCTAGCCGAAGAAGTATCCTTAATAGAAGCCATTGCAACCATGGCCGCGAATGTTCTCAACCGAGCAAGTGAAAAAGATTCGCTGGAACAAAAAATTGCCGAGAGGACAAAAGAACTGTTGATTGCAAATGAGCAATTGCTTGAGCTAGATCGGCTCAAGAATAAGTTTATTGAGGATATGTCCCACGAATTCCGAACGCCATTGACGAGCATCGGTCTCTACTTAGGGCTATTAGAAAAGGAAGCGACGGAGAAGAGTACCCGTTACATTGAAGCACTCAAACGCCAAACGACACAGTTAAGCAGCTTAGTCAATACGATCTTAGACATATCAAATACAGCCCATTCAGGGGATTTGGTGGAATTTGAAGTTGTAGACTTGGCTGACATTATGCGCGATCTCTTCAAAACGTATGAAGTCTATGCCGAAGCACACAACTTGGAACTGAGTTGGGAACAGAGCGACAGTTGTTTCATTTATGGAAATCCAGAGGTCGTGCGACGCATGATCTCTAATTTGCTTGACAATGCCATAAGCTACACCCCTCAAGGTAGTGTGCAAATTCGACTAGAAGTGGTTGACAATCGTGCATCCCTAAGCGTGATGGATACAGGCTTAGGAATCCCACCAGAGGAAGTTGCTCTACTCTTTGAACGCTTTTATAGGGGCAAGCAAGTTAGTCAGCTCAATATCCCAGGCAGTGGTTTAGGGTTAAGCATGGTCAAACAGATCATTGAACAACACAATGGTGAAATTGAAGTTGAGAGTGTGGAAGGAAAAGGATCCACGTTCCGAATTTGGCTACCCGTTGCCACACAAACAAAAACAACGCAATTGGCCGTAGCGTAAATGGGTAACCGGTGAGCCAGTAATCGATGAGCCAGCCATCAGTCTCGTCACGCCGGCATGCCATGTGAGTCCTCCTGAATTCATTATCGCTATTCTCTACCTACTGTCAATTATATTCAGGACGATTCACGACTCAGTCACCGACCACCGATTACGCCTATGCTCCATCACTAAACTGGGGACGTTTTGTGCCGACTTGAGTTGCTTGTTCAAACGCATAAGCCAATTGTAACACACCCAAATCATCCTGGTGACGCCCCACAATTTGCAGCCCCACAGGCAAACCTTCAGGTGTAAAACCACAAGGAACCGAAATGGCAGGTAGACCGGTTGCCGAGATGTAATAGCAGGACTTCATCCAATCTAGATAGGTCTCCATCTCAACGCCGTTGATTTCGGTGATATATTCTTGTGTAATGTCAAAGGGCGGCACTTGGCTTACAGGAAGCAGCAGAAACTCATACGTTTCTAGAAATTCCCTTAATCTGTGATAGAGTGCAGTCCGGTTGACTTCTGCCTGACCGATTTGAGGGCCTGTCAATTTCTGGCCTGATTCGGTATTCCAAATTACGCTCTCCTTCATCTTACCGCGATGCTCTTCTAGAAGTGCTCCAAAGTCAATTTCAAAATTCCAAGCTCGTAAAACCTTAAATACCTCATCAGCATCACGGAAATCTGGCTCGGCCTCGTCAACAAGGCAACCCAAATCCTTAAAAACGTACCGCTGAGATTCGAGCACCCTGGTAACACTTGGATCGACTGGGAAGCTCCCCAGATCCTGGCTCCAGGCAATCCGTGTGCCCTTAAAATCACGCTCTAATGAATTGGCGAATAGTTCTCCCGATTCAGGATTTGCGATTGGCACCCTTGGATCAGGGCCTGCTAATGCACTCAACATCAAGCCTACGTCGGCCACCGTACGGGCCATGGGGCCATGAATCGACAATGAATACCATCCGGCTTGACTTGGCCAAACAGGCACTCGCCCTGGCGATGTACGAAAACCTACCACATTACAGAAGTTGGCAGGGTTACGAAGCGACCCACCGAGATCGCTGCCATCAGCAATAGGTACCATGCCTGATGCCAGAGCGACCGCAGCCCCCCCACTACTGCCTCCACAAGTCTTACTCAAGTCATAAGGATTGGATGTTGCGCCAAAGAGTGGATTAAAGGTCTGAGAACCTGCCCCAAATTCTGGCACATTGGTCTTTCCCACCGTAATTGCCCCGGCTTGCTTTAATCTCTCTACGATCAATGCATCATGTTCTGGTACATGGTCCTTATAAATGGGCGATCCATAGGTTGTACGGATTCCTTTGGTGTCGGCGAGGTCCTTGTGAGCCACAGGCAACCCGAAGAGGGCACCTTTTGCATCTCCATTGGATAAGGCACGGTCGGCAGCAATCGCCTGCTCAAGTGCTTGTTCGGCAACTAATGTGATAATGGCATTAACCTTAGGATTAATCTGTTCAATTTGGTCTAAGTGGGCCTCCATGACTTCTCGTACAGAGAGTTCTTTCTGTCGGATTTGTTTCGCCATCTCGACAGCGCTTAGATAGCAGAGGTCATTTTGCTTCATTGGGGTTCATCTTTCTTTGTGGAGAATGGCGAACATCAGGCTTCGTATTCTCAGAGCACATTGTCATGAGATATTGCCATGGGGTATTGTCATGGGATAGAGCAGGAATTTATTAAACACCAGTATAGTACAGGCAGATTAGCAGGTCAAAGCATTCATTGTTTCTAGGATTACCTGATTTCAATACCCTGTCAAATGACAGTGACCTAACAGCCTATTGACAGACTAAACCGTTCCAATTGGGACAAATCTTTTCTATAATGACCTTACAGTTTTGCTTACTATAGCTTTTAAGAAAAAGATTTTCCGGATTTTTACCTCGTTGACCCGACTGGTCTCTTGGCGAAAAATGGAAAATCTTTTTCTGGATGTCTATATCCTTTGAATCTATGTCTAGGATTATCCGATCTGGCTTAAACGAATCGTACGCACCCGCTCGTTCAAACGTTTCGATTATTACTAAGCCGAAAGTATATTGGAGTTTAAAGTCGTATGTTATGTAAGTATGGAATAGAAAAGAAGAGGTTAATTGGACTAATGGGTAAGGCATTCATCTACAGCATGCTCGCATCGATACTTGTCTTGTCATTAGCCCTGCCACCATTGCCGCTATTGGCGAATACCTCTTACAGCATTGGATCTCATGACGCTCTTCATCCAATGTTGGCGCAAATAGCAATCGAGCAGCCGAATAGAATTATTCCGATAATTATTCAAAAGGTAAACCAAACAAACCACTTAGGTGGCCCCAGCACCAGCGTGCGAGAAACAACGTCAAACTCTATAACGGAGCAAGTAAGGAAAGTCGGCGGCACAGTGCTGCGGGATTTGAGCATAATCAACGCAGTTACGGCCAAAGTACCTGCCCATGGAGCGTTGGCATTGTCACAACTTCCAAGCGTACGTTGGATATCTCCCGATGCCCAGGTTTTTAAGCAGAATACCTCTCACACCCAGCAGCTACAAATTAGCGACGATTTCCAAATGCTTACTTATGACGGCAGCAGCGGTACTACAGAATGGGCCTCATCATGGAGTGAATTAGGCGAATCTGACGGTCCAGACGTGGGCGACGCTGTTGTGACACGCTTCTTGGCAGGCAGCACACAAGGCATCCGATTACAGAATAGAAGTATAGGGATTATGCGTTCAGTAGATCTTTCGTCTAGCATGAACGCACAGCTCACCATTAGCTACCGGCGGAAAAACTTTGAGGCAGCTTCAGACTATATCGCGATTGAAGCTTCTAGCGACAACGGCCAGCAGTGGGTAGAGTTGGGCCGCTTGGCGGGTCCGGTCAACGATCCTGAAGTTGTTGATGCCCATTTTGACCTTACACCCTATGGCACCGATCTAGCTATCCTTCGATTCGTTACATCAAATACATTAAACCAGCGTGCCAAATTTTACCTTGATTCTGTCAATGTCCACTATGCTGCACCCGTAACTGCGCCAGCCCAACGTTCTTTCCAGATGTATCTGCCATTAACCTCTTATGAAAATGGTAGCCCAGAGAGCGATGAAACAGTTATGGTGCAGGCCGCGACTTTGAAGAACTATGTCAGTGATGACTTTGCGTCCATCTCTCTAGCAGGTAATGGTGGTAGTTATGACTGGGCTGGAGAATGGCAAGAGTTAGGTGAATCGAATGGTGCAACCCGGGGTCAAGTCAAGGTTGTTTCTAGCAATAAGTGCCAAGCCGGTAATTGCCTCCGCATTGGCGCCAATTCAAGTGGTGTCAACCTAACAAACCGAGGAGTGATACGTGAGGTCAACTTAAGTGGCTCCACATCTGCCACACTCTCATTTGACTATCGACGACATGCCTTTTCTGGTCTAGTATCTGTTGCGCTGTCAGTATCCAACAACGGAGGCACCAGTTGGAACACATTGGCTACCTATGCGTTAAATTCCAGGGATAAGGTGCAGACAGCCCAGAGCTTTGATATTTCTGCCTACATTGCAGAAAGTACCCATATCCGCTTTATGGCCTCAGGCACGTTAAGCTCAAATGTTGGCACATTTCTGTATCTTGATAACATACAAATCGATTTCAATCAACTGGCGAACGATAGCGTAACGAATACAAAGACAACTAGCGCCGATAGCGACCTTCAGGTTATATCCGGTTGCACCTCCTGCATCGATGTTTCTAGAAATGTCAATTCATATGTTGAGGCAATTGGGGCCACAGATTTGTGGAACGAACCATCTAAGATTCAGGGGCAAGATGTCGCAGTAGCCATTGTGGATAGTGGGATTGCTGAACATTCTGACCTTCTGAATCCTGATGGTTCATCACGAGTGATTGCTCGGGTCGACTTCGTCGGTGGTCAAAAAATCGCTGATGATTTCTATGGCCATGGAACCCACGTGGCGGGGATTGTCGGTGGGAATGGAAGCCAGTCCGATGGAGCACACATTGGGGTTGCGCCCAAAGTAAATTTGGTGGATGTCAAAGTGACCGACGACTGTGGCGCTGGTAAAACCTCGGATGTAATTGCTGGCATACAATGGATCCTTGAACACAAAGATGTCTATAAGATTCGTGTTGCCAATCTATCACTGAATAGCAGCCTAGCCGAACCCTACCATTTGAGTCCTCTCAACGCAGCACTCGAAATACTCTGGTTCAATGGCATCGTTGTGGTTGTCTCTGCTGGAAATAATGGCAATGATGGCATCCTATATCCCCCAGCGAATGATCCTTTTGTCATCACAACAGGTGCAGTCGATACCAACGGAACCACCTCTACTTCAGACGACTTCTTGGCTCCGTTTTCTGCCTCTGGTAAAACTCAGGATGGCTTTACCAAACCAGATCTGATTGCTCCTGGTGCGGACATTATTAGCACATTGGCCGGCGATGACAGCAATTTGGCTCTAAACCATCCAGCTCATGCCGTATCGGGTGCATATGGGAATCACTATTTTCGTATGTCAGGCACTTCTATGGCTTCTGGTGTTGCAGCAGGTGCTGTTGCATTGCTTTTGCAAAGTGAGCCAAGCCTAACCCCTGATCAAGTTAAATTTCGTATTACGGAGACGGCGAACTCATTCCTCGATTCCAAATATTTAAACATCTACCAAGCCGTTCATAAGTCAACAACCGAAAGCGCTAATTTAGGACTTAGGATCAACCAACTGCTTTGGAGTGGCTCAGATCCAGTTACGTGGGGCAGTGTCAATTGGAATAGCGTAAACTGGAACTCGGTCAACTGGAATAGCGTCAATTGGAGTTCAGTCAACTGGAGTTCGGTTAACTGGAGTTCAACTAGCTGGGATGATGGTCCACAGTGTCAATAAACTAGGCAGCCAAAGAGTCAACATTTTAAAAATAGAGGAGCATCATGGCCCATTTATCCACCAAGAGAAGATTTTTGTTTGTTCGGCTAATCACTCTCTTGTTCACCGCCCTATTGGTGAAAGCATCTATCCCTACTCATTCGATAGTTGCCCAAGAGGTACGAGCACAGCCCATTCTGCGGCAGATGGCGCGTACACAGCCAGATAAGCTCACTTACGTTATCGTCCAAAAGATAACTCAAAGTGATCACCTTGAAAAACTAGTTGCTAAATTGGGTGGAACGGTAACAAGCCATCTGCATATCATCAATGCTTTTGCAGCTAAGCTACCAGCTCGGGCTATCCCTACCCTAGCCAAAGAATCAGAGGTACGCTGGGTAAGCTTGGATGCACAAGTTGCCAAAGCGGAAAGAGATATCGTTCTCGAGTCTGTTACGTTGCGATCAGAGTTTGATACATCCTCTTATCAAGCTTCGTTCTCCACTGATACCTGGCCAAGCCCATGGGTAGAACTTGGCGAAACGAACGGCCCTGAAGTTGGGGATGTACGCATTGCCAGCTTTCAAGGTGGGATGCGACATGGCGTGCGTATACAAGGTGCAAACAGAGGAATCCAGAGTACTCTTAGCCTTCCCAATGCGCATCAAGCATCTATGACCATCACTTACAAGCAGAAAGAATTCGGATCAGAGGATAGCGTCTTGGTAAACCTCTCCACTGATGGAGGCAACAGTTGGACCGAACTTGCTCGACTTAGTGGCTCATCAGGCGGAGAGATCATCTCGGCTATATATGATATTTCTGCCTTTACATCTGACCAAATGGTCATCCGTTTCAGCACGTTATTTAAATCTGAGAGCCAAGCTCGCTTTTACTTGGACTCAATTCAACTAGATCCAATAGTTGCCAACGATGATCACAACATCAGCCATCTATATCTTCCCTTAATCTCACCCAGTTTGAGTACCTCAACGTATAGCAGCGAAACAGCGAATGCGGCGGGCACTCGTCAATTTCAACTTGTGCCAAGTGAAATAGGTGAGACCATTCAGCAGAATGTTCACCAGATAGAAGAGAGCAGTCAAATCATTGGCGACCTAAACGAAGAATACATAGCTCGAGATGAATTTACGAACAGCTCCTTCAGCAACAATGATGGAAACGTAAATTGGCTTAACAATTGGGTTGAGGTCAACGATGGTAGAATCGGCCCCGCGGAAGGTAAAGTCCGCATCGACGATGGTGAAATGCGCTTAAGCCGCTTTCTGAGTTGGAAAGCACCACCAAGTGCTGCACGCGATGTCGATCTCTCGGGCAACATTGAGTCAGCAACATTACGCTTTGACTTTCGTACAACGAGAGGGGTGGATACAACCGACAAAGTAGCTATCGAGATCTCTTCCAATGGTGGTGCAACCTATATAGAATTGGCATCCATTGCAGGTCTGACCGGCGCTCACAGTGGCACCATGGCGCTAGATATCGCGAACCATGCATCAGCGCATACGACCATTCGGTTTAGGATTTCCGATAATTATCATGGTTTAAATGAACTGTTTTACATCGACAATGTTGCAGTAAGTTACTTTATCGATGATTGCCATAGCTGTATCGATACAAGTACCCTAGCAGGTTCTTATGTGAAATCTGTCGGGGCAGATCGCTTATGGAACGAAGAGATCTCCATCCAAGGCAATGGCGTTGGTGTTGCCATCGTTGATACTGGTATTGCCATACACGACGATCTGATGAATGAGTTGGGACTCTCTCGGGTCATCTCACAAGTCCAGTATAGTAGCGTGTCAGGTAATATAGACGATTTCTATGGACATGGCAGCCATGTCGCCGGCGTGATTGGCGGGAATGGTGCAATGTCTGGCGGAGGGCATATTGGGATTGCCCCCAAAGCCAATTTAATCGATGTAAAGGTCATTGACGATCAAGGGGTGGGGTCAATAGCAGACGTTATTGCTGGGCTACAGTGGGTACTTGAACACAAAGATAAATTCAACATTCGAATCGCCAATCTTTCGCTTAGTAGCAAAGTAGCAGAATCCTACTTGACAAACCCACTCAATGCAGCCGTCGAAACCCTGTGGTTTAATGGGATTGTTGTCGTTGTTTCGGCGGGTAACACGGGAACGGGATCTATCTACCCACCAGCCAATGATCCATTCGTCATCACAGTTGGGGCAACTGACGATCGCGGAACACCAGATGTAACGGATGATCAACTAGCACCATACTCTGCACATGGCGTTACCGAAAGTGGCTTTCAGAAGCCCGAAATTGTTGCACCCGGCACAAATCTGATTAGCCTACTAGCAAGCGATGATAGCAATCTGGCCTTTGCAAATCCTTCTCATAAAATAAGTGGTGTTGACGGCAATCACTACTTCCGCATGACGGGAACTTCCATGGCGGCAGCCGTTGTTACAGGTGCCATTGCTCTCCTTTTAGAGGACGAGCCTCATCTTACGCCTGATCAGGTAAAGCATCGGCTTTTGTCAACGGCTACCCCGCTAGTTGGTGCGCCACCTGGCTCAGTTGGTACAGGAAGTTTAGATATTTACGCCGCAGTACACGGCTCGACAACAGCTAGTGCCAATATTGGCATTGCCACTAGCCAGCTATTGGTAACAGATAGTCAATCAGACAATTGGAACTCAATCAATTGGGATTCTGTCAATTGGGATTCTGTCAATTGGGATTCTGTTATCTGGGACGAGTGACCCAATGTGATTGGCACCATCACAGGTATATCATCATCAACGGCTAATCGATACTCAGTAGATCTCAATCTATCATTTCGAAGTACCTGGGGTACTACGGCGAGAAATCTCTAATCGGCTGACAGAAGACTTCTCATCTAGCTGAAATGACACATATGTCAGTCATTGTACTTGATTACAGATACAACGCGCATCCACTGCTGATACTATGTAGTCACGATATTTGGAGGAACCCAAAGTTGCCGATTACGCCAAAATTACTAAACAGGATGACAGCAAGTTAACAAGATAGTGTAGACGTAAGCTGGAGTATACTATGATCATCGTCGAGTTCCAGCGAGACTACCAAAGAGTAGAAAATAAGGTCGTCATATGTCTACACAAGCAAAAGCATATATCTGTATCACAATTGTTGTAGGGATAGGTGCCAGCCTATTCTTATGGGGCCAGGTGCCTATCGCTACTGTAGATTGGCTAACGTTTATGATTTTAGCTTTGATGGCGACTGCCACTCATCTGATCAAAGTAGAAGGGAGCAATCATGAAGCTTGGCACTTCAATTTGAGTTTCTTCCTAGCCGGGGTGCTGCTTCTTCCTCCAGCTCTCTTTATCCTACTCGTTATCGTCCCACATAGTGTTGAATGGATTAAGGAGGGTATGGAGAACACTTCAGGTCTACAAAATTGGTATATTCAACCCTTCAACATTGGTACTCACATCCTGTCGGGTACAGCTGCCTATTGGATATTTACTCGACTAAATTCTGATGTACACATCCTCATGACGGCGAATGCAATTTCATCCATTACGCTTGCTGCCGTTGCTTACCTCATCATTAACCATGCCCTGATTGGACAAGCTTTGGTCTTAGCCCGAAATATCTCATGGGAAGAGTCAGGCGTGATGAGTCCGGAGGGACTCATCTCGGACTTGGCGGTTCTTATGCAAGGATTCGTCGTTGCCTTCGCGTGGCGTATTAACCCGCTATTAATTGCTCCGGTTCTTTCATCGTTGGTTCTAATGTATCGAGGATTGTTCATTCATAAACTACAGCAAGAGGCTCGAATCGATGATAAGACTGGTCTGTGGAACACCCGCCACTTCAAAGCGATATTCAAGGTAGAGCTAGAAAAAGCCCAACAGCTTGAGAAACCTTTATCAATTATAATGGCTGATCTCGACTTTCTGCGCAATGTCAATGACCAGCATGGTCACCTTGCAGGTGATCTCGTCTTGACTGAAGTAGGGAAGCTGATTCGTGAGAACATTGGGCTTTCCCATACAGGGGCTCGAGCTGGGGGAGAAGAATTCTGCATTCTCATGCCAGGGACCGAAGTGGAAGAAGCATGGGCGATTGCCGAAAAAATCAGATCTGCTATCGAGCACCATCCATTCCCTATACCGAATAAACAGGATACACTTCATGTAACAATCAGTATGGGGCTTGCCAGTTTTCCTGCTGATGCAGACGAGATTGATGCCTTAGTGCATCAGGCTGATATGGCACTTTATGAGGCCAAATCATCTGGGCGAAATCGTATACACTGCGCGTCACCTATCTCAATTTGTAAAGGCGTGCCAGAGAACATATCTTCCCCACATCAATCAATAATCGGATTAATTACAGGCCGAGGGCCGTGTTCACAGGCTGAGTCAGTCACTGGTGCCGAACAACGTAGTCAGAAATACTCTAAAGAGACCAAGTTTGCCAAATTGGTGCCCGTGTCGCTCATTTGCGGAGTCATCCTTTCAGGGTTGATTGCCACAGGGCTCAGTCTATGGTTCGCGACAGTACCCAATTGGACCCTCATATTGTTCCTGTGTATGCTCGGCTTTATTATACAGTTTCTCCAAATTCCCATGTATGGAGAGATGTCTGTCTCCGCGTCCATGGCAGTCGTATTTGGTGCAGCTTTGCTTAGTGGCATTCCGGGCGTCAGTGGCGTTAGTTTGGCTATAGCGATAGCGCATGGAATTCGACGTAGACCTACATACTACAAGTTCCTATACAATTGGGCCGTTCACGTCCTTGCAGGTCTTGTCCCTGCTTTACTTATTCAGTATATCCAGATTCCATTTGAAATATTTCATCTACATCTACTCATTTTTCCTATTCTGCTAAGTTCATTCGCTTATTATTATGTCGAAACGGGATTGATTGCGGCAGCCATTAGCATTACCCAGAATGCATCCTTTATTACAACCTGGAAAGAGCAATTCAAGTGGCTGGCTGGACACTATTTGGCGGCATGTATTGGCGGGCTTTTTCTGGCTGTGGCCTTTGCAAAGTTGGGTTGGGTTGGGTTACTAGCCTTTGCTCTCCCGATCTTTATGATGCACTACGCGCAAAAACAGTATAGCGACCATACCCGAGGCAGTGTTAAAGAATTGCGACGTATGAATCAGGAACTCTCAGCAGCCACAGAGGAAATTGAGAAGGCCAATGAGTCAATCACACAGATGAATCACGAGCTATTCCAAACCTTAGCCTATATCTTGGATGCCCGGGATCCCTATGTTCATAATCATTCGTTACAGGTAGGTGAATACGCAACAGCCATAGCGGAACGGCTAGGGCTTTCGCCAACTCGGATTGAGCATACACGGCAGGCAGCCTATTTGCATGATATCGGTAAAATTGGCGTTGCCGAAAGCATTCTCCATAAACCGGCCCGCCTCACTGATGATGAATATGAAATTGTGAAAGAGCATGTCACGATTGGGGCTGGTATACTTCAAATTGGCCAGAGTTTACGCCATCTAGCACCGCTCATCCAGTTCCATCATGAACGATGGGATGGTAATGGATATCCGAATGGCCTCCGTGGTGAGGGAATTCCCATTGAATCACGCATTTTGGCAATCTGTGATTCTGTAGAAGCGATGGCGTCTGATAGGCCCTATCAAAAGGCCTTATCGCTAGATGCCATTATGACAGAAATTCAACGCTGTTCCGGAAGTCAGTTTGATCCAAAGGTCGTGGATGTTTTCTGTCAATTATTGCAAGAGTATGGAGACGATCTCGTGGTAAATTCCGCTCGAACGGAGTACATGCTGCTACATAGGCAGCCAAAGCAACGAATGCAGGAAGGCCATGATACCCAGGATTATGCTGTTTTTCCATTGCTATTCCCAGCCGAACATGCTTAATTCAGCATATAGCAGCAATCATTCCTGTCTAGCGGCTCTTATTCAGGCCACGCCCAGGGCAACGTATTCTGGTAGACCCACGTGAGAGTATGTAATATTTGAAAGAGTAGAAGGGGTAGGGCAGCAGCAATCAAGTAGCGTAGCAGCGAAAAAACGCTAGGCAGATGCCAAGCTAGTAACAAAGTTGTCGGCAACGCTGCCAAGCTAAATAGATCCCAATCCCGTTGACCACCATAATCTGGATTCCATACAAATGTAAGACCTAGATAGAAGATCGATGCAATGGTTAAGAATAATCGCTCTTGCGTAACCGACAATAGCAGTGCATAGGAAGGTCCAAGAGTCGAATGATCCAAATCACGAGCAGAGGATTCAGAATGTTTTTTGCGGTTGTTCCAGTAGAAGGCCATAATAATTAGCAGAGAAGGCAAAACCACTGGCGCTACCAATATCTGTTGATTGAGAAAATCACGAATGTGAAGCCAGCTAAACATGGTATAGTGCTCCCATCGAGTCGAAACCTCAACAATCGGTACAAACCAACGCCCATCTCCACCGCCTGGGCGATCCTTGGTGAACCAGGCAATTAGTCCGTGTCCTCCTCTTTCCATAATCCAAGTGGTTATCCCAAACATAAAAAAGATAGGCAGTGCCATCTGAGCAAATGTCCCAATTGGGAATACAGTATTCCGTCTGCTGGCTTGACAAACGCCCAAATAGAGCAGAGATGGCAACAATATGCCTGTGCTGGGGTGAAGGGACATTGTCACTCCGAGGCAAAGGGCCGGGAGCCATAGATTCTCCTTTCTCCGCAGCAATCTTAATCCAAGCCAGAGGTAGAGCAATACACCCGCAGCAGCGAAACTGTAATTTTCTATGTACCCAAAGAACAGCTGTATCAACCCGAGCGATACAAGCAAGCCAAATGTAAGCCAATTAACAGAGGGCCAACCACTCTGGCTTAGTGCTACCGTAACGCCTAAATAGATGAAGCCAGCTATGGGGCTCAGAATCTGATAAGTTGGCGTAGCATCTGTCCAACCGGCCTGTTGATGCAAGGCAAGCCATAGCTGACTGTGAAGCCAGACATCTAGAGGCGCTTGCCAGGAATGGGTCAGACGGAGTGTTGGATCTGGCCATGCAATAGCCCGAGACAAGATATCGGCATCGCCCCATCGGGTATGCGCAATAGGAAAGATAAAGAAGGAAACTGCAAGAAATACCGCGATGACAAGCAAAATAATTGATAGCAAGCGATTGTGAGAGATAGCTACATGCAAAGGCGCATATTGAAAAAACGTACTCCGTCCGGCAGAAGCAGGATGTACAAATTCAGTGGCATTGGAATGCCAATGCCACTCGCGCAGCCACCAGACGATTATCCCTCCCACGAACAAAACAGCAATAACGAAACCGATCTCATCTGGTAGATAAGTAGCTGGCCAAAATCCCCACCAAGCCGCTTCGGGATCGTCCAAATTAGGAATAGGTGTATCCGTGGGTGGCAATTGCAAAACGACCAAGTGCAGGCCAACCAATACGATCACCAGTAAATGAAAAGTGGCCAGTAAGATACGTTGTGAAAAAATCGATGAACGGTAAGGCATTTGTTAAAAGCTGCTCACACAGCCTCTCTTATTCATACGCAGTGAAGTGCAGTATCATCAGGAAACTACGCCAAAAACGTTTTGTCCCGACTCTTGCCCCATCCACTTTGGAAAATTCCACGCAGGGAGAACAGAACGTTCCTGGCCACCCATATAGTAGTTACTCCTCATCTTCAGATGTTCTGACTACAAATTGCGATGAAATCCAACCACCGCCCTCAACATTTTTAATTTCAATGCGCACCCACTCACTATCTAAACTTGTTTCCAGTAGAGCATATCTCTCACCATTTAAAGCATAGGCAATGATTTCCGAATCGGTCGTAGGTTGGCTGCGGACCCGCAACCGAGAGCCATCAGTTGCCACAAGTATCGTTCCTGGAGCGACTGATGGCAAGTTGGTTGCCTGACTATTCACGATAGCCGTAGAAGTGGGTATTTGGGTGCGTACCAAGTCAGGTGTCAAGGTAGACGAAGATACCAATTTGGATTCGTTCGATGCGAGAGGCGTAGCTACCGATGTAGGCGACGAAGGCACACGAGGTGGCAATGCTGTTGCGGTAGGGCCAAATAGTGGTGTAAGCAGAACAGTCGGTGTCGACGTTGGTGACGGTTTGCGTGTCGGAACTGGATCCTCGGGCAAACGCAGAAATCGAGTTAAGGCCCAGCCTTCTGCCCCCAAAGGTGCGCTGTGCAGGTGGATCCACTGATTATCTGATGTGCGCTCTAAGATAGTAAAAAGTTCGCCATTGAAGGCAAAGAAAAGGGTTTCAGCAGATACATCAGGCCTACTCCGAAGACGCAACCGTTGTGTACCGGTGTTAACCACTGCTTGGTTTTTAGCAAGCGCATCAATACGGTTTTCCGGCTCAAGACCATCAGTAATTTCAATACCGGTAATCTCGCCCCATACAGAAATTGTATGGGCTCTGACCCAGCCTCGTCCTCCTCTGTCCACCGGCGTATTCAGCCGTACCCATTTACCATCTCTGCTCAATCCGCTTACTGGGTATGATTCTCCCTCCCGCACCCCACCAATGACTGGAGCACCATCCAAAGGAAGCCGCCGTAAAGCCAGCGACCGAACGACTATGGTTGCCATGGCTTGCCCTATCTCTTGTGGGTCAGCAGTTGGACGACGTGTTGAATTGGATATACGATTTCCGCTCGGTGTAGTACCGGATCTGATATCGGGTGTAGCATTCAATTCAGGCACAACCTGTGTAGATGCTGGGTAAGTTGGCGTGAATGTAGGAAATGGAGTGCTAGTGGCTGCGAGATCGTTAGGCGATTTCTCATCAACCTTTGGTTTAGCAGGTTCAGCAGCAATTGTTTCTTCAGCAATATCCTGCGCTATATCCTTCTCGACACTCCCCAGAAAGGAAGGTAAGCGAATCGTCGATGGATCGATGCGGTTGCCGCCAGAAGAGCTAGATGAACAACCCGCTATCGATATCGATAGCAGAAGCAAAGGAAGTAGATTTATGCAGGGAAATAATCGATTCATAAACTATTATGGGGTAATGAGCACTCGCCCTAACTCTTGAACTGTATTAGCATCGTAGAGAATAACCAACAACTTCCATGGAACCAGATTACGATTATTTGTGTTCAGGTTGACAGGGTTCGGGTTGTCAGGATTCAGCCTATCGGTGTTCTGGTGACTAGAACTCAAGTTACTCAAAAGCCAATTATAAAGGGTCGGCAGATGAAGAATCGAATCCTCATCTGTTGTTGTGGGAATCAATAGCGTATAGACATCGCGTATCTGTTCACCTGGTACCCAATACTCAGTGAATGTGACCTGTTGAAGCGGAAAATGATCAGATATAAAGGCACTTCCATCAGCCGAGACGATTGGCTCACTACTTATTGGATCCACAAAGCGGAGTGACAACTTGATCCGATTCACCAATTCTGATTGGGGTCTCCAATAAAACATTATTCGCAGAGATAGACCGCCAGCTTGCTCAAGTCGAACAACATCGATACCATCCAGAAGAAGCGTGCCGTCCAAATATGCTATATTCAAGGATCGTTCAGGTGTCTTTGGCTCGATCGTACCTCGTGGCCAAACGCGGACGAGAGGCCCTTCACCAGAGAACGAGAAACGGTCCTCGATACCGGGCAGTTCCCTGGATATGTAGACAGGATAAGCCTGCTCCATGAGTTGGTCTACTAACTGGAGTCTTAAGGTTTCGTCATTGGCCCATAGCGGAATCACATTAGGTGCAAATTTTTCAGCCTCTTGCATATAGAGAAGAGCAGTTGCCTCTCCTTCCAAGCCAACAAATCGGCTTTCCGGAACAAAGTTCACCTTGGCCATTTCGACAGCCAAATCATGGGCCATCCATGTGTCACGACGATCAACGAATCCATTGTACACTAGAGGTGTTATTCCAATGAATAATGATACGGGTATGTAACCCCAAACCAGACTTGGAAACCGTTTGAAAGAACGACGAGCCAGCCAATCTAGCCCACCAATGATGAAGAATACGATGGCAAATAGCGACGGCAGAAGAAAAACTTCTATATCTGCAACCTGGTAAAAGAAACAAAAGGACAAGTTCGTGATAAAAACTAGAAAGAGTAACGTCCATTCAGATACGCTAGACTGCACAGATTGTTCGACGGAAGCTCCTCGCAAGTTAGACAACAGAGTATCCACATGAAGTTGTAAAAACTGAAATAAGCGCCCCCCAAGTGGTACAGCCACTAGCACTACCCCACCCCAAACAGCTAAAGCTACTCCCCACCAACCAATCTGCTCCACTAAAATCTGCACTACATTAGGCCCACTCCAGCCCCAAAACCGACTATACGAAGAGGCGAATATATGATTATAAAGACCACTCATTGTGTTCGTATAGCTCCCATGTAGATCCATAACACCTTGGCCTGCACGAAATGGAATGTACATGTAAATTAACAAAGGTAGCAACAGTGCGGCCACCCAACCGATCCAAACCTTTTGGGGTCGAAATAGATGGGGGCATCTCCAGTAAAGATAAAGAGCTATACCTGGTAGTAGCAGTAAGGTTGTGCGATGGTGTGTAAGAGAAAGGCCAAGCAAGACACAGAGTCCAAGCACTGCTCTATGCTGGTGTCGTACCTCGCGTCCGATCTGGAGCGTCATCAGCAAAATAGCAACAACGAATAGACCATGTAAACTGTAAACTTCGGCAACTGTTGCCTGCTGCCACCAGGGGGAATTTAGACCAAAGGCGATGGCTGGGGTCACTGAGTTTACGGTATTCAGCCATTTAGGATGAGCAAACGCGTATCCATTGTCAGATGGAAGGTTCGGCGCATTAAGGCGGGCCACCTTGGCGTCAGGTTCCTCTAACCCAGGCTCCTCTGATTTAGTCTCGCCCCGATGAAACAAAATGGCAGCTAGATGGACAGTTAGTCCAATGGTGATAGCTGCCATTACAGCACTAAAAAGATTCATCCGCCAAGCCCAATTCCCTACAGGAAAGAGAACCCGACTCCACAACGCACCCACCAATGTATATAGTGGATAACCTGTAGGATGGGCGATCCCTAAGGTGGGAACCACCACTTGGAATTCTAATGTATCATCGAAAAATGTGACGATGCTAGGTGCGGCGGTCGCAGCGTAAAGAGCCAAAGCAGCAACACCAATACTCAGGGATAAAATCGAAGTGCGCATAGACCGGAATGGTAATGGATCGTCACCTATCCGCAAAATCTAAGCGAAGGTCACAGTAGGATTAGGTAGATAAGCTTTTGGCATTCACCTACCGTTTTGGTATGATAGGTCGAGTTTTGCCTAGACTCTATATAATCGATTACCGTAGCTTAGTAAATCTACTTACCTATCCAAAACAAAATCTGAGCACTTGTGGATCCACTATCTTCGACCGAAACAGCAAATTTGATGCTACCAGCCTATTGGTATCTGATGATGGCTGTACTCTCTCTTATGTTACCCGCTGGGCTACTGCTGGTTAGTATTGCAGGTTTAGACCCGACCCGGGCTTGGGATGCGGCCGTTGGCTCACTTGCTGCATCAGGTTTAAGTGGATTTCTCTATTGGGCAGTTGGTTTTGGTCTGCATTTCGGCGGTGTTGGCTTAGTCTACACATACCCAGCCCTTCAAACACTGATTTGGGAATGGAGTGCATTGTCGACAAATTGGGGGAGCGGCTGGGGCATGGCTGGCCTAAACGGTTGGTTTCTCTCGGGCGTGGATAGTACACCATTGATCTATTCGCTCTTTCTGGCCCATTTACCGTGGGTTATGACGGCTTCTATGATTCCCGTCATCGGCCTGCGTGGTCGTGCGCCGGCTATGGCGACACTACTGATCGCGGCCTGTGTTGGCGGTGTCATCTATCCAATTGCTGGCAACTGGGTTCAAGGGGGTGGGTGGCTGAGTGCGCTTGGACGCAACTTACAGCTTGGCCACGGCTTGCTTGATTACGCGGGAACTGGAACCGTGTTTTTAACAGCAGGTGGCTTTGCCTTCGCTGCACTTTTGCTTTGGGTTCCTCGTCAATCTCCCCAACCGTTGGAATATGAGATGCTTCCGGCGGCTCATCTTCCATTACTTGGCGTAGTCGGTAGCCTTTTCGTATTGATGGGCAGTATCGGCTGGCTGGGTGCAAATCCGCTTCAGGTTACCTTGCTAGACGAGATGGGTCTTATGCGCGGCGCAGTCAACGTGATGCTGGCAGCAGGAGGAGGTGTACTACTTCCCTTACTCTATACTTGGTTTGTGACCGGCCAGGGAGATCCACTTATGGGTGGCCGAGGGTTTGCAGCAGGGGCTATTGCAATATTGGCGGCCAGTCCCTTTGTACAGCCAGGGTCTGCGTTCCTTATTGGGTTGATTGCTGGAAGTCTTCTGCCTTTTGTTACCTATATTTGTAATTCAATTTTACAGCTAGATGACGTGACAGGGATCCTTCATATGGTCATTATTCCAGCCATGGTGGGCCTTCTCTTCGCCGGCATTTTAGCTGACGGGCGTGCCGGGATTGGATGGCAAATGATTGGTCTGGATACCTATTTAGGCGTCCCGCAGCAGGGCGTCTCTGGTTTGTTCGTGGCAGATGGGTATCAGGCCGACTTTCCTGGGCAGCTTCAGGCCCAAGTGATAGGTCTTTTGGCCCTCGTTCTTTGGGGTTTTCTTCCAGGCTTACTCATCTGCACGCCTATTTCGTTACTCTTTTATGCAGTCGAATCACTGCCTTCATCCCATAAAAGAGTTATTCCCACTGATGAGCCTCAGCAAAGTCAGGAAGTCCCGCTGCATTCAGAGGATTTATCTATCCCCCAAGCATTACCATCCGAAAGTACAAATTACCCCCAGCCGAAACCGCGCTTTACAACGCTAACTCGCCGACGTCAGCCTCGGGAGCCGCTCAATGAATAGCTGGCAACAGTAGAATAGATAGGCCCGCTAGATGTCAGTTGACTTGTATAGAAGGACATCTTTCGAAAGAGCCAAATACTCTCTTCCAACGTTTTTTTACTCTCTACGTTCTCTTTTGTTACACCCTCTAACCTAACCTTCGGTACAATCTGGCCAACTATCCGTTGTGCGTGAATAGGCTGTCTTTTCCTCAGACGTCCCAATGTAATGTGAGGAGAAAATGGCTTAGCATCTGGTCTAATGCCTGCTCGTTGAGTGACCTTTTCAACTTGGGATTGGAGTCGTAACAGAGCATCTGATAGGACTATACCAGCCCAAATGACGTTAGGCCTTTTCAAATTAGGGAATGCTCCCAAAGAGCCAAATGCAAATGGTATAAGTGCAGTTTTCGTGGCAATTGGGCCCAACTGAGCGGAAATATTTCTTCTCTGTTCAGAAGAAATATTTCCAAAAAAACGTAGCGTGAGATGCATCTTATCAGGTTGTACCCAACGCACAGCATTTGGCAGGCTATGCTCTTCTAGTTCATATTGAAACCCCTGTTGGGTGCTTGCCAGGTATTCAGTGACTTTTGGAGACAAAAGCAGACAAATGAACGAGCGCATCGGCCAAGAATTCCCCCATTCGTATGATATTCGATGGGCACAATAGCTGTATACTATACTGTGGTCGTTTTGAAAACGGGTGTTTTCTGAAGCGCTATGAGAGAGAGCAATCACCTTTTTCAAACGGAGCTGAGTATAGGATTTGGTAACCATAAACTGAGCACAGTTATGGCAATAGTAAGCAGGTTAGGAATTTTATGACAACAGAGGCAAGCAAAGCAAACATAATGATTGTAGATGATGCTCGGGAGACCTTACAATTACTTTCTCGAATGTTATACAAACATGGATATGACGTTAGACCATGCGATGATGGCCAAACGGCGCTGAGTAGTGCAAATAGTGCACCGCCTGATCTGGCCTTAATCGATGTCAGTATGTCTGGCCTTAATGGCTATGAGCTATGTCGGCTGTTGAAAAAGAATCCTGCCACCAAAGATGTACCAGTTCTCTTTATCAGCGCGTTAAATGACATTCGGAATAAGATAAAGGGATTTGAGGTAGGCGGAGTCGACTACATCACCAAGCCATTCCAATTCCAGGACGTTCTGGCCCGTATTAAGGTCCATTTAGAGCTGAGCCAACGCCTTCGTGAACTAACAGTAGGATGGGACCAAGAAAAGCTCTATCGTGAAACCATTGCCCAGATCAATGACGAAGCGTTGCATCACGTAGTTCATGACATTCGCAATCCCTTACATATCATTGCCCTTAATCTAAGTCTGGTTAACAAGCATTTGTCTACGCCCAACGAACGAGTACAAGGCTATTTGGCTAGTATTGAGCAAAACCTAGATACAGTTAATCGAATAATAGGGGATTGCGTTGTATAGCATAACGGTGGAGAATCCAATTCACCCCCGTTTGAGTGTTCACCTAAGCAAGGCAAATTGAGCCACATTTAAAATTTTTCTATCTGCGCTCTAAAAACGAACGCCAACCTGCCAACAGTAAGTCGTTTTGAGCCGCAGAACCGATGCTAATGCGAATACACCCCGCTAGTTCCTGATAAGGTGCTAGGTTATTGATAAGAATACGGTGCTCCTTTTTCAGGTAATCGGTCAATTCTGAGGCTTCCTTTCCTACGCGAATGAGAAGGAAATTTGTACCGCTAGGAAAGACTGTTGTTCCTTCTAAATCATCTATGGCCTCGGCTAGTCGTTCCCTCTCCTCTACAATCTGTTTAGTGTAGTCCGCTATATAGCCAGGATTATCCAGAACGACCTGCGCAGCGATCTCACTAAAGTGATTAAGAATAAAAGAGCTGACAAGCTTCATGAATTCTTTAGCAAGTACCTCGGAAGTGATGGCGTAGCCAATTCGTACGCCAGCCATAGCTAAGGCCTTACTGAACGTTCGCCCTAAAACAACATTATCGAATTCATTAACCAAAGATGTCATATCCCTGTAGCTAAATTGGGCATAAGCTTCATCAACGAACAACAAACAACCACATCCTGCGGCAAGGCGCGCTACGTCGGACAGATCATATACGGTACCAGTTGGATTATTCGGTGCACAAATGACAACCATCTTGGCTTGGTGATTCTGGGCCGTCTGGATCAACTCATCGACAGGTAAGGCAAAGCCACCCGCCTCATCAAGTGGTACAAAGTGGGTATGGCTTCCCTGCAATCCGGCAGTCAACTTATAACGAAGATAGGTAGGTGAGGGCATGACGACGTGATCACCTGCGGCCAAAACAGCCGAAAAAACGAGCTGGATCAGAGCAGAGGAACTTGGGGTAACAACCACTTGTTTATCAGAGAGACCGTGGAATTCAGCGATCTTGCCAATCACGGTATAAGGGCGAAACTCAGTGTAATCAGACCATTTTCGTTCCGCTAGTCTCGCCAATATCTCAGTGCGAATTGACTCTGGTAGATCAAATGGATGCTCATTCCACTGTAAGCGATGAGCAACACCATCAAATTCAAAACGCCCGATCTCCCTTTGACTTCGGACCTCAGGACGCAGAAAATCAAGCACATTAGTCATTTCTTGTCACCTTTATCTTATAAGCGCCACCTTGGGACTTGCTAAAGTGACGTACCTTAAGCGTATACTCCCCCGAACGCAAAACCTTGGAAATCTTAGCGTTTAGCCCACGCCCTGAATCATCATCCTCGGCTATCAGGCGGGTCTTATCGTCTGGGCCATAGAGTGCCAGGGATACATCGGTCTTACCAACTGTTTCAATGGTATACCCCCCCGACATTTTGACAGGAAAGATATAGTCATCCACCTCGCCATGCTCCTCAATCGCCCCTTCAATTGCCTCTCCATCCACAACAATCTCATTCTTGGCTCGAGTCTCATAAGGGTATTGTTCAGCAATAAACTTTTTGTCTAGCTCCGAAAGTGTCTTATTCCAACCGATTTCGAAGTCATTGGTGGTAAAGCGGTTTTCAACAGGGTAGAGCATAATCGAATCGGCATCAAACTGAGTATACTGGGTATTTTCCTTGCTATAGGCTAGAAAGAGGTTTCGATCTGTTTGAGCGCGAGACCAATAATTGGGCGGACCACTATAGTACCGATAAACGGCCTCTTTATCCCACGGGATATTGACCATTGGGTTTTGATGTTCATGAATCAGTCCTAAGGCGTGCCCAAACTCATGCAAGACTACGCGCAGCATCTCTGATTCAGACGTGGTTGGCTGAAGCCAACCGTAGTTCATGGTTGGCTTACGGCGAGGTACCAGAAGAGCATCTGTACCAATGTAGGACCACGAACCGGTTTGTTGAAAGGAGATCCGAATCTCAGAGCTACTGTCGTTGGTCACTTGAAATTGGATATTGGCGTACTTGCTCCACTCAGGAAAGATTGCCTCAACCTTGCGGTGAATTTGCGGATCCCCGTCCATAAAGTAGACGCGCAGAGTTCGGCCGACTTTCCAACGTTTGTTCACTTCAAGCGCCCCTCGATCTAGATAGCTTATACCTTTTTCCTCCCTGGCAACTTGATCGGCCAATTTGCGAAGCTCGTCTGGCAGCACACGGTCAATACAGGTATATGGGCTCAATTCCAGGAAATTTTCCTCAGTTGAAGAGGTGGATTCAACCATAAATTCGCGCTTCCCTTTCAGTTTCTTCAGTTCATTTCATACCATTGATTCGATTATAATGGGCCTTTGTCATTCACGCAATCAAAGTAAGGTATCATAGCAATTTCACCGTGACACTGTTCTGCGATACAATGAAGACAAAATATTTAAGAACGAGAATTAAATAACTTAAACATTCGAAGGGGCTAAACCCGAATGAAACGAGCAAGTTATTTGTGACTCATTCCTTAACCTTACTTCCTAACCAAAATGAGAGAGCCAGATGAGCGGAATTTTACTGCCAGGTCAAGAAAATCAACCCCAGCCAGATGCTGGAGAACAACCCTCGCAAGAGGGTAGCGGACTTATACTGCCCAGCGGGTACAGTAGCACAAAGGAGAAACCTGCCCCCAAAGAAGTGCAAGCTACGCCAGAACCTTCGCCTTCTCAGTCCGCGCCCCAACCTCCGGAACCAGGCAATAGGCAACCCCAACAGCCCCAAATGGATCTCACCTATCCGCCTTCGGGTGCCCAGGTACAATGTCCCAATTGTGGGACAGCATACACAACGCCCATATTTACCATTATTGATCTGGGGGCAGACCCAATGTTAAAGGGCCCTCTGCTGGGTGGACAGATCAATACTGCTACCTGCCCATCATGTAATGCCTCAGGGCAATTATCGGTTCCGTTGATGCTCCACGTTCCGGAAGAAGAATTTTTAGCGGTTTATGTACCTCAGGGTGGGGGCCTGGGTGATCTTCAGGGGCAGAAGGTTATTGGCGATCTGACTCAAGCCTTAATGCGTAATACACCGAAGGAAGAGCGCAAAGGCTATATGCTCCAACCGCAGCAATTTATAGATTGGAACCGACTGCTAGAAAAGGTTTGGGGATTTGACGGAGTCACCCCGGAGATGTTGCGAAGACAGCGAGAGCAGAGTACGCTCATGCAAAGTCTATTGCGAATTGGTAATGATGATTCTGCCTTAAAAATAGCAGTAGAACGTAGCAGCCAATTAATCGATCGAGATTTCTTTGGGCTGTTAGAGCAGTTAGCAATGAACATGGGAAGTCAGGGTCAATCCCAAGCAGCCCAGGGTATACTGGTCCTCTATGAAAAATTGTTGACTATGAGTGATGCAGGCAAAGAAATAGCCGTTCTGCGAGAAAAAATCCAAGGCATATTGGGGCAAATCACGTCGCAAACGACCCGCTCCGAACTCCTAGACCTGATTCTCAGTGTCTGGAAAGACAATGATGAGGAAGATGGCGATCAAATCGTCAATGCAGTTGTGATGCAGGTCGGCCAGGCATTCGATTACGAATTTCTGATGGAGTTAGCAAGTCGTATCGAAAAGGCGTCCGAAGATGAAAAAGAAAAACTTAGTGAGCTACGAGAGTTAATATTAGCTCTTCAGGAGCAACAGAAGCAGGGCCAGGAAGCGATGGTACAGCAGCTCCAGGCTATTCTTCAAGAAGTACTTCAAGCACCTGATACAGAAGCAGCATTAAGGCAACACGCTCAATATATTGATGAAAATTTCTTGGGCATTTTGGGGGCGAATATCCAAGCTGCACAACAGAAAAACGCAGGGGCGGCGGTTCAGCGCCTCCAATCTGTATACCAGCAAGCAGTAACCATCTTCCAAGAAAAGCTTCCCCCTGAAGTGCGACTCATTCAGGAACTGATGGCTGCGCCGGATTCGGGTTCCGTGCGTAAGCTGTTGAAAGAAAATCGCTCACTGGTAACGAAAGATCTTGTGGATAATATGTCCCTTCTGGAGAATCAGATGAGGGAAGCCGATCGCCCCGATCAGGCCGACCAAATAAAATCCCTACGTGGACAAGTTGCATTAATGGTGTGAGTGGAATAAAGTTGGGCCTGAGAGTAATCTGAGAATTGTACATGAGTATATATGCAGCGCTCGTCAATCTGCTGGGGCAGGCCAATCACCTGAAGATGTTGCCACGCACTGGATGGCTATTTGCTGGCGTTGCTCATCCTGAGTCCGTGGCTGACCATAGCTATGCCACGGCTCTACTTGTCCTCTGTTTAGGCGAAGCAATCAACCAATCTTGGGCAGAGGAATCGCTTGCAGCCCCCCTTGACTTGGGCTATGCCGTAAAGATAGCCTTAATCCACGATCTGGCTGAGGCCAAGCTAACCGATTTACCCAAACGAGCCACGGATCTAATCGGACAAGAGGTGAAACATCAGGCAGAAGAAGATGGGATGAAAGAGATTCTGGCTGGACTCCTGAATGAGGATGATATGGTTCAATTATGGCAAGAGTATTGCCATGCCGCATCACCCGAGGCACGTCTTGTAAAAGATGCAGACAAGCTCGAGATGATTTACCAAGCATCCAGATACGAGAGGCAAGGCTTTACCGAATTATCTGACTTTTTTATTGCCCGACAGTGGAGCTATCGGGCAAGTGAACGGTTGTTTCGGCAAATTTGTCTACCCCGACAAGATGCCCCGAATACGGATGAGGAAGTTATATAGAATATTTAATCTTTTGGTCTTGCTGCTCTTCACTAGCTTGATGAGTAGATGTGCTTTGGCGCGATTTGGGGATCTACCAGCTTTTTACAAACCTATTGCCAATCTATCAGACCATACCGACAACAGATATAACGACAGCCTAGCCGATCCGGCCGTCAAGCGAGCAGATGATGGCGAGTCGCTGGCATTCATAGAACCCAAAGCGGGCGGACATTATTTACCTACCTGGGCGCTATCCAAATCCATAGTGGATGCACAGTCAGTTGCTAAGCATACGGCAACACCTATGCTACCCAGAGCAGCAGAAACAACAGCAGCGTCTAACGCTACCATCCGGCAGGAAACCACGGCTTCTGCCGCGCCGTTTGTACCACCTGTAGCGAAATCATCTGCAACGCCAACTGTGATTCCTGCTAACCCAAAGCGGAATCGGCTGAAGCAGACGACCAATATCTTGGTTTTAGGGAGTGACCGTCGCCCAACGGAGGCTAGTTGGCGTACAGATGTCATTATGCTTCTAGCCCTCGATTTTTCTACTGGCCAAGCTGGGGTTATCTCATTGCCAAGAGATATCTACTTGGAAGAAATTCCCGGACATAGACCCAACCGGATTAATGTTGTTGATTATCTTGGTGAAAGAAATGGGTCGGGATCTGGACCGAAATTGCTTAGCCAAGTCTTAAGTGAGAACCTAGCACTCCCTATTCACCACTATATCCGTTTTGAGTTTGAATCTTTCAAAAAGGTTGTTGATACGCTTGGTGGTATCCAGCTCAGCGTTGATTGTGCCATCTACGATCAGATTGAAGATGAAAATGTCTTCATCAACTTAGGGCCAGGTACCCACACGCTGAATGGTGAATTGGCTCTCTCTTATGTGCGTACCCGGCGACAGGGGGGTGATTTGGAGCGTGCTCGCCGCCAGCAGCGGTTTACTTGGGCGCTTCGCCAGCAATTCCTTGAACAAAATTTGCTGGGTCAACTATCAACCCTCTACACAACTTTTGCTGATACAGTACAAAGTGATATTGGCCCCTTAGAGGCAATACCCCTTGTCCAATTTGCGCTCGATATTAAAGAGGAAGATGTTCACGGAATGGTGATCCATCCGCCAGCATTGATTAAACAAAGCTGGAAAAATAATATGTTCGTTTTCGAGGCCGATTGGCCCTTAATTGCTGAAACGCTGCCAACCGTTTTCGAGCGTCCCCCCTTTATGGTAACGAACACAGTTGGCCCAAGGGCTGATCAATCGATCTGTCCACGGTAAAACAGCTGTATAGATGGTCAGCAACAGCTTGCTCCCATGAAGACGGGAATGCCGTCGCTTTTGGGAGTTATCCAGAATAGATTAGAACAAGAGCCGGGACAAGACTTTTCTGGCGAAATACAAGGTTCTTCAAAAAATTAGTTACCCAGGTAGCCGTAAAAATAGCAATCTCTAATACGGCCCTACCCGAGTGAATGGCGCAAGAGAATGCCAACTCGCGTACACTTAATTTTCTGGAAGGCCTAATAACCGATGAACCCCTATGGATATCTGGTCACTTCTTGCAACACGTACGCCGCTTTTCCTCTCTGCCATTTTTCTAACTGCTTGTGGCATTTTAGACTTGCCATCATTGAATCTTAACTCGGCTCCAGTGGCTGGTGATTCCCAAGCATCTAATACAACAATGTCGATTCAGGGGCCACATCCGCCCATGCAGCCTGAGCTTCCCAAACGACCGCCAACTCCCACAGCCCAACCACTGATTCAGACCGCGCCAGTTGTCGATCAAGAGCGGGTTCCACTCTCGTACTATCTTTCAGCATCGGATCTAGACATGCCACCCGTCCCGCCGTCCTGGACAAACACAGAGAATCTGCTGATATTAGGCACAGACAAGCGCGAGGGGGATCCAGTATGGCGAACAGATGTGATAATGGTCGTTGGGCTAGATGAAGAACAGGGGCGAGCGGCACTCTTTAGCATTCCGAGGGATCTGTATATCAATATACCTGGTAGTAGGCCCGCTCGTATCAATACGGTTGATTATCTCGGCGAAAGGATTCTTTGGGTAGAAGGAGGAGGGCCAGCGTTGCTCTCCCATGTGATTCAGCGGCATGTGGGTATTCCAACTCAAAAATGGGTTCGCCTAAACATGAATGGCATTGTTGATCTGGTTGATGCCATTGGTGGCGTGACTGTTCATCTCGAATGTCCCTTATATGAGCCTATTCTGAATTTGACGACCAATCAGTGGGAGTATTTTACCTTACCAGCCGGAGATGTTGAATTGGATGGTGAGGATGCGGCATGGTTTACTCGGCTTCGCTTACACGGTAGTGATATTGGTCGATCCCAACGCCAAAGACAACTACTATGGGCCATACGCAATCAGGCCCTTAATACGAATCTATTGTTACGATTACCTGAATTGTGGAACGCATTTGGGAATATATATGAGACCGATATTGGTCTATTTGAGATGATGCAAATGGCAGGGGCGGGCCTATCTTTAGGAGCAAATGATATTCATTCGGGAGGATTACGTCTTACCGATCTAGAAACAGTTACAACAGAAGGGGGTGCTCAGGTATTGCGCATTGCCAACCCCGAGCAGATCTTAGCCATCGCTGAAAATGTTTGGCAGGCCCCCTCCGTTGCGGGGAGTATTCAAACTTCGGAGTCTTCAGAATCCGTTGTCTGCCCACCTGAACCAGTTGGGCCACCAGCGAATCCGTATGGTGAGCCGTCATCCAAAGCTACTGTAGAAGCGGCGAACGGACCAGAGGTAGAATCAGTTCAAGAGCCGTAACGAATCCACGTTACTTATATTGGCGTCAAGATAAATATTTTCCATACTTCCCTTGGCTAGCTGGGAGGGCATGCAGAAAATCTTCTCTTAAAGACAATTGATGGCCAGAAAAAGCTTGTTCCCGTGAAGAAAGGAATGTCCTACCTTCTAGGGAATTTCCATAGTGGATTTTTCAAAAGTCCGAATAAGACTTTTTTGGCGAAGCATACCCCTATCCAAATCCGACGTGCTCTATTTCAGAGGAACAAAGCAGCGTTGATTCATCAATTGTCCACAAAGCAATCAACGCTGCGGCCATTGCCATCCCAGCCGCAATCCACATAATCAGGCGAAAACCGTAGAGGAATGAGTCATGGATGGCCGTAGTTAACTGTGCTACCTGCTCTGGGGTAGCTGCCATAGGGATTTCCGCAGCAGCCAATTTGCTTCGTTCAGTCTTTAACTCTTCAACAAGAATGGAGGGATGAGCAGCTTCTGTCAAATGGCCGTCTAGCTGGTGATTAAACGCATAGAGGATAACAATGCCTAAAAGTGCAATCGCTAGCAGTGCAGCCGTGTATGAAATGGCATTGTTTAGCCCAGATGCCAAGCCAGAGTAGCGAGTATGTACAGAACTCATGACAGATGTTGTAAGTGGAGCGACGCAGATTCCCATGCCTAACCCCATAGCCAACATGGCCGGGAGTAACGTAACGATATAACTTCCTTCTTTGGCTCCCATTAGCGCAAACAAGCTATAGCCAACTGCTGCAAGAAGGGGACCCCCAATAAGAAGTGGTCGAGCACCTATCCGCCCCATGATCTTACCCGACCAGTGAGACATTAAGGCAACACTTAAAATGGCGGGCAAAAAGGCTGCACCAGCCGCCAATTCGCCGTAGTCACGGATCTGAATTAGATTGAAAGGCATAAAGAAAAGTACGCCGTAGAGAGCGCCATAAAGAAGCAATGTCATCACATTGGCACCACTAAAAGTCCTTGACTGGAATAGAGCAAGTGGCAACATGGGTGCCTCTGAATGGTGCTGCGCCCATGCAAAAAGAATCAGCCCGGCTATGCCTAATAGCAAGCCCCCCCATACCAACGGGTGGGTAAAGCCCAGATTGGATGACTCAATCAAGCCAAAAATCAGCCCGCCCAGCCCAATCGTGGCCAGTATAGCACCTTTCCAATCAACCTGACCTTCGCTCGCCTCATTTCGACTCTCAGGTACGTGAAGATACAAGATGGTTAATGCAACAATCGCTAGAGGGATATTGATGTAAAATATCCAGCGCCATGATGCATGTTCGACAAGCCAGCCGCCTAGAACAGGTCCCAATGCAGTCATAATGGCGGCTGATGCGGACCATGTGCCTATGGCCCTCCCTCGCTCTTCTGGGGAAAAAGTGGTGGTTAAAATTGCAAGACTGCCCGGCACAAGCATGGCTCCACCGATTCCTTGGATGGCGCGCGCAGCAATTAACTGAGCCACATTGGTTGACCAGCCGCAAAAGAGAGATGCAAGGGCAAAAAGGATGATGCCCAATCCGTATATCCGGCGGCGGCCAAACATATCTCCTAAGGAGCCACCTACTAAAATTAAGGATGCCAAAAATAGGCCATATGCTTCTACTACCCACTGCATGTGAGAGACGCTGGCATGTAGATTTGTTTGGATAGAGGGAAGGGCAACGTTGACAACTGTACCATCAATAAAGGCCATACTGGAACCGAGAATTGTAGCAGCCAGAATCCAAATTCCGGTGAACGTAGTACGGGGGGTAGTTTTGGCTTGTATAGCGGAGTCTAACATAGGTGGCTTCTGCCGAATTCGTACATCTTTCATTGAAAAATCATAATATCATACATCTTTCACATCAAGAACCACAGCGGCTGATTCCTCTGCCCTCTATCGTTTTGGAAAATGGCTTTTCCGAAACACGAATATCATGAGTTCAATCTGAAGACGGAATTCCCTTCTTCAGGGAGAAATCATTGGAATCGACCATTTTCTTCATAGTGGCACTGTATACTCAGCTCCGTTTGAGAATGCAGTTTCATTTCTCTGATAGAGCGTCGGAAAACTACCGTTCCCAAAACGACCACAATATAGAACAACTAGCTGGGGAAACAAATCGAAGCGATCTATTTGATTGCTTGATACCGTGTAAGCGGTTCATCTTGCTAGTTTAACATGCATTCTTAGAATACTTTGTTACGGAAAGATTACTTTATATCTTCAATCGAGCATGACTCTATACGAGAAATCTACCTTTTTGATTCAGTAGAACTGAATCATCATAAAGTAAATACCTCAGACTCAGAACATTTATTCCTTTTTCATTTTTTGACTTTCTGTTACTATTATAAAATACTGCGTTTCAACCCGTGACGTAGAAGGTGAATCCAAAGCTACCTAACTGGATTCTAAAAAAGGGGAAACTATCATGACGATTGATTCGATTGAGCAAATATTGAGCATAGATTTGGGAAGGACAGCGACAAAAACCTGTATGAATCTAGCGGCAGATGGTGTCGCTGTAATACCGGCCAATGTTAAGCGCCTTTACGTAGAGGAGATACGTCGCGGTTTTGATGAGATAGACGTTGGAGATCCATTGTTAGATCTATGGCTAGAATATAAAGGGCAGGGGTATGCCTTGGGTCAATTAGCGTCTGATTTTGGTGCTGATCTAGGGTTAGGCGAACAGAAACGCGAAAATGCACTCATTAAAATCTTTGCTAGTATTGGCTACTTTAAATTATGGGGGCAGTCACTTGGCATTGTTCTTGGATTGCCCTTTATGTCCCAACAGCAATTTGATCAGGAAAAATCAGAGCTTGTCGATTCATTAGTAGGTGAACATACCATCAATTTCCGAGGCGAGTCCGTTCACTGCAACATTCATCACGTTTGGGTAATGCCAGAAGGTTACGGCAGTCTGTTGCATTGCGAAGCACAGCAAAAACAGCAAGCAACGGCAAGCACGTTTGTCAATGCATCAGTAGCGGTCATGGATGTCGGCTACCAGACAACTGACTTTTTGTCGTTCGACCGTTTTCGCTTCGCTCGCGGTGCATCAAACAGCGAACAGTTTGCCATGTCCGAATTTTACGCCCGTTTGGCAGCCAACATTCCTGGTGCAGACAGTCAGTCACTAGCGCTCATCGAGGCAGTCAATCAACCAGAGGGCCAACGCTTTTACCGCGCACGGGGCAGCGCGCTGTCCACGGATTTAGATACGCTTCTGCCAGAGTTGCGCTCTGACTTTGCTCGTGAGTTATACGATCTCTTGATCCAATGGCTGCCCGAACGTACCCGCGATATTATCATTACTGGTGGCGGCGGCGGCTTCTTCTGGGAAAGCCTGCGCTCATTGATTAAGACAAGCAACTTAAACCCTCATCTAGCAACCCCGCCCCGGCAGGCCAATGCACTAGGTCAATTCGTCTACGGTGAGATCCGACTAAACGCAGCAAAAAAGGAGGCATAGTCCAATGAGCAGCAAAAAAAGTGTCAAGAAAAGTCTGAGTTTTTCAGCCAGTGAAGAGGACCAGAAGCTATTAGCAACCGCCAATGCAACTCTTGAGGGGGATGAATTTGCCTCGTTCAGCGAATTGGTAAAGGCAGCTCTACAGAACTTTTTCAGTGACGAACGTCCCGGTGATAGTACTGATGTAAGTTCAGGAGAGTCGGCAAGAATCGTTCAAGATGAACGGACTCAGGCAAGCCTTGATTTACTCAACGATCAGGTGCAGGAGCTATCAACGAATCAGAATGAGCTGCTTGCTGAGTTCAAGATCCAGCAGGAGTCTTGGAAAAGCGAGTCTACAGCCATTCAAGAAAAACTTCAAGCACTACAGAAAGAGCACGTAGTAGCTATTGAAGAATTGTTCTCGCCCATTCAGGGAGCACAGCAGGAAATACAGGGTTTGCTGCGTCAGCAGGGAGATGAGCTACTTGCGCAACTAGGTGAGATCCAAGCTTCAACAATACCTGCCCAATCCAATGAGAGTAATGGCCAAGAAAAGAATGGCGCACCGGAGAGTGGTGATGCACTTTCCTACTTGTCGCGGTTTCTAGAGGACTTTTAGAGCCTAAGGTCTGAGTACTTTGTTTCAGGTCTGATTATGATGTGAAGCGTCCTAAAGCTTATTCACCAATTCGACCTTACGAGGAGTTTGACACAGCAGAAGTTCGATCTTTTGGGTTAAGATCTCTATATCATAGGGTTTTTGAAGAAAGTCAGTTTGCTTATCCCATCGGACCGCTAAAGAGATTTCGTGTTCGCTATAGCCAGACGAAAGGAGAGCAGACAATTCAGGTCTTATTCGACGCATAATCTCCAAGGATTCGATACCGCCCATAATTGGCATTTTCGTATCCAGGAGAACCAAATTAATCTGTTCCTGATTGATTTGGAAGATCTCAACAGCTTCTTTGCCATTTGCTGCGGTTAGCACATTCAACCCAGAGTCCATGAGTATCTCGCTTAGGACATCCAATATAGGGGGTTCATCATCGGCAATTAGGATAGTTCCAGTGAACTGGGTGGTATCGTTCGGCTTTTCCTCCTGCCCAGATCGATCATACCTGTGTATCGCCGCATCAGAAAGCGGAAACAATGTGCGAAATACAGTCCCTCTATCTTGCCTACTTGACACCTGGATACCTCCGTTATACAAATGAATTGCACCAAGGGCAGCGGACAAACCCAATCCGCGACCATCGACTTTGGTCGTAAAAAATGGATCGAAAATCCGCGCCTGAATCTCTGGCAACATACCCGCCCCAGAGTCTCGCACAACCAATTGAACATAGGTTCCAGGTTGGGGGTTACTCTTCCAAATAAACTGTTTGGCGTCGTCTATGTCAACATGACGGAGTTTGGTATGTACATCGATTTTCCCCTCTTTACCCTCTGTTGCCTCGACAGCATTGAGTACCAAATTCATGATTACTTGTTGAAGCTGTCCCCGGTCAGCATCCACATATAGGGATGATGGTGAAAGGGTAATACGGAGATCAATCTCTTTGGGAATGGCTGTAGCCAACAATGCCTTATTTTCAACAATCAAATGGTTCACATCTACTGGCTCAATCTTAAAGTGGCCTTTACCTGTGTAAGCGAGAAGTTGCCTAGTCAAGTCGCTGGCTCGCTGGACTGCGTTCTCGGCAATGTCAATATGGCGAATGGCTGGTTGTATCAAAGAGTGCCATTCCGGAGGCAATTGTTCAATCACTTGCGGCTGTTCAATGTGTGGATGAGTCATTGAAGGATAATTTTGCAACTGATTGAGGGCTAATTGATGTCTCATCTGAATTGCTGCCAGAAGATTATTGAAGTCATGGGCGACGCCACCTGCAAAGAGACCAGTACTCTCCAAACGTTGGGCTTGAATGAGTGCTTCTTGAGTACGTTTTCTCTGTGAAATATCGCGTAAAATAAAGAGAGAGCCTCGTGGGCGTCCTTGTCGATCAAAGAGATGGTTAATGGTTAGATCGACATATATATCTTCTGCAACTGGGCTAACTTCTGGAAAAACAATCTCGAAATGAGTTTGTTGGGTATTGTTACGAGATACAGAATAGTAATCAACCTGAGTCGCTAGTTCATGAAGCAAATCTGTCTGCTCAGGACTTAAACAGTGATGCCCAGGGGGCATAAGGTCATAGACAGTGATGCCAAGAGCTTGATTTTCAGATGTAGATAATAGCTTTAATGCGGCTTCATTGATACTGACAATCTGTCCGGAAAGACCAGTCACAATACACCCATCGTTCATGTTTTCATACATAGCCAAATGGGCAACGGACAGAACATCTAATGGGCCAAATCGAAAGACAAACCAGCCAGCAGTGCCACCAATTGTGGCAAGAGTCAACGGAGATAAGTCGTAGTCTCCAGTTAGATCGATAGCAAATACGACGCGTAATACATTGAAAAGAAGACCAATAATGACAGCGAGGACCAAAATCGAAACGGTGGATAGGCGAAATGATGGAGACTGTAGCAGTACCTTGATGAAACCAATGGTCCCCAATAAAAGAAGAAGATATGAATAACCTGCATAAATAAAGTACTCAGGATTTCTTTCAACAACTAAAAGATGTAAGCCTCCTTTTGATTCAATGGCAAATTCCTTCCATATAAGGTCATGATACTCTAGAGTCCATGTCAAAATGATTGTGACCACAGGAATAATGGATAAGACGCCAATCCAGAATGCACTTTTCGCAAAGCGGAACTTGAGTACTTGAGCATTAAAAATGAACCAGCTAATCGGAACCAAAGGAACGCCGATATAGGTCATTTTGTGTAAAAAAATTTTCTCTTCTAAAATGGGGGTGAATTGCTCAAGTGTATAGCAGAAAGACCAAAATGATATGGAGGCCATCATGGCCATAAATGGCCACGCGCCAATGCCCCGGCGCCGCGTCCAAGCTAAGTATGCAAGTGCCAAGGTGATCAACGTACCAGTTGTCAGGGCAATTGAAATGAAGGCGAGTCTCCAATACATCTGATGATATTCTTTTCTGACGAAACTGTAAATTCACTTAGGAAACCGCACAGAAACTGAATGAGATAAATGAAGAAGATCCCTCAGATTTCGCAACCCAATAAAACGAATTGTAGTATAAGTATAATTAAGATCCGCAGACCAACACTTACAAAAACCTTACAATGCAGATATAGAGAATTCATATGAATCAATATCTCACACGGCTTTGGCAAACCATACTCAACACACTTCAATTCGATCAACGTGTCTTTCAGATGGTTGAAGACGGAAGCCTCGGTCTAGCAATCCTCATAGGTGTGGCCTTCATAGGTGGCGTCTCCCTTCTATTGGGCCAAAGCGTGATTCTATTTGCTAATCGAGTTCGCCCCACGCGCTTCATCGCCAGCCTACTATTAAATGGTATTTTGTATATTGGAAGCTTGGTCGTTTGGGCAGGCTCCATGCGTTTGGTAGGCTGGTCCGTTGCAGGTGAGTGGATTCCTAGGGGCGATATTGTAAACATTATGTTGTTGACTGCCGCGCCAATGGTCTTCGGCGTGTTGATTCTCATACCGTACCTAGGGCCATTCATCAATCGGTTCCTGAATATTTGGAGCTTCCTTATCGCATACCAGATTATTATCTTTAAATATCAGACGGCTTGGTGGCAAGCGCTTATTGTCGTAGGCACAGGTTGGCTATTATCGGTCCTTATTAGCAATACAATTGGATGGCCCATTATAGCTGCGAGTCGTTATATTCGGAATTGGGTTGCCGGTGCCGATTTGAATCAATCAACAAATGAACTAATCGAAAGGTACGGACAGATCCTGTTAGCAGATTCTCAAGAGTCCAGTGAATTAGGCATGGCTCATGGCGAGGAGGACAAGGTCAATACACCCTATGATGGAATGGTTATGCAATAAATATGATCACGATAATTCTGCTGGGTATTATAATCATCATTCTACTTAGTGCAACGGTGGCTCCGCTTGGTTCGTTGGGCTGGTGGGCAGGTTGGTACGGCGAAGAGCTCTCCACATCATCTGTCCCTGGGACAACGGAAGCTATCGCTCCCCCAATTCCTGCTCATGACATTGAGTCAAACCGTAAACCTCTTGCCTCTCACTATATAGTCTATCTCTCGGGTATTGGCGCTTTCACAGGCAGCTCGATTCCGCATGAGGAGTTTCCTTTCCTGGATGCACTTTGTGAGAACATTCCCAATAGCGTTGTCATTACAGATGTATTTCCTTATTCGGTTACCAACGTTGGCTTGACGGGTGAACGTGCCTTTGCCTGGATATGGCGACGCATTGAAGCACTTCGGCCTATTAACCCGACTTCCATGTGGCTCTATATGGTTGTTGTGCGAAACATGTTTCAAGTGATTGTATCGGCGGACCGACGATATGGTCCCATCTATAACTTAGGTGTAGCAAAAGAGATCTGGCGTAGCCTCTTACGTCATGGATACCGGCCAGGTAAAGGTATACCTGTCACCTTGATTGGTACCAGCGGTGGCGGTCAGATATCTGTTGGCTCCATCACCTATTTATCCGAAGTTGTCGATGTACCGATCCAGGTTATCTCCTTGGGCGGCGTCATCTCGTCTGATCCAGGTCTGTTGAAAGCAGCACACCTTTATCATCTTTATGGAGCAAATGACGGGACTCATACCCTAGGCGCAAAGATATTTCCCGGTCGTTGGCCGATTGCGTTCAATTCGGCATGGAATCGTGCCCAAGCGCAAGGCAAAATCACGATGAAGGAGACTGGCCCAGCCGACCACGTTGGGAAAGAAAGCCACTTTGATCGAAATGCCTTTGTGGAAGACGGACGTAGCTATTTTGACATTACACTTCAAGAGGTATTACTGATTCTAAAATAGAATCTATGGACAGCTACTACGATCTTGGTGCCTACTCCAGACCCGTTAGCACCCACTCAAAAGAGGCCCAACGCTGGTTTGATCGTGGGCTGATCTGGTGTTATGGCTTTAACCACGAAGAGGCTGCACGCTGCTTCCAACGGGCCTTGGCTGCGGACTCCAGGTGTGCCATGGCGTGCTGGGGTTTAGCCTATGCTCACGGTCCCTTTATCAATAAGACTTGGCAATCATACGCTGAGATTGAACGCAAGGAAAGTGTTGCGCTTTGCTATGATGTGGTACAGAGGGCCGTCGAATGTAGTCATAAGAATCCACCGATAGAACGTGCTCTTATTCGGGCGTTGACAGCCAGATATCCAGCACGCCAAACCAGGTCGGATACTGACTACGATGCATGGAATCATGCCTACGTCATAGCCATGCGAGATGTGTATGAGGCGTTTCCAGCTGATTTAGATGTCATTACACTTTACGCTGAGGCCATTCACAACCACTCTCCCTGGCAGTTGTGGGATATACACCAGGGTACCCCGCGTGAGGGAGCCTATACTATTGACGCAGTCAAGGCCATAGAAGCCGGATTGGTACTGATTGATGACCAAGGACTTGCCCCACATCCCGGGCTCGCTCATGTTTATATCCACACCATGGAGATGTCGCCATATCCCGAAAGAGCGCAACCTGTTGCCGATTCGTTGCGCATGTTGGCACCGGACGCGGGGCATCTGTGCCATATGCCCGCGCATATTGATGTGCTCTGTGGCAACTATGATAAAGCCATTACGGCCAGCGACAGAGCCATTGATGCCGATAAAAAGTATTTGGCTCAGGTTGGGCACTTTGACTTCTATACTACTGCCTGCTGCCATGACTACCACCTGAAAATGTACGCAGCAATGTTTCTAGGGCAGCAGCGAAATGCCATCGAGGCAGCCCAGGGTATCACCAACCTACTAACGGAAGAGATCTTGCGTGTAGATAAACCTCACATGGCCAATACACTGGAATCATACTACTCCATGAGTATGCACGTCTACGTACGCTTTGGCCGTTGGCAAGAGATTATCGACGCCCCCATGCCTGGGAATTCTACCCTATATTCTGTTACCACAGGGATGTTTCATTATGCGAAAGGTATCGCCTACGCAGCGACAGGCCAGATTGAAGCGGCAGAAATCCAAAGCCAATTGTTTGAGCAGGTGCTAGACACTATCCCCACAACACGACTCGTATTCAACAATCGGGCTGCGGATGTGCTTGCCATTGGGCGGGCAATGTTGCAAGGTGAATTGGCGTATCGCCAAGGCAATTATGCTCAAGCCTTTAATGCTCTAAGGAAGGCGGCCTATCTGGATGATCATCTGGCCTATACTGAGCCGTGGGCGTGGATGCACCCACCACGTCATGCATTAGGTGCGCTATTGCTGGAACAAAACCATGTAGATGAAGCTGAACGGGTCTACCGGGCCGATCTGGGGCTTGATCCTGTACTCAATCGGCCTGCTCAACACCCTAATAACGTGTGGAGCCTACATGGATATATGGAATGTTTAAAACGCTTGGGCAAAGTTGAAGAGGCAGTGTCTATTGAACCTTTTCTAGACCGGGCGTTGGCCCGGGCCGATGTGGAGATCAATGCCTCCTGCCGTTGCCGTACACATCTCTGTCTTGATTAACGGTATGCTGCAAAAAAATTTCCTTCATTACTTCTCGTTTACAAGTTATACTCTGCTCAGTTTGAAAAAGGGTGTTTGGTCTCTGTGGTAGAGCTTTGGAAAACACCTGTTTTTAAATCGACCGCAGCATAGATACTATACTTCGCCAGAAAGATCTTGCCCCGACTCTTGAGCAATTCACTCTGAGAAATTCCTGGATGAGGGATATTTCCGTCTTTACGGGACCAAGCTTTTTCTAGCCATCTACAAGGAGATGACTATGACGAATCCACCGCTGATTGCTTGCTCCCGTATGTATAACGTAGCGCCAGAGGTGATTGAAGCCTGGGATGCAATTTTTGCCCACATCAGCGTGGCATCAGGTGTACCACTTGAGGTGATCTACCACGCCTTTCCTCAATCTATTGAAGAGCTATGGTCCCGTCCCAGGCTGGGTTGTGTGCTGATGTGCGGATATCCCTATGCACGGGCAACGCCTCGCCCCACATTGCTGGCATCTCCTATTCCCTCTCCAGCGCATTATGATGATAAACCCGTCTATTTTTCCCACTTGCTGGTAGCTGAAGATAGCCCGTTTCAATCTATTGAAGATACGTTTGGGCATCGCATTAGCTGGACAATTGAGAACTCTCAGTCTGGATACAATGCCGTGCGTTCATTTCTGTTACCGTACCGTACTCCCGAACGTCCCCGCCTTTACAGCGAATCGATAGGTCCAATCGGGACCTTTACAGTCGGTATAGAAGGGATTCGGAACAACGAAATCGATGTCGTACCCATTGATTCCTTTTCGTATGATTTGATGGCCCGATATGTCCCTGACACAGTAGCTGGGACCCGTATCTTGGCTACTACGCCTGCTTCACCGTTTCCACCGCTGATCGCTGGTCATGACGTTGATCCAAGCGTGGCCGATGCACTCCGTTCAGCCATACTCCAACTTCATCATGTACCACACTTACACGAACCACTCCAACTAGTCATGATGAAACGATTTGTCGGAGCTGATTCAGCACAGTTTGAGACAACCCTGAAGCAAGCTGCGGCTGCAGAATCGGCTGGTTATCCAGTTCCAGCGTAATCACAGCTTTCTCCACTCGTTATACTCAATTCCGTTTCTAGACCACACTTTGCACTTTGGATACTCTGGCAGAGTGAATGCAAGGTGTGATTCATCTGTCCGCGGAATAGCACTTATTCCAAACCAGCAGGAGCTTGTTGCAGCGTAACGCCCATTTGCTGAAGTTGTGCGACGGTGTTCTGCAGTGCCCAAACCTCAATAATCTGCTGGTTGGCTAGCCGTAGCAAGTGCATCCCATTCCATGTAATGGTCTTGTCGGTTGGCGAAATCATATTCCATAGCATACCACTATGGGTTGCCGTTGCACGCCAACGAACGGCGACTCGGTCTTCGGTCGCAAAGATATCCACGATGGTATAATGGATGTCGGGGAAAGCAGAGCGATTGCTCCGGTGCCACTCTTTGGCCTCCTCTACGGTTGAGCGGCTCCCCTCATTCTCAAACGTAGGCGGCTGAAAATGGCCGATACGATCCAAATTGCCATTGTTCCATACTTCTTCTACCCACTGGCAGACTACATCTATATTGGCTTCAGTTGACATGCGATTCCCTCGGTTTGGATCAGTTGCACTTCACAGCTTCTACGTCATGCAGTGTTACGAATCTAGAATTTACCTTCATCGAGCAATGCCATAATGCGATCTCGATAGGTTGTATCCCTATGGGACCATTCCGGGTCAAGCTTGGATGCTTCTTCAAAAAAGTAACGAGCGCCTCTACCTCGGGTACGCCCCTCTACAGTATGGCCATCCAATGCATAATCTGGAATTTGGGGAAGTATTCCTTCCTTTTCGATTAGATGACCGACCCAGTTAACCATCTCGTCACTAGATCGGTCTTTCTGGCAGTTGCACAAATAGCGCACAGCATGAATGGCAAAGAGCTTGCGTTCTCCTGAATCTGGGTTCATGCTCTGTACCATTTGGTACAGGGTATGAATCATGATGGGCGCATTGGGTTCACCAAAACCGATATCCTCCACAGAGATGACATTCAAGCGGGACCACAGATAGGCTTCAAAGTCGGGTCCGCTGATGACCATTTCATAGGCGACCATTGCCGCATTTTCAGTATGGCTTCGCCGAATTTCCTTTTGGAGGGTCGAAGCAATTTGATCGCCCGGCAGGCCGTGTATCGTCGTTCGCTCTGACCATCGTCTCTTTTTATCTTGAGCCATATTTCTCCTCGATCCGCTGGCCATCTATACATGGTAGAAAAAACGAACCCACAGAAAGTTTGAATTTTCTATGGGTTCTTCCAATTCGTTAAGGTCTTTTTAGGAACGAGAATTAAATAGCTTGGTCATTTGACGGGTTGACACCCGAATAAAACGCGCAGGTTATTTACGACTCATTCCTTAACGGGAGAAGGTTTGTCTTGCTTATGCGACAACTTCGCGGGCAGGAAGCACCCAGTCAGCACGCGGGAAATGGCAAGTATAGCCATAGGGGTAGCGTTCTAAGTAGTCTTGATGCTCTGGTTCAGCTTCCCAGAAGTCGCCCACCGGCTTTACCTCGGTTACCACCTTACCTGGCCACAAGCCCGAGGCTTCAACATCCTGAATGGTCTGTAGAGCCTCTTGATGTTGCGCTTCGTCTACGTAGTAGATTCCCGAGCGGTAAGAGAGGCCGACATCGTTGCCTTGGCGGTTAAGGGTGGTTGGATCATGAATCTGGAAGAAAAATGCTAAGACGTCACGATAGCTGGTCACTTCGTTATCAAACCAAATTTCAATCCCCTCAGCATGGGTGCCATGATTGCGATAGGTGGCGAATTTCACATCCCCTCCAGTATACCCCACACGGGTCTCTAGAATACCAGGCTGCTTGCGGATCAAGTCCTGCATTCCCCAAAAACATCCACCTGCTAAAACAGCTCGTTCCCTAGTCATAAATTAGATCTCCTCTACTTGATTTAGATAATCGCCATATCCTTGCGCCACCATGTCATCTTTGTGAACAAAACGCAAAGAGGCTGAATTGATGCAGTAACGCAATCCGCCTCGGTCAGGCGGACCATCGGGGAAGACATGACCCAAGTGGCTATTGCCATGGGCTGAGCGCACCTCAGTACGAATCATGCCGTGGGACATATCGCGAAGTTCGTTAATATAGGCTGGCACGATCGGTTTTGTAAAGCTTGGCCAGCCACAACCACTCTCATATTTGTCTGATGAGGCAAAGAGTGGCTCCCCCGAAACAATGTCGACGTAGATACCCGGGTCCTTATTACCAAGGTATTCACCAGTGCCGGGAAGTTCCGTACCGCTTTGCTGCGTGACACGGTACTGCTCCGGCGTTAGCTGAGCAATTGCTTCATCGGTCTTCTTGTATTCTGCCATTTAATTCTCCCAATATCATTTGGTTGAAATCCAATACACGCCTATCCTGAAACCCATTCTGAACCAACAGCTTCCAGAAACGGTGAAGATACATATACTTTGCCAGAAAAGCCTTGTCGTAACTATTGACCACTCCGCTTCGGGGCATCATGAAAAGGGAAGAGATCCCTACCTTCATGGGAACAAGCTTTTTCCGGCCATTTATACATGTTCGGATCATGCCGTACATAAGTCTATCATTTTTGTCTTTGATTTGCATTAGCAATTCGTTAGCTTCCCATAAGAACAGCCATACTCTGTCCCCGGGTATCAGTGAACTACAGCATTGATACAAAAACGCAATTCTGTAAGAGTCGCACAGAGCGTGCGCCCTGGACTGTCGCGTGTGACTTTTGCGCTGTTGCCCAAAAACATTGTTTAATTGCATGCAGCATACCTACGATGTTTTATAACAGATCTGCCCTTACTGACGCAAGTGGTAGAGATTGCAGATGCATTTCTCTTCCGGCTCTCAAGATTTAGGCATATTCCCGCAACGGGTGATATTGGTAGAGTAGGCTGTTACAGATGGAGGCAGGTTGCATAGTGTGGCCCATATTGGTACACTTATGCCCTTTCAAGAAAGTGAATTCCCTCCCAATTAACTTAGGAGAACAACATGGCAATTACACGCAAACATACGACGGCTCGCGCCAGTGGGATAGTCATCAACAATGGTACGGTCTACTTAGCCGGACAAGTGGCCGAAGACGTTACCGAAGATGTGCAAGGTCAGACGCGCTCAACGCTGGCAAAGATTGATAAGTTACTGGCTGAAGCAGGGAGTGATAAAGAGCATCTATTGTCCGCAACCATTTACCTACGCGACATTGCCAATCATTTTGCCTTGATGAATGAAGTGTGGAATGGATGGGTGCCAGAGGGTCATGCGCCAGCACGAGCATGTGTTCAAGCCCACATGGCGCGGCCTGCACTCTTAGTAGAAATTTCGATTGTTGCAGCAGTTGCTGAATAGCAGAGAAGATTAAAGGAAGGATGAAATAGAATAAAGATTAGGAGATTGCGCAGATTCTTAATCTTTCTAATCTTTTCAGGCTCTTTGGGATTTCATTTGGTTGGCAACTTTATTGAACAAGGATTTTAAAGATTACGAAGATTTTTCTCTTCTAATCTTAAAAATCTAGCTAATCCCTGTTCATTTTTTCTGTCAACCTCGTAAGATCCGGTTGAATCTCTTTTCATCTTTGTTATTTTCGGGGCAGAATGATGAGCAAATTTATGTCATATGATCCGTGGCAGAAAGTCACAACAAGAAATGGAATTCAAGGGGATTTAGTCATCTCGGGGTTGCAAAAATCAATACGTCGAGGGCTAACCGAAGAGGCCGTGACCTTTGCCTATGAAATGTACATTACTAGTGAGCAATTTGAAGACAAGCTGTGGCGACGTCTACAAGCGATCTCGGTTGAGGATGTTGGCTTCGGCGACTTGAGTGCGCCGGTCTTGATCAACGCGCTGAACCAGATGAGGCAGAACTTTCCCTACGCAGACGGAGATCGCACGATCTTCTTTGTCCATGCCATTCGGTATCTGGCCGCAGCCCAGAAAGACCGAACAAGCGATAACTTGAAGAATATTGTCAAAACTGAATTTGCTTACGGACGCATACCAGACATTCCGGATTTTGCACTAGACATGCACACAGAACAGGGACGGAGCATGGGGCGCGACTTTAAGCATTTTTTGGAGGAAGGCAGTCGGGTAGAGAATGAACTGACGGTAGATGAGAACTACAGATCCAGGCTGCTGGCGCTGCTCGACAAAATTGAGCAAGAAGAGCCAGAGATGGTCGAAAATGCGTTTGTTTACAATGGTTGGCAAGCGTAGGGTAAATTCAGCTCCGTTTGAGAACTTTATCGTAAGGGTTTGATAGTTCAAACCCTTACGAAGAACTGTGTACCGCCTATTGCAATAAATGCTACTCAAATACCAACATCCATTGAATGCCATATTTATCGGCAAACATACCAAAACTTCCCCCGCTTGGGGTATCTGCGAGGGGCATCATGACCTCACCACCTACCGAGAGCTTATCATAGGCATCACTCATCTCTTCCTTATCTGAAAATTGGGTAAAGAGGGAAAAATTGCTGCCGAAGATAGTTTCATTGGAGGGTAAATTGTCTGATGCCCTAATGGAGATCCCTTCGGCGCGCATTTCGGAATTAAAGATCAGGTGGGCTGCCTCTTCAGGTACATCCATGGGCGAATCGGCCAAGGTATCCATCAATGTCATTTCGCCGTTCAAACAGTCGCGGTAAAACTCCATGGCCTCGCGACAATTACCAGTAAAAATGAGATAGGGTTGTAGTTGTTTCATCTTTTTTCCTTTAGCAGCGGGAATGAAATTACTTGAAAAGTTGATGGGGTAAAACCCGATTGAAACGTGCAATGTATTTACAGAGCACCCCTTGATTGTAACTGCTCTTCAAGCCGCTCCAACGTTTTTGTCCAGTTTGTTTGGAACATGGGCATCATATCAGCAGCAGGGATGCCATGATGGATTAGACGGACTTCGGTCTGCTTTCCTAACTCAATGAACTCAAACGTGATGAGCGTTGCATCTAGCCCCTCCCACTGATTGGTCATCACAATCCGTTGAGGGATGATCAACTCCTTAATGGTGCCGGTGATGACAATTCGCTGATTCTTACTCCCTCGCACCTGCCACCGACAGGAACCGCCTACACGCAAATCGATCTCAACAGACTCGGCTGTTGTGCCAGGAGGCACCCACCATGTCTTGACTAGTTCTGGTTGAGTAAAATAATCGAAGACGACTGGACGCGGTGCATCAAAAATGCGCGTCATGTGCAAGGTGTGTTTTGTCTCACGACTCATTCTGTTCCCTCTGACTGTTTCGTCCTCTGCTTTAGCTGTTCATCCAGCGCATCGAACTGCTGATTCCACATTTGGCGATATTGCTCAATCCACACTGATGCATCTTCAAACCCTTCTGAGCGAATTGAGCAGATCCACTGCTGCTGATTGCGTACACGCTCAATCAATCCAGCATTCTCTAATATTTTAAGATGGCGCGAGATGGCTGGCGGTGATATAGAAAACGGGCGATTCAATTCGCCAACATTGGCCGGCCCTTGAAGAAGCCTTTCCAGAATTGCTAAGCGAGTTGAATCGCCTAGGGCAGCAAAAGTTTGAGGTAGGGTATTAGCAGACATTACTATTTTATCAATTCGTTAATTAACAAAAACAAAAATTAACAAAAATGTTAATTAAAGAAAGGATAGCGCGAAATCCCCCATTAGTCAAATTGCGCGAATGAACTTTCATCAACGGACCAGGGATTCCAAATTCCGTGTGGTAAACTATCGTCAGTCGTTAAACGTGTAATGGGCTACACATGGTAAAGGATGACAGAACCGTTACTTAATAGAAGAGCCAAGCGTCTTTAAGAATATATCCAATACACCTCTTTTTTATTTACCATAGTCTACAGAAAACATATAGGAAGCTTTTATGCATCTGATCATCAATCGCAATGTTCGCCCCATTCTTATCAGCATGTGCTTTAGCCTCTTTTTTGTTCTTGGCTTACTCGCCGTTCATGTTGTTTCGGCGGCAACGTCATACGCCCCTATAGAGGAACAGGCACCAGCACCAGAGGCTCAAGATGACGACTTTTGTGTTGCAACGTATGATAACGGTACTAGCCATTGGGTCGGGCCAAATTCAGAAGTGATTCAATATGCAATTCGTGACCTCGAGCCGTTGAGCGACACCGTGCTTGTCGGTGGTGTCTGCTCCGGTGTCTCGAACATCCTCGGCATGACACAAACCATCTACATTAGCCGTTCCCTGAATCTGATCGGTGGCTATACACCAGAAGGCTTTGAAGTATCTCTACCCAACGTAACCGTAATTGACGCCGGTTGCCGGGGGCGCGCACTAGTCATCGACGGCGACATTGACGTCACCCTAGAAAATTTCGACATTGTCTGTGGTAATGCAGGCGGACTCAATGGTCCCATTGCTGAAAATATGGGTAACGGTGGCGGACTGCTTATCAATGGGGCTAATGTTGTCCTGACGAATACACGCATTTACAGCAGTTCCGCAGATAATGGTGGTGGTGCCTTTGTCGGCAGCACGCTGACGCTTGGTGTCGGTTCAGTTGTTAGCAATAACGTAGCCTTCAACGGGGGGGGCGTCTATGTCAACTCTACTGCTGCAACGAGCGCGCTCATTCTGGATGGCGGTGAAATCATCAGCAATTTCGCCATTATTGATGGTGGAGGTGTTTACATCGATGATGTGACGGCTGTCTATACGCAGACCAGCGGCATCATTGGATACAATCAAGCAGTTCGTGACGGTGGCGGTCTTTACGTGAAGGAAGGGCAAACGACATTGCTGGGTGGCCAGGTCATTTCAAATACGGCCTTGGAATTTGAGGGAGGCGGGATTTATATGGATACGATTACCGGCACCCTCTTTATCAGCAATACCCAAATTCTCTACAATAGTGCTGACTTGGACGACGGCGGCGGTATCACGACCAAAGGCGGAATGACCCTAATCAACAGCGAGGTTGCCCACAATTTCGCATTTTGGGTGGGCGGCGGCATCGACAATGATGACATGGGAAAGACGCTAATTGTCGACAGCTATATCCATCACAATATTGGTGAAGAAGAAGGGGGCGGCATTGACTCAGATGCACCGTTAGAGATTCGTAACACGCGAATCATCTCCAACGAGACGACATATGTAGGTCCCGATGGCGGTGGCGGCATCCATTCGAGCGATCGGCTCACCATTACGGGTAGCGTAATTGACAACAACCGCACTGTCGGTCGCGGTGGTGGCCTTTACCTAACTGGCGGACTTACTGAAACAGTGCTGATTAGCGATACCCAAATTACCAACAACTTTGCCGTCGGCGATGGTGGTGGCCTGCGCAGTCGGACAACCTTGACTGTGATTAGCAGCACAATTGCCTCCAATACCTCCATGGAAGATGGCGGTGGTATCGATGAAGATGGGAGTACTGTCACCATTCGAGACAGTCTGATTCAATTTAACTCAGCCGTAGAAGACGGTGGCGGTATTGAGATCAATACAGAACTGACGATTGAGAACAGTACGGTTTACTCAAACGTCGCATCCTACATGGGGGGCGGCATTTGGAGCGAAGGCCAGATAACCATCACACAATCCATCATTTCCAACAATGAGGTGATTACGCCCACAGGTGCAGGTGGAGGAGTGGCCAATGTATATGGCGGCCAGCTTACATTGGTTGATAGCCAAATTCGCGATAACAGTGCTGATAATGGTGGTGGTATCAGCAATTTCGATGCATCCATGACTATTGATGGCAGTGAAGTGGGCAATAACCAAGCGGCTTTCGGTGCTGGACTTTACAATAGCGCTATAAGTGGGACACTTTCCATAACCAATACCACTATCAGCGGGAACAATGCCTCTAGCGAAACTGGCGGGATACGGAACAGCGCGTTCAATGGCATTCAAGGTGTTTACGCCTATACAGAAGCTGGCATGATCAACCTGTTTCATGTTACGCTCAATGAGAATGTCTCAGCCAATGCTATGGACCACAATGTCCTTAACAGCGATGGTGGAACAATCAATATCGAGAGGTCGATTCTCTCTGTTACCAGCGGCGCCAACTGTTTTAACGGCACGTCTTTCTTCAATTCATTGGGTGGCAACATATACAGCGATATGAGTTGTGGCACGGCGGACCCAACTGATCTAACGGTCACCAATCCGCTGCTTATGCCACTCGCTGATAATGGGGGACCGTTGTTGCCCAACGGTACAGCACCCCGCACGCATGCCCTAGATCCAGTAAGCCCGGCGGTTGACTTTGTAAGCTGTGAACTTACGGTCGATCAGCGCAACGAGCCGCGCCCAGGCTCAACAATTCAATGCGATAGTGGCTCCTACGAAGCCCAAGAAATCGCGGTGGACGTGAGCATTGAGAAGACAGTTTCACCCGCGATAGCCAAACCTGGTGAGACTATTACCTATACCATCGCCTTCAGCAACACGGGCAACGCCAATGCACAGAATTTGGCAATTACCGACTTGATTCCGGCCGAAATCAGCGTCAGCGCGGTCGTCAGCAGCGGCGTGAATATTACCCAGACCGGCACAGCACCCTACCAGTGGACCGTCAGTCAACTAGGTTTAGCGGATAGTGGAATTATCACTGTAACGGGGATGATCAGTCCGGATCTGACTGCAGACTTAACCATTCTCAACACGGCTGCTATCACGGCCACCAATGACTTCACGGCAACGAACAATAGCTCGCTTGCATCATTATCGGTGGCTCTGCCCCGTGTGCAACTTGACAGCTCGACCTATGTCGTGAATGAAGGCGTTGGCACAGCCACTGTCACCGTCACGCTGGATATGGCCAACTCTTATCGAGATGTAACGGTTAGCTATGCTACCTCTCCAGGTACGGCGACCGATGGTAGTGACTATACGGGCAACGCCAACACGTTGCTCATTCCCGCAGGCTCCACGCTGGCCACATTCACGGTCACCATCACCGATGATCAAGTTGTAGAAATTGATGAGACCCTGGACGTAACGCTGAGCATGCCAGTAGGTGCCATTCTTGACACACCTTCTTCGGCAACCGTGACCATCGTAGATAATGACGTGGCCACCCTTTCAATTGACGACGTGGTTCGGGATGAAGGCAATAGCGGAACAACCTTCTTCACGTTCACAGTGACCCTCGATCAAGCCGTTGACATGGGCTTCACAGTACCCGTATCTACAAGTGCAGATACGGCATCAAGCGGCAGCGACTATACCGATGTGAATACCATGATTGCTTTTGTCGGTGGTGCGGGAGAAACCCAACGTGTCACCGTAATTGTTGCCGGGGATGCCGAGGTGGAGCCAGACGAAATATTTCTTGTATCATTGGGGGCATTTGACAGTAACGGGCGAAACGTCTCACTGTTGGATGCAGACGGTCTTGGCACCATTCGCAATGATGATGTAGGAGCCATTGTGCTCGCTCCCACAATCCTTACCCTGAGCGAGCCAAGCAGTACAGGCAGTGCCAGCATCCGTCTACTCAGTCAGCCGTCGGCACCGGTCACGATCAACCTGACGACCAGTGATGCCACCGAATGCACCATCCCGGGAAGCATTGTACTCGATTCGAGCAACTGGCAAAGTGGCATATCGTTCACGATTACAGCAGTTGATGATGATTTGGATGATGGTAGCCAGCCCTGCGTTATGCAAGCCACCGCCACCAGCAGCGACCCAACCTATGACGGTGCGCCAATTGAAGACCTCAACGTGACCGTCCAGGACGATGATGGTGCTGGTGTTCTCTTTAGCACCTTGGCCCTTGCCGTCTCAGAGCCAGGTACGACCGATAGTACGATTGTGCGGCTCACAAGCGAACCCACTTCGCCAGTCACCATCAACCTAACAGCAGCGGACGCCACCGAATGTACAGTTCCCGCCACGGTTGAGTTGGATGCAACCACTTGGCAAAGCGGCGTTTCCATTACAGTTATGGCCGTGGATGACAACGTAGTGGATGACAGCCAGTCCTGCCTCGTCCAAACGATGGTAACCAGTAGTGATCCGGTCTACAATGGGATTGGGGCGGATGATCTGGCAGTGACTGTCGCAGATGATGATACAGCAGGTATTCTCACGACGCCGTCGGCTCTCTCTATCAGTGAACCCGCAACGACGGCGACATTCACCATCACGTTGAGCAGCGAACCGACCGATACAGTAACGATCAATTTGACGGTCTCCGATGCTAGCGAATGTACGGTTCCCGCCAGCGCTGTTTTGAATGCAAGCAACAGGCAAAATGGTATACCCATTATCGTGACGGCCTTGGATGATGATTTGGTTGATGGCACGCAATCCTGCAATGTGTCGTTCACGGCAGTCTCTGCTGATGCTAACTATAATGGTTCTACTCTCACACCAGTCAACGTGAGCGTAGCGGATGATGATACGGTGAATCTGGCCCCAATCATTGCAGATCAGAGCTTCACAGTGGATGAAAATAGCCCGATAGATACAAATATCGGCACAGTTGTCGCCAGCGATCCGGATATAGGCCAAACAGTGACCTTTTCAATTTTGACGATAAACGAGTCCCCCTTGCTCGTTCGGCGGCTACAGGAGGGGAGCGAAGGATCTACTCTGTTCGAAGTTGCACCGACAACAGGCATGCTGACTGTCAATGGTGGACCTCTGGACTTTGAGACCGTTAACCGTTATCAACTCAATATACAGGTATCAGACAGCGGCAACCCTGTCCAGAGTGCAAGCGCAACCGTTACCATCAACCTACAAGATGTCAATGAACCGCCAGTCGTGGTGAATCCGACTGCACCTCAATCGGTGGGTGCCCAAGCTATATTCAATTACACACTGGATCCCAATACCTTTGCCGACATAGACATAGGCGATACCCTCACCCTTGCGGCGACCTTAGGGGACGGCTCACCCTTGCCGAATTGGCTCTTCTTCGAGCCAGCCAGCGCAACCTTTACCGGTACGCCTACAGAGACCGCTAACTTGACCATCCGCGTGACAGCTACGGACACGGGTAGCCTGCAAGCCGCAACCACATTCACCTTAACCGTTACAGAAGGGCCAACCGATCTGGAAGAGGTAGAAGAGCCAGACCAGGTCGATGAAATTTTCCTGCCCGTCTTAGTGAAGTAATCTGGATATTTCTGTGAACAATTGACAAATGCATATCACACCTTCATCATGTATTCATCAAGTTGCTCTGGCAGAATAGCTCACAAGCTGGGTAATGCCGAGGTCGCTTTGAAAATGGCGGAGGTCTGAAGTTCTATACGAGGTACCAAACACCTGTTTTCAAAGCGGGCATAATTCAAAAAGCCCATTCAAATCTATTCAGCAACCCGAAGGTATAGTTTTTACGATAAAGTATTTCTGGATTTTCTAAACCCTATGAAACCAACGTTAGTCATTAACGCAGGAGGTGAAAGTCAACGGATGGGCCAATCCAAGGCATTACTCCCGGTGCCGCCTGATGGCCGCCCTTTGATTGCTTACATTGCCCAACGCTTACAGAGCCTTTCCCCTCAAGGCATTGTAGTGGTTGCCAATGACCCCGAAATTGTGGCTAGAGCGAGGCTCCCAGGTGTGGTTGATTTTATACCCGACCGCTACCCTGGATTGGGTCCATTAGGTGGTATAGCGACTGCTCTTCACGCTTGTAAGGGGTGGGCGATTTTGGTTGCATGTGACATGCCATTCGTCAACCCAGCACTTTTCGAGATGCTCTCTATGATAGCTATAGCAGGTTCCACTATAGACAAGAGTGAGAAGAGTAGCGGTGAGTCCAGTGGAAATAGGGAAGAGCGCTGTGCAGACGAGGAGTGGGATGCGGTGGTCCCGTATGTGGATGGTTATGCCCAAACCCTCCACGCACTCTATCACCGTCGCTGCCTGCCAGCCATTGAGACGAGATTAGCAGCAAAGGAGTTAAAGGTTACCAGCTTCTTTAGAGGCGTCCGAGTCCGTCAAGTAACTGAGGCGGAAATAGCTTCAATTGACCCAACCTTCCGATCATTCATAAATACCAACACGCCAGATGATTGGGAGCAGGCCCTAGCCATGATCAAAAGCTAGGATGATGTTATTCAGCGATTACGCTTTATAGAATATACACTTAGGAATCAAGATCAAATAAAACCCTAAAGTTCGGTCCTGTCATCTCGAGTACTCGAGAGATCTTCCATTATGTTTTATTAAATTCTCGATCCTTAGCCCTGTCATAGACAGCACCTTGTGTCATCTATAGCAGAACAGAGTCTCGTGAAGCTGAGGCAGATATCCCAGCCTCACGATTATAAGCTTTACCCGCCCTTATGGATGGCCAGAAAAACTTAGTAGAACCGATAAAGTTTTAAGAACAAAGATAGCAAAGAATACACAGATTCAAGAGAGAAATCTGTGTATTCTTCTCATCCCTGTTTTCTAATTACTTTCTTGGAATCACTTTGTTCCCGTGAATACGGGAATGCTCTCTCTTCTTTGAGTGGATTGGTCAGGAGTCGGGACGAGATTTTTCTAGCGGACTACAACATCTAATTGGTGGACCGTAATGCCGCTGAGTCATCTAGACCTGAACCGATCTAGATGACTCAGCGGCTACGGAATGCTGACAATTAGGCCGTGGCTCCTTCTTGTGAACTTGATGGGGTCTTTGAGCCAATTGCACTTTGGGTGCTCGCGAATAGGCTCAACAACGTATGGCTATTGCCACCACCAAGAACGCCCAGTACGATAGTTGATCCAAGTAAAGCAAATTCTCGCTTGATACTATTCATATTTCCGATGAGGTCTTTCTCCAAACTCATTGTGTTGAACATATACCAAAGTATGACTGCTGTGCCAGCAAAGGCAGCGTATCGAGCGCCGTTGCCAATGACAAGAATAAAGCCAATGGCAAGCAAAATCGCAGGATGGGCAAAGCTCTTAATATTTTCCATACCGTAGAACGCCCCACCAACTAGAAAGACGAAACCGATTGACAAGCGCAAAAGCAATCCTAATGCATCCCAGTTGGCCTCCTCATCTTGCGTAGCAACGCCGAATAGACGTTTGTCTATGCTCCAGCTGCCTGGCCCTAAATTGTATAGAACAAAGAGAGCACCTGAGATGGCAATGTCTCGGATCATAACTAGGATGGCTGGCGCGGTATGGGTTTTAGCAGCAATCTCAAATCCGGGTGCATTCACAACGGGCAGAGAGATAACGAAACTCCAGCATAAAAAGGCAAAGAGCAAGCTAAAAGCACGGACACCTAAACCAATAATTAGCGCGAAGCCAACCAATAATTCCAACGCCGACAGACTCGTCAGGAAAAACCAGGGAGTCATCAGATTACTGAGAATGCCATCCGTAAAGAGGTAGTCGTAGAAAAACTGGTTAATGTACCCAGCAGGGGACAAATAGAGATTCACCATATCGGCTTGCGTATCTGGAAATAGCAGACGACTTAACTTGGCTATACCCCCCGAGAAGAAGACCAGTCCCAAACCGATTCGAAGGACAAGAGCAGCTTGATCAGGATGAAAACGAACCTTTGCGTTTGTCATTTTATTCTCCTACATAATCTCAATGTTCAAATAAATAGACTAGTGATGTTCAAACAAATTGTGTGGGCAGATAAACCCTTCCCTAAGATATAACGAACGGATGACTTGATTGATTGCATATGTATTGCATATGTATAGCGGTCGTTTTGAAACCGTAGATTTGCGACAGCGAGTGTCTTAATTGGAGTGGGAGTGAGAGAGTACGTAGCGCTCGGCTAATACCGACATCTATTCCCGAAATAAAGACGCTCCGGTGTCTGCCAAAGATGAGTTGACAGGGGTGCTCAGTGCCTATATACTGATTTGGTCCTAGCAGAACAGGGCAGACACAAATTGATTTGTCACAAAATGACCATCAATGCCAAAGCCGAATCAACTTATGCTCCAATCCAACCAAACCCTCCCCCTTCCCGATAATTTCAACCCCCAAACCAATCTACTGGCTAACACCACCGAATATGGCACCTTTCATGAATCGCGCAAGGGTGCTAGGCTAGCCTATAATCTGGCTGCCAACGGCACGTCCCAGGATTTGGCACTGGCAGAAAAGGTGTTGGCAGCGACCTTGGCCTGCCAGGAATTGCGAGAAGGCGATCCCCACTACGGCAACTTCCTCTGGATGGCTGAGGATGAGGTGGTCTTTGATCTCAACGCGGTTGAGTTCTGCCTGGAGCATCTGATCCCTTTGATGGTTCAATATTCTGAGCGGCTGTCAGCCGAGATGCAGCAGCAGGTGCTTGAGTCCATTCGGCTAGGGCTGGCCGAGATTGCGCAACTAGATGTGCTGGTGGCCTACTCTAATATCACGGTTCTGGACATTTTGAACAGTTGCCTGGGCGGCGAGCTGCTACAAGATGAAGCCATTGCCCAGCGAGGCTATCAGAAGCTGATCCAGTGGATTGCCTTTACCGACCAAGCGGGTGTGCCCTTTGAATACAACAGCCCCACCTACACAGCGGTTACCCTGCGAGCGCTCAAGCGGCTCACCGACCTCGTCCAGGATGAGCCAACCCGGATTCGAGCCATGACCTTTGCTGCACGGCTGGGGCTAAGCGTTGCCCTCCATATCCACGCCAAAACTGGACGGTGGGCCGGGCCACACAGCCGTGCCTACCATCCCAGCGTAGTCGGCGAGACGACGCTCGAAATTGAGTTAGTGAAAGAGTGGATTGCCGACGGCACCCTCCCCGACTGGATCGCAGATGTGCTGCACCGGAGACCTAAACAATTCTCGGTCGTGGAAACAGCTAACGTGGACCGCCACTACGGTCTTTCCACCTACCACAGCGAGTCCTTTGTCTTGGGTGTTGCCACAACCGGTTTTGGTGGTCAAGCCAATGTCTTTCTGGCACACTACCACCGTCCTCAGGCTGACCGAGCAGGCGTCATCTTTAGCCGCTACATCCTCAACGAGAAGTGGCTTGGCGACTCCTATCACGCCACGGACCGCACCAAATCTCGCAACCTGATCGACGAAGGCCGCTTTATTGGGGTACAGAATGGCGCACGAGCCATTGGCCTCTACGCGCCTCAATCGTTGGGATCATGCTCCAGCGCCAAAGCCTGTATTGTCTGGACCCAACGAGAGCTGATTGACGAAATCTGGATCGGTTCGGAGAAAGTGGAATCGCTCCCTGCCCCGGTGCCGCCCGATGGAGTTGTGGTGATTGCCAGTGGAGATCTGCTCACCGCCATCCGGCCCCTAGCTCACACTGACCTCGGTCGCGATGCGCCAATTCAATTGGTGGAACGGGATGGTGACCTGGTGCTGGAGATCTATAATTACTTGGGGCCAGAAAAGCCCTTCTGGGAGATGGGTTGGCCCGGGGCTTTTTACAAAGGCCAGCCTCAGTGCGGTTTTTACGCCGAGTTGGCTGAACGTGCCGAATTTGCAGACGGCGGCGCGTTTGCCCAAGCCGTTTCCAGCGGCGAGCTGACCGATGAAGCTGAACCGCCCTTTGTCTATACCGGAGAAGGTGAGCGCCAGTGGCGGGTGAGCTACTGTCGAGATGGGCGAGTACTGGGCATTGAAGTCGATCTGATGGCATGGCAGCTGAAACGACGCTGGACCGAAGCAGGTGATTTAGGCTGGCCCATGCTCGAATCGCCAATAGCCAGGCAGAACCATTGCGGAATCGTCCCCGTGGCCGATGCAACGCTCCACACCGATGGCCAAGCTGGCTGGCTCTATGCTAATCCGGAAACGGGTCTCTACGTGGCAGGGTTTCATGGCCCCAAGCCGACCAATCTTCGATTGGTCATTCAAGCTGATGAGGTTGATTGTGGTGAGATCTTTGCAGGCACTGTTGTGTGGCATCAGGAACAGGTGACAACGAACACATTGACCGTCTGATTCAATCATCGCTACGTTAGGTAGGCGTACTACAGCGTTACCGAAGTTTTGATAGATTAGCGTATCCCGTCCATTTTGGGCGTGGTGGATAAGGTGTCCGAGCAGTTCCAAGGGAAACTCATGGGATTCTAGGTGCTCACCGCCCAGCAAGGACGGGTTATAATCAGATATAATCGTCTAGCTCTAAACCGTCGAAACTTACGTAACATTGCAGTACCGACCTGGAACATCACCATCCCGGCACCATCTGAAAGATAAATCAAACCTACCAAGAAATATACTCTTACCAAACTAAGGAAAAAATCACATGCATCCCATTACAGATCCTCAACTAGCGGCAGGACTGGCAGCATTTGATGCGGCAGTACCGGGTGGAATAACGATTGATGACATTCCAGCAGCCCGAGAATTCTTGAATGGGTTGACTGCGGTCATGGCCGAGCAGGCCCCAGAAATATCCGGCGTGGTGACCAGTGATCATTTTGCAGCTGGCCCACCGGATGAACAAGGCGGCGGACCAGAAGTCTTGGTTAGAATCTATCAGCCCGAATCACGCCCTGACACGCTACCTGCACTGCTTTGGATTCATGGTGGTGGCTATGTGTTGGGCACAATGGAAGGCGATGATCTGAAGGCCAAGGCGTTGGCGCTCTCGCTCAACTGTGTGGTTGCTTCGGTCGAGTATCGGTTGGCCCCGGAGCACCCATTCCCAGCTCCAGTGGAAGATTGTTACGCGGCCCTTAAATGGCTGGCAGACAACACCGGCGAATTTGGCATCAATCCGGCACGTATTGCCATTGGCGGAGCTAGCGCAGGTGGTGGTCTGGCCGCTGGGCTAGGTCTAATGGCCCGAGACCGTACCGAGGTCGACGTCTGCTTTCAACTCCTCATCTACCCTATGCTTGACGATACCAATGTAGCACAAGCAGGGCCAGATGCGCCCGATGCACCAGTTTGGACACGGGCCAACAATCTGATCGGCTGGCGCTCTTATCTTGGCCAGGAACCGGGCAGCGATGGTGTTTCCGCCTATGCAGCACCATTCCGGGCCAAAGATGTCGGAGGTCTGCCACCCACCTATATTGGCGTTGGTACCCCCGATCTCTTTCGAGATGAAGACATTGCATACGCCCAGCGCCTGATTGCCGCGGGCGTGCCAACCGAATTGCATGTCTACGTTGATGGTTTCCACGGATTTGACAACTTAGTAGCCGAATCCGATACGGCTCAACGCTTTACGGCAGAGTACACGCAGTTGCTTGCCCGTGTATTGCACAGCTAGACCGTTGCACAGTTATACTCAGCTCCGTTTGGAAACACGAGTTTGGTCACTCTGGTAGAGCATCGGAAAACTCCTGTTTTCAAAACGACCGCAGTATAACAGTGGAATTTCATGAGATTCTAAAACAAATATAAACCTTAGAGCCTTCTATCACCATCCCTTGATGGCTGAAGTCGAGACCTTAATCATACCCCTTGATTTTCAACACTACTATTTGGTGAACCTATGTCCATTTGTCTAGGCATCGATGTTGGCGGCACCTTTACCGATATTGCCATCCTGGAACAGGAGAGCGGGGCGATGCACGTCCAGAAGGTGAGCAGCACGCCCCATGATCCAGCCGAGGGGATCTTTGCAGGGATCGAGCAAGCGCTAGCGCTGTTGGATCGACAGACTCAGGATTTGGTCTATCTGGCCCACGGCACCACGGTTGGCATCAATGCACTGCTGCAAGAGCAGGGGGCGAATGTGCTTCTCTTCACCACGGCTGGCTTCCGCGACCTATTGGAGATTCGCCGTCAAAAGCGCCCCGATCTCTACGATCTCTTTGCGGATAAGCCGACCACGTTGATACCACGGGAGCGCCGCTTTGAAGTGCCGGAGCGGGTTGACGCGACTGGGGCCATTGTGCAGCCGCTGGACGAGAAGTCAGTCATTCAGCTGCTCCGCGATTTACAGCCCAGCCTTGCCGAATCGCCAGAAGCCATTGCCGTCTGTTTGCTCTTCAGCTTCCTCAATCCCAGCCACGAAGAGCACTTGCAGACCCTGCTCCAAGAATACTTTCCAGACACCTACATCACTATCTCGGCAGCGGTTGTGCCAGAATTCCGTGAATTTGAGCGCCTCGGCACCACCGTACTCAACGCCTGTCTGGGTCCGGTGATGGCCCGCTATCTGACCACGTTTGTCAACCGCGTTCAGGACTTGGGCATCCCCGCGCGACCCTACATTGCTCAATCCAATGGTGGCATTCTCTCTGTGGATCAGGCCATTCGATTGCCCGTCCGCACCATTGCCTCAGGTCCATCGGCTGGGGTAATAGGGGCCATTCAAGTGGCTCAAGCGTCGGGACTTTCCAACCTACTTACCTTTGATATGGGCGGCACCAGCACCGATGTATGTCTGGTTAAGGATGGTGAACCGCTGGTCACCACCAATCGCTCAGTGGCAGGGCTGCCCGTCAAGTCACCCATGATCGACATTCACAGCATCGGGGCGGGCGGCGGCAGCATTGCCTGGATCGACGAGGCCGGTGCGCTGTGGGTCGGACCCCAGAGTGCAGGCGCATACCCTGGCCCGGCCTGTTACAGCCAGGGCGGCGAGCTACCCACAGTGACCGATGCCAACGTGGTTTTGGGACGGCTCAACCCACTGGCACTGCTGGACGGTGCGCTACCTATTGCTTATGATCAAGCGTTCGCCGCGCTGACAACCCATGTAGCCACGCCGCTCAACTGCAGCGTGGCCCAAGCCGCTGCGGGTGTTCTGGAAGTGGTGAGCGCCAGCATGACCCGCGCCCTCCGTTTGATTTCGGTAGAGCGGGGCGAAGATCCGGCGGACTTTACGGTCGTGGCTTTTGGCGGTGCCGGTCCATTACATGCTACGATGGTGGCCGAATCTGTAGGCTGTCGCCGGGTGCTGGTCCCGCCCAATCCGGGGATTCTCTGTGGCATCGGGCTATTGCTATCGGCCCCGCGCATGGACTTTGTACGCACGCGGCGGCTGCCGCTTTCTGACGAACAGGTCATTGCCCTCGCACAAAATTTGAACGCCTTGGTCGAAGAAGCCACGGACTGGTTTGAACAGGAAGCCATCCCATCTGAGGCCCGCACGTTACTGCAGCAAGCCGACATCCGGTATCGCCGCCAAAATTTCGAGTTGACGATTGATGTGCCGATGGACCATAACTCTTCACCAACCGTTGATGTTGATGTCCTTTCCCGCGCATTTCACCAGGCCTACGAAAAGCAGTATGGATACGCCATGCCTGACGAACCATTGGACGTCATTAATCTGCGGGTCACCGCGATGGGACAGCAACAGACGAGCTGGCAAACAGCCCATCAAGCTGCGAATCAAACCACTGGAGAACTTACCCAACCTCAAGATTCGTCCCCTGAGCCGACTACTACACGCTTGGTATGGTTCAACGATACAATGATGCAAACACCCATCTATCGGCGTACTCAGCTCCGAGTTGATCAATTCATCGAAGGCCCCGCCATTATCGAGCAATACGATTCAACGACTGTCTTGCCGCCCCGCTGGTTGGCCGTCAGCGACGCTGTAGGCAATCTGATTCTGACGTATTTGGAGGAGGGTTGAAGAGTTGAAGAGTTGGAGGGTTGGAGGGTTGGAGGGTTGCAAGAACGAATTATATCTTGCCACTTTTCAACCTTTCCACCTTGCCACTTTTCCACCTTGCCACACATAAAGGAGTTTGACTAATGAACACCGTCCAAGTTCAAGTGCTAGGCTACGCCCTCCTCGCCGTTGCGGAAGAGATCGGCGCAACCTTGGTCCGTACGGCCTACACGACCAATATCAAGGAACGTATGGACTGCTCTGCCGCGGTCTTTGATCTGGTAGGTAACGTAATTGCCCAAGCTGAACACATCCCGATCCATCTAGGCTCTTTGTTGGGAATTGTGGAAAACATCCGTAAGCGGTATAATCTAGATGAGATTCAACAGGGGGATATGTTCATCGCCAACGACCCCTATTCTGGTGGTGGTACGCATCTTCCTGATATTGCGGTAGCTGCACCGGTCTTCCACCATGGGAAACCCGCTGCGTTTGTGGCTAATATTGCCCATCACTCCGATGTTGGCGGCCGTGTACCTGGCTCCAACGCTGGAGATTCTACTAGCATCTTTCAAGAAGGCATACGCATTCCCGTTATGCGTATTATTGAGCAGGGAGAACTCAACCGCGAGTTGATGGCCTTGATACTGCTCAATACGCGGACCCCAGAAGAGCGGAAGGGTGATCTTCAAGCCCAATTCGCTGCAAACCGGACGGGTGTTGCGCGGATGGAAGCGATTGTGGCACAATATGGTCTCATTCAGTACAACAGTCACTGTGCCGAATTACTAGATTACGCAGAACGCAAGCTGCGGCTGGCTATTGACAAGATCCCCGATGGCCAGTATACCTTTCACGACTACATGGATGACGACGGCGTCGGTCAATTCCCGCTCAAAATTCAGGTTCAGATTACGGTCTGTGGTGATCAGATTCACTTAGATTTTGAAGGAACAGACGGTGCCGCCCAAGGAGCTATCAACGTAGTGCGCACTGCATTGATGGCCACTGTCTACTTTGCTATCAAGAGCATTCTTGACCCAACCATACCACCCAACGCCGGGTACTTTCGGGCCATTGAAATTGATGCACCGATTGGCACCATTGTCAATCCGCAACCGCCTTCCCCTGTGGCCGGGCGGACCGATACTTGCCAACGGATTGTCGATGTCATTTATGGTGCGCTCGCCCAAGCGGCCCCCGAAAGGGTGCCTGCCGCATCCAATGGCGCAGTTACGGCCCTCCACCTCTCCGGCATCAACCCAACGACGGGAAAGTATTATGTCTACCCGGAAACATTAGGAGGTGGTGGCGGCGCACGACCTACAAAAGATGGGATGGACGGCGTGCATTCCGGCGTGACCAACACCTCCAACTTGCCTATCGAAGCGCTAGAGATGGAGTATCCGCTGCGGGTCGAGCGTTACGAGCTGGTCACCGATTCGGGTGGGACAGGGGCGTATCGTGGGGGCATGGCCCTACGGCGGGACATCCGCATTTTGGATCACCAAGCCACCCTCTCTACCCACGGAGATCGACTTAAGTTTGCGCCCTGGGGTCTAGCTGGTGGAGAGGAAGGTGGCAAAGCCCAATTTGTGGTCAATCCCGGTAGCGCAGATGAACATGTATTCGCGTCTGGCAAGGTATCCGAGGTCCAATTAAAGGCGGGTGATATCTTGCGCGTGCAAACGGCTGGTGGTGGTGGATATGGCCACAAATGCTCTTAAATGAAGCTAGCTCTAATTCAATCTCAGTTACTGCGAAGTTCCATTTCATAAAAGCTTAAGGAGAACATGATGCATGACAAAATGAAGGGTCTTGGTCTACTGCTGTTGGCATTGATGTTGGTAATGGCCGCGTGCGCCGCGCCCGAAGCACCAGCAACGGGAAGCGAATCTGTGGCTGGCGAGGCCGAGTCCATGGAGGAAGTTAGTGTAGAAGGGGGCGAATTTGTTTTTGGGCTATCAACTGAACCACCTAATCTGGATCCACAGGTGGGTAAAGGCACGGCCGCGCGTACGGTCAAGCTCCAGGTCTACCGTGGGTTGGTTTCCTTCTACAAAGGGGGAGAGATTATCATGGATCTGGCAGAATCTGTCGAGCAGCCAGATGATGTCACCTATGTTTTCACATTGCGTGCAAACGCTAATTGGCATAATGGAGATCCAGTTACAGCGGATGACGTGAAATTCTCAATAGAGCGCATTCTCGATCCAGAAGTAGGTGCAACAACCCGCACCCAACTTTCCATCATCGATTCAATCGAGGTGATTGACGAGAAGACGGTTCAGATAACATTGAGCCAGCCCTCTGCGGCATTCCTTAGCCAGCTTGCCATTGCCGAATCAGCCATCGTCTCTAAGAATTGGGTTGAAGCTGGCAACGATCTCGACTCGGACATGATGGGGTCTGGCCCCTTCAAGTTTGTTGAACGCGAAAAGGGTGTCCGCATTGTGCTCGAGAAAAATCCCGACTACTACCGGGAAGGCTTTCCCAAGCTGGATAAGCTGACGTTTATCCCTTATCGTGATGAGAACCTCCGTGTAACGGCTCTGAAGACGGGCGATGTGGATCTCATCGAATATGTACCGTGGAAAGATATGGTTGCCATTGATGCCGACCAGAATCTGACTTTAGAAACCACGGTTGGTCCCTTTATGTACCTAATCTTTAACCCTGAACGTGAGCCATTTGATAATCCATTGGTGCGTAAGGCCATTGGATACGCTATTGATCGTCAGGGTGTATTGGATGCAGCCTTCGTAGGGCGTGGTTCCGAGTTATTTGGGCTACCTGTACCTGAAAATAGCTGGCTTTACAATGAAGAACTTGTCAACTTCTGGAGCTTCGATCCTGACAAGGCCAAAGAGATGCTGGCCGAAGCAGGCTACCCAGACGGCTTTAGTGCTAAGTTGCTTTCAACCGCCACCTACGACATGCATGAGCAGACGGCTGTGGTTGTGGCCGACTCGCTGTCCAAGATTGGCATCGAAGTTGAGCTGGTCTTGCCTGAGTGGGGTGCTCGGGTGGAGCAAGGCAACGCGGCTGACTATGACTTTGCCGTTATGGGTTCAGGTGCAGCCATCATCGACCCTGATTGGCTGACCGCCTACTATTCAATTGAAGGCATCCAGTATGGCCGGGTACCCAACTGGCAGAATGATGAGGTTAACAGCCTGCTTGCCGAAGCTGCCAGCGCCCAGGACCAAGATGAACGCATTGCCCTTTATCAGGAATTTGCCCAGATTGCGTTAGAAGAAGCTCCCTATGTTTGGCTGACCTGGCGCGAGCAAGGTTACGCCTATCAGAGCGGCGTCAGCGGTTTTGAGAATATCCCATTCCTCACCTTTAACTCAGGTATTACGATGGAGGAAGTTTCGGTAGGAGAGTAAATCGGTATTCAGTAGGTCGGTAATCAGTCATCGGTAGGTCAGTGACCGATGACTGATTACCGATAACCGGTAACTGAAAACTATGCAACAATACATCCTCCGCCGCGTCGGCTTAGCCCTCGTCCTTGTCTTCGTCGTGACAACTATCGTCTTTGCGATACTGCGCCTCATGCCTGGAGATCCGGTGCTTTTGATTCTCTCTAGCGAGACATCGCAGCCGGATCCAGAGGCGGTGGCGGCGGTGCGCGCGAAACTGGGACTGGATCAACCGATTTGGCGGCAGTATATAAATTGGTGGGTGGGATTGGTGCGACTAGATTTAGGCAATTCGCTCTTTGATGGCGTTCCCGTGTCAGAGGATATCTTCAAACGATTGCCGCGCACCCTAGAGATTATTGTGGCAGGTCTTCTGCTGGGTATTGTTGTGGGAATTCCGCTGGGCATTGTCGGTGCCGTCTATAACCAGCGGTGGCCAGACTATGTGGTCTCGGTGGTGGCAACTTTGGGTATTTCATCGCCTGTCTACGTATTGGGGACCTTGCTGGTTTTGCTCTTTGGCCTCTACATTCCCTGGTTTCCCGCGTCTGGTTATGTTAGCTTTGCCGAAGCACCGTGGGAACACTTCCGCAAGCTCACCTTACCTGCTGTTGCCATTGCCACAGGCCAAGCCGCCATCATCGCCCGCATGACCCGCTCGTCCACGCTAGAAGTACTAGGACAAGACTATATCCGTTCGGCACGCTCCAAGGGACTACGCGAACAGGTGATCCTCTATCGCCATGCCTTGGCCAACTCGTTGATTCCAGTCGTCACGGTCATTGGTGTCTCAGCTGGTGCGCTACTGGGTGGCACAGTTTTGGTCGAATTCATCTTCAACTGGCCGGGGTTGAGTACCCTACTGATGGAAGGGATCTACCGCCGCGATTATCCCATTGTGCAGGGCATCCTCGTGGTCACATCAACTCTTTTTATCTTTTTGAACCTGATTGTTGATCTCATCTATGGTTTTCTGGATCCGCGTATCCGGTATGAATGAGATGAATGAGATGACAAATTATTGGACAGGTGACGCCGCAAATATTGCTGAGAGCCACTTTATGATTGAACCATCAATTTGTGAGTTTATGCATCCATGAATCGTTTTTTGCGCGATCCTCGCTTTGTCATTTCGGGCCTTATCGTAATGACAATTGTGCTGATGGCATTATTGGCACCTATTTTTGCACCCCATGACCCAATTGCATTGAATACGCGCGAAGCTTTACAAGGGCCCACAGGGCCCCATCTGTTTGGCACCGACGAATATGGTCGCGACATTCTCAGCCGCATTATTTTTGGCGCGCAGGCATCGCTTCAGGTTGCTCTGGGGGCTGTTTTGGTGGCGATGGCTATAGGTCTACCCATCGGCATTGCTGGCGGCTATTTCGGCGGCTGGGTCGAAACAATGACTATGCGAGTCATCGACGTGATTATGTGCTTCCCGCCCATCATTCTGGGGATTCTGGTCGTTGGCTTTTTGGGACCGGGCATCCGCAACTTGATTATGGTGATTGGTCTGCTCTACATTCCCCGTTTTGCCCGCATTGCCCACAGCACCACCTTGACCCTGCGCAATCAGGAATATGTGGATGCTTCCCGTGCGGTTGGGGCCACCAACATGCGCATTATTCGCCAAGCTATCTTGCCTAATATTCTGGCCCCCATTATCGTCCAGGCATCGCTGAGTTTGGCCGCGGCCATTCTGCTCGAATCTGGCTTGAGCTTTCTGGGCCTGGGCATTGTGCCACCAACGCCCTCTTGGGGCTTGATGATTGGCGACGGGCGGGGCTATATGCTGCTCAACCCGTGGTATGTCATCTGGCCATCGGTGGTATTGGCGGTGACTATCTTGTCGATTAACGTACTGGGTGACTCTTTGCGCGATATTCTTGATCCACGGCTAAAGACCTAGTTGAATTGTAAATGGTGAATTATGAATGAATAATGGTGAATAGTTTCGTTGTTGATGCGCCTTCATTCACAATTCACAATTCACCATTCGTCATTCAAAATTTTCTTGCCTGATGTGCATCAAGCCCTTTGTTTAGGCACTGAAACCCATGACCATCACTCTCCAGTTCGGCATCGACGTCGGCGGCACCTTCACGGATGTGGTTGCCCTTGATACCAGCGGCCGACGTCACTATCTCAAAACCCCCTCCACACCTCAGGATCAAAGCATCGGCGTCTTGAATGGCGTCTTGCAGATGCTGAATCGTTTGGGGAGCGAACCCAGCCATGTTCAGCGGTTGGCCCACGGTACCACGGTAGCCACGAATGCCTTTCTGGAACGCAAAGGGGCCACCACTGCTCTCTTGGTCACCGGGGGATTTCGCGATGTGCTCCATATCGGACGGCAGGCTCGCCCCGATCTCTACGATTTGCGGGCGTCTCGGCCTGCACCACTCGTCCCGCGTCGTTGGCGTTACGAAGTACACGAACGCAGCCGCCACACCGGTCAGATCGAGCAGACGGTTGATGCGGACCAGATCCGTACCATTGTTGCCGAGTTGCGGGCCGCCAACGTCGAATCACTGGCCATCTGCTTTCTCCACTCCTATATTAACCCCGAAAACGAGCGCATCGCTGCTGAGTTGGTGCGTGCGCTAGCCCCAGCACTACCGGTCTCCGTCTCCAGCCAGATTCTGCCGGAATTCCGCGAATTTGAGCGCATGAATACTACCGTGCTCAACGCCTATGTGCAGCCTGTGATGGCGCGCTATATTCAGCGATTGGTCCAACGGGTAGAAGAAGCAGATATCGCGACGCCGCTCATGGTCATGCAATCCACTGGTGGTATGATGAGTGCTGCTGCCGCGGCAGAACGCAGCGTCCACACCCTTCTTTCGGGACCAGCTGGTGGTGTATTGGCGGCCACTCACCTTGCGGAACAGACTGGTCATCTCAACTGTATCACCGCCGACGTAGGCGGTACCAGCTTCGATGTAGCCACCATCATCAACGGCAAGCCCGCCATGCAGACCGAAGGGGAGGTTGAGGGATATCCAGTCAAGTTTCCCCACATTGATATCCACACTATCGGCGCGGGCGGTGGCAGTATCGCCTGGATCGATGCTGGTGGGGCTTTGCGCGTCGGCCCCCAGTCTGCAGGTGCGGAACCCGGCCCGGTCTCATACGGCAACGGTGGTACCGAACCGACAGTGACCGATGCCCATGCCGTGCTTGGCCACTTTGGGAATGATGTTTTGCTGGCCGAAACGTTGCCGCTGGATGTGGATCAGGCCCAGGCTGCTATCCATTCCATGATTGCCGAGCCACTGGGCATGACGGTGGAAGAGGCTGCGGCAGGCATCTTGCGCGTGGTCAACGCGGGCATGGCCCGTGCCATTCGCCTTATGACCGTGGAGCGAGGACTGGATCCGCGCAACTTTGTGCTGGTTCCTTTTGGCGGGGCCGGGCCGCTGCATAGCTTGGACATTGCCCGCCAGCTAGGGATTGGTAAAGTATTGGTGCCTGTCGCGCCAGGCAACTTTTCGGCCTTTGGCCTGCTGGTTGCGCCCATTCGCTATGACAGTGTACGCACCTATATTGCCCACGGAGCAGCCATCGATTTTGGAGCGATGAACGGCCACTTAGACGCCCTCCAAACCGAGATAGCCACCCAGTTACAAGCCGAAGCGCTCAATTTAGACGCGTGTCGCTTTGTGCGCCAGGCCGATTTGCGTTACTTGGGCCAATCGTATGAACTAACGGTTGATCTGCCCGATGATGCTCTGACGCCAGAGAATTGGCCGCGAGTAGAAGAGGGGTATCATCAAGCCCACGAACGCTTTTACGGTTTTGCGAAAGAAAGCGATCCGGTCGAGGTGGTCAATTTGCGTTTGACGGGGTTGGCAGAGCAGAGTACGGTCGACATGCAAGAGTTGGAAGAGACCGTGGATGGCAGCTCCATTCAACCTGTAGATGAGGCTCGTCTTTTTGTGGATGGTGCTTGGGTATCTGCGGCTGTTATTGAGCGTGGAGCACTGGCAGTAGGACAGGAAATTCGTGGTCCGGCCATCATCCGCGAAAGCGGTTCTACGGCGGTACTGGGATCCAAAAACCTGTCTTATGTCGATGCATTTGGGAATCTTATCATTGAGCTTTCGGGGGATAAGGCTTAAAGAGCGTGGACTTTATTACTACTTTGTGGGAAAATAAGAGATTTGAAATGAGATTTTATCTCAAAATAAGCCACAAAGGAGACAGAGGATGTTAGTCGAGTTTTCTGTAGGAAACTTTCGCTCGTTCAAAGATCCAGTTACCTTTAGCATGGTCGCTGCCAGGATCACAGCCCAGAACAAAGTGCTAAATCAAGACAATCTATTTCAACTAGAAAACCTGAGCCTTTTGAAATCAGCAGCCATTTATGGTGCCAATGCCAGCGGCAAAAGCAATCTGATCGCGGCATTCGGTTTCATGCGGAAGTTTGTGTTGGATTCAACCGATTCAAATTCAGAAGACAAGATTGGCGTTGAACCATTTTTACTAAGCACCGATACAATAGAGCAGCCGTCCTACTTTGAGGTAACGTTTCAAATTGATGAAACTCGCTATCGCTACGGATTCGAGGTCTTAGCTGCTACAGTTCGTGCCGAGTGGCTGTTCCGCACGAAAACTCGTGAATCAGAACTATTCTGGCGAGAAGACGATAAGATTGAGGTAAAGTCGGGCTTTAAAGAAGGCCGCGGGCTTGAGGAAAGAACCAGAGATAATGCGTTATTTCTTTCGGTGAGCGATCAATGGAATGGTGAGATTGCGAGACAAATCATCAAATGGTTTACGCAGGTAAATATTATCTCTGGTATCGACGACAAGCGGTATCTTGGGTTTACCGTTAGCAAACTTCTTGAGAATGATTCTATCCAGCACAAGATACGTGAATTTATACAAACGATGGATCTTGGCGTCTCTGGTGTATCGGTTGAAATAACCAACGGTACCTCCGATGCTTCTAAGGAACCATATAAACTGCTAATTGGTCCTGAGTTTCCTACCGAAATTTCGGATGCATTTGGGAAAGAGGTCAACCCACTTGACGGAATAAGCGATGCATTTGGGAGAGAGATTACTTGGTCTACACCGTCAGTAAAGCTCTCTCATCAACAATTAGATGAATCAGATAACCAAGTTAAGCATGTAGAGTTCAACTTCGATGAACAAGAATCAGAGGGAACAAAAAAAGCCTTTGCCTTATCAGGTCCTATCCTCCACACACTTCAAGAGGGGCAGGTGCTTTTTGTGGATGAGCTCGATGCAAGGCTTCATCCATTGATTACCAGATATATTATCAAGCTATTCAATTCGAGGGTGACGAATCCCCACAATGCTCAGTTGATATTTGTTACTCATGACACAAATCTTCTTTCCAAAGAGATCTTCCGCAGAGACCAAATCTGGTTTACCGAGAAAAATCGCTTTGGTAGCACGGATCTGTATTCGTTGGTGGAGTACAAAATCCAGTCAAAGGGCATTCGTAACGACGCATCGTACGAAGCGGATTATATTGCTGGTAGATATGGAGCCATCCCATTCATAGGAGGCGTTTCGTTCCTGATTGAGGAAGATGATGGCAAAGCGTAAGTCCCGCGCAGATATCAGAAAGAAGCGTTCCAAGTATTCACGCCGCCAAGATAACCGGGAACTACGCCAAGTTTTCCTTATCGTCTGTGAAGGCGAAAAAACCGAACCGAACTATTTCAAAGCATTTAGGGTGCCAAAGGATGTCATCTGCGATATTCACGGTGTTGGTCATAATACTCGAAGTTTGGTTGAAAAAACCATCAGCATGGCTCAAAGGAGGAGATACGATCAGGTCTGGGTGGTGATGGACAAAGACAGTTTTTCCGTTGATCAATTCAATCAAGCGCTTCAACTGGCACAAAATAACAATATCCAAGTCGCCTATTCTAATGAGGCCTTTGAAATCTGGGACTTGCTTCACTTCGATTTTCACCAATCTGCACTTTCGCGTACAACTTACCAACAACGACTTACAGACAGATTGGGGTCCAAATACCAGAAGAATGATCGCCTGATGTATTCAAAACTCGAAGACCGTTTAGACAATGCTGTAAAAAACGCACAACGCCTGCTTGCGTCCTATGGAAACGACCACTCACCAGCGCATGATAACCCGTCAACGTATGTTCACGCCTTGGTGATAGAATTACGAAAGTATGCGGTGTGAGCTAAAACCACGCAATCTTACATTCTTGGTGGGGCAGAAAATTCGTGTGCCGGCCATCATCCGCGAAAGCGGTTCTACGACGGTACTGGGATCTGATACGCTGGCTCAGGTAGATAGCTTTCGTAATCTGCTCATACATCTATAGTGGGTTCCGTGTAAGAACATTAGTTCATAATCGCTGAGATAGTAGGTGGAAACGACTTCTTTTAATACAATGGTACCCTAGAGCCAAAATAGAAAGGAGATGGAACTATGAGCGGCGGCTCATCCAAGCCATACGTCATTGGCTACGAAGAAGAACACGAACGTTTGGAGCGACAGGCCAGAATTGGCAGAATCGACAAGCACTTGGAGAAGTTCTCTTGTCGAGCCAATGCTTCCGTCCTCGATGCCGGTTGTGGCTCAGGTTCAATGTCGCGTTTGCTCGCCAACGCAGCCCCGAATGGTCATGTCGTTGGCGTCGACACGAACGATGACTATCTGCAGAACGCCCGCCGCATAGCAGAGGCTGATGGCCTAAAGAACGTCGAATTCAAAACAGGCGATATATTCGCATTACCGTTTGACGACGACTCTTTTGATCTTGTCTGGTGTAAGTATGTCTTCCAGTGGGTCAACAATCCGAGCCTCGCGATTCGTGAGTTCTGCCGAGTTACGCGCCCCGGCGGGAAGATTGTTTGCTGTAATTTTGATGGATTTGGCGTTACGCATTACCCGGTGGATACCAAACTAAGAGAGGATTCAGAACGCTTCTTTCACCACGTGGTCGATCCATTTGTGGGGCGGAAGACACATGCAATGTTTCGGGAGAATGGACTCATCGATATAAAGGTTGACTTCGAACCAGATGCCACGTTTACCGTTTGCGGTCCAATCGACGAAGAACGACGAGCGAATTGGGTGGACCAATTGACGGCGGCGTTTCCGGCCGCAGTGACCGTATTCGGCAGCGAAGAAAAGGCGCAATCATTTATTGATCGCTTTTTGGCCCACCATGAAGACCCCGATACATCTACACTCTGCACGCTATACTTTGTTGAAGGTACAGTGCCCGAATAGTGCCACCTTAGAGCAGGAGAAAATGGATGAATAAAGCGCAGCTTTTAGATACGATTTGTGCCAAACGCGCCCGTTTGCTGAAAAATATATCGCAAATGCGTGAGGAAGAGATGATTTACCGAGCTTTGCCCCATTCCTATTCCATCAAGGATGGCCTGGCACATCTCACATTCTATGAACAACATATGCTCAATATGATTAGCCGATCTTTACAAAATGAAAGCCGTAACCCTGAAATTACATTGAAAGAACGAACGGAACGCAACGCTGAAACATTCGAGCAAAATAAAGATCGCACGCCCGATGAGATTCTTACTGACATGCAGGCATCGTTTGCGCAGGTTATTGCCTTAGTCGAAACCATTCCCGATCATATTTGGATGGACGTAAACTACTTTAGCTGGTTAAACGAAATACCACTATGGCAGTACATCATGGATGAAACGTCTGGGGAACATTATGAAGAACATCTTGGGACTCTTATGGAAGGCGTATAACAAATAGGATTGTGATGATATGTCGCTTTTACCACAGCCGTTGGACTCTGCTCATTATTGGAGTACAGTGTATAAACAAGAGTTGCCCGTATGGCAGCCAGCCATTTCTGAAGTGACAAAAATCCACCATCTTTCAAATGAGATCTGGACGCGTGTTGCCCTTGGGCGGAACATCGTATTCTGTTCGCCTACCAGCATCATTAAGCTGGGGCCACCCCGCTGGTCAGGAGAGATGGCGCGTGAAGTTGCAGCGCTGCGCCTTGTTGCTGAAAATCTTTCCGTGGCAACGCCAACCGTGCTAGCAAGTGGAACCATAGATGGATGGGACTATATTGTGCAGGAACGACTGCCCGGGACGCCGTTATGGGAACTTTGGAATGACTTGTCGCCGGAAGCCCAAATCGATCTAGCCTACCAGCATGGCCAGCTTATGAAAACCATCCATACATTGCGGTTTGAGAGTGTTCCATCTGAGCTGCAAATTGATTGGGACGAAATGCTTGCTGAGCAGTCCCAAGAATGTGTTGCCGAAATGCTTGATGCTGGCGTTGATGCAAAGCTTGTAGCGCAAGTTGACTCGTACCTTGCAGCCACCGAATGGTCTATTGATGCCGCACCGGATGTGCTGTTACATGGCGACCTAAATCACTTAAACTTTCTGGTGTCCAGGGAGAATGACCACTGGAGATTGACCGGACTTGTTGATTGGGGAGATGCCAAAGTTGGCGCACCAAGTCATGAATTTATCTCGCCAGGCGTGAATATGTATAGTGGAAATCGCGCGATGCTCACACAGTTGTATCGCGGATACCAGTTAGATGCGGCGAAATACAGTGAAGCGTATGAGCATGTTGTGATGGCGCGAGCGATGTTATACTATGCCGACAGTTTCCTGCGTTTGCTGCAAGATGTCGAAGGTGCCGCCATGTGCAATAATTGGCGATCAATAGCACGCTGTTTTTGGCATTTGACGTAAATGTATATTTACTAAGGAAGGAAATGAGACAATGAGCGAAAGTTGGGACGATTATGCCGACGAATGGGATAGCAATGAAGCTGTGGTTTTATATTCTTCGAAGGCATATGATTCATTGTTGAATGTTGTTGAGTTAGAAGGCTATACAGTACTGGACTTTGGTTGCGGCACGGGCCTTCTCTCAGAGAAAATCTCTTGTCTGGCTAGCTCTGTTGTCGCGCTTGACCCTTCGGAGAAGATGATTTCCGTGCTTGCCGGTAAGCAACTTGCAAATGTGCATCTAATTGCAAGTGAGCTTTCCCCAAATCTAATCGATACAAATGAACATCTCCGCGACGGTTTTGACCTCATCGTAGCCTCATCTGCACTCGCCTTTGTGCCAGATTATCTAGACACCCTCAAGCTACTGAAGCAATTGCTCAAAAAGGGAGGGCTCTTGATTCAATGGGATTGGCTCAAAGAAGATGAAGCACCTGGAATAGGCTTTTCGCAGAAAGCAATAGAATCAGCGCTAAAGCAAGCGGGATTCTCGGAATATTCAACATCTATTCCATTTGCAATAGCGGACCCAGATGGCTCAATGGATGTTGTGATGGGCATAGCCAAAAACGTCATGAATCCAGCGCCGATTAAAGAACTAATTACATACGAAGATTTTGAAAAGCTTGATATTCGTATTGGCACCATCCTCACCGTATCGGAAGTGGAGAAGTCAAGCAAGCTGATGAAGCTAACCGTAGACTTTGGTGATCATGTTCGCTCCATACTGGCCGGTATCAAACAAGAACGTAAAAACCCAGCCGAAATTGAAGGCAAGCAAGCCCTTTTTGTCGTAAGAGCGTGTTTGAATATTCACCGAACCGTTCTCTCTGGTAGCGACTGGGGCGCGTCATGCCGTTTTTCGGGCTATTAGGGAGAGAAGGGGCAGCAAGAGCCTGTTTGAATATTCAGGCTCTAAACTTACCCGAGAGAAAGATGGCCGGAGAAGTCTCTCAAGGTATGCTGTTTGATATCGGGTATGCTGATAAACTGACACCTTGTTTGGCCATGCCGGAAATACCCGTGCCTAACGGGAGCCGAGCTGGATAATGATTGGGCCGCGTATGCGCGAGCGCGCAGCAGACCTAGTCTGCGCGGGCGATCCCCATTGGCTCGACCATTTTAATAACCCGTATGCTGCCATCGGTTATCGGGCCATGGGCGGGGAACTGATTGCCCAGCTCCCCGCATCGATGCCTTCTGCGGAGCCGTGGGCACGGCCGGGATGATCGTTGGCGTGGGTGCTGTTCTGCGTGAGGTAAACTTGGGCACAAGAGTCGTAGCGCTTGAGCCAGACACATCGCCAGTATTGTCTGGAGGAAAAGCCGGGAGCCACAACATCGACGGCACGGCGGCTGGATTTGTACCACCGCAGTTCGACCGTGCCATCGTCACAGACGTTATGGCGCTGCCGGAGAAAGAAGCGCGACAGATGGCGCGGCGGCTTGCTCAAGAGGAAGGTATTTTTGCGGGTACCTCGACGGGTCTAAATGTGCTTGCGGCGCTTCATCTGGTATCAGAACTCGGCCCAGGTCGCGTCGTTGCCACAGTTGCCTGCGATACGGGATTCAAGTATCTCGATGGTGATCTCTATGTTTAGCTCTGGCATAGATGGCCAACGGCGGTATATTAGGAATAAAATTCATACCCATGAGTGAATCAAACAAAAGTGCAGCAGAGATACGGAAGGGTGATCTGCCCATTCTGTGCATCAGCGAATCAGAAGTCATGGGACTGCTCGATCCCAAAGAATTAATCGAGGGGTTGGTGCAAGGATTTATTGCATTGTCTCAAGGGAAGGTACAGTCACCTGAACGGCCAGAAATCACCGTGCCGGGCAAAGGATTTTCACTGGCCATGCCGGCTTGGGTGCCTGGGATGAATATCTCTGTGAAAGTTGTCAATGTATACGAGGGCAACTTGGCTATTGATCTGCCCAATCACCTAGCAACCATTACCCTATACGATCCAGATACGGGGCGGGTGTTATGCATCATGGATGGGACCTTTATCACTGGTATCAGAACGGCTGCTTCTGCCATGGTTTCGGTAAAAGCGCTAGCCAGAGAAGATGCCAAGGTGGCGACTGTCGTTGGCGCGGGCGTTCAGGGGAGGGAGCATCTCCATCTATTACCTCTGGTGAGAGATTTTGACGAGATACGCGTTGCATCATTGCATTATGAAGATGCTGAGAAACTAGCCGCACAACACCCAAAAGCGGTCGCGATTAACAATGTTGAAGAAGCGGTTCGTTCATCCGACGTCGTTTGCCTGGGCAGCCATGCCTATACCCCAGTGATTCAGGCTAACTGGGTAACACCCGGCACACATGTTAGCTCCGTAGGATATGCGCCGCCCGCAGGTGAATTGCCTGTTGAGCTAGCTCGGGATTGCTCGTTGTTTGTTGAAACGCTAGAGGCGTTCGAGGCACCACCAGTAGGATGTGGTGAGCTATCTGGTCTAGATCCCCAAACAGCCATCCCATTAGGCGATGTCCTATCGGGCGCTCGAATTGGGCGCAACTCGAATGATCAAATTACGGTCTACAAGGCCATGGGCATCGCGATGGAAGACATGGTTGCAGCCAATATTACGTACAACAAAGCAATCAGTACGAATGTGGGTCTAGAGGTGGCTCTGTAACGTTATTGGTTTTTCCCTAACCCTGATTGAAGTCGCCCAAAGTGCGAATAAGCTGGATAAAAACAGTGCCTAGCCCAACAACAATCGGACTCTTTGTGTTTGCCGCGTTTCTCTTTGCAATACTGCCTGGGCCAGACATGTTGTATATCGCAACCCGGTCGATTACGCAAGGTCGAAATGCAGGAATTATGTCAGCGCTTGGTGTGCAGACGGGAACCATTGTGCATACAGTTGCAGCTGCCGCTGGTCTTTCGGCATTGATTGCAACATCAACAATTGCATTTAGTGCCGTAAAATATGCCGGGACCTTCTATCTCGTCTATCTTGGCATTCGTACGTTTCTGTCAGAGGTAGATGCCCTTCAGGTGAGGGCTGGCGAGCAAGAGAAGCTCAACAGGGTTTACTACCAGGGTCTGGCATCGAATGTTCTCAACCCCAAGGCGATACTCTTCTTTCTTGCGTTTCTGCCACAATTTGTTGACCCAGGGCGAGGAAGCGCATCCATACAACTATTGATGCTGGGTCTGATTCTAGCTGTCGTCTCTTTACCTGTCAATGTAAGCGTTGGTATCGCTGGTGGGCTGGTCGGTAAATGGCTAGAGACCCGCAAAGAAACTCAACAAGTCAGTAAATGGGTCAGCGGTTCGGTTTACATTATACTTGGTATCGGAACCGCGTTGACCGGTATGCGAAGATAAATAGCCGCGTTAGCTATCACAGAATCTGGGCGTTTAGTCCCCTGAGCTTGTCGAAGGGGAAATCGGCTTTGACAAGCGTTCGACTGAGCTCACGCCGAAGTCTCAGCCTACCTGGGGGAGCGAACGGTTACCACAGAGTAAACAAAGGTGTGACTACTAATCATGACGATTTATAGTGAACTAAAAGAGACGCGCGTCCTAATCACCGGAGCCTCCAGCGGCATCGGAGCAGGCATCGCCCGCGCGTTCGGAACCAACGGTGCGCAAGTATTGGTCCAATACCGGGGCAATCCCACAGGCGCACAGCAGACCGTCGCCCAAATCGACGACGCAGGTGGCAGCGGCGCAAGCGTCCAAGCCGATCTTCGTTCCGAACAAACCATCGATGCTCTCTTTGAGCACATCGACCAAACTTGGGGCGGCATCGACATTCTAGTCAACAATGCGGGCATTGTCCACAAGGGTAGCGCTCTGGAAACCACGTCCGATTACTGGGACAACACCATGAACATCAACCTGCGTGCGCCCTATCTGCTCAGTCGTCACGCAGCACGGCGGATGATCGATGGGGGCAATGGCGGCAACATCGTCAACATCACCAGTATCGCAGGGACCCGCAGCGGTGAATATTCATCAGCCTATAGCGCATCTAAAGCCGCGCTAGACGCGCTCACCCGCATTCTGGCGCTGGAGTGGGCACCTCACGGGATTCGCGTCAACGCAGTGGGGCCAGGCGTCGTGCCGGTCGAGCGTCAGCAGGAACGTCTCCACGCCGCGGCTGAACAGTGGATGCCTCATATTCCCCTGGGCCGCTACGGTACGCCAGAAGATATAGCGGCCGTGGTTCTCTTTCTCTGTAGCCAAGGAGCTTCCTGGGTAACGGGCCAGACCTATCTCTGTGATGGGGGCGCATTGGCGCGTGCCAATTCACCAATGGGGGCGGCACCCAAGTTACCGGATCCGCCGTCGCCAGTTGGCCACATTTGATATATAGATATTATGAGGTAAAGTGAGAGGAGTAACTCGGGATTACTTCTCACCCCTATACGTACTTGCGATAGGGGCTGGGTGGATATGTTTCAGTATAATCTTGGAGGTGAGAGTGGCTTTCACAAATTTTAAAAGTATCGCGGATGTTCAGTCAACCTATGATATCCGCCATCTGTGGGCAGACTTTATTCGTAAAGTACCGATAGAGCCATCAGCATCACTAATTGAAGATATACAGTTCAAATATGACAATATCGACATATTTGCTTCCGAAACAGCTCGCAAAGAGAACATCATATACCCTATTCTGCTCTCCATCTATCGAAATTATCACAACAAACTATCGATTTGGAGTGAGTACTATATCTATGCGGATGACGCGCTTTGCGGACACCCTGACTACCTACTTTCGGCTCGTTCAGCATTAGGAACCACAATCATGTCCACACCTATTCTGACCGTTATGGAAGCCAAGGAAAACAATTTTAAAAGTGGGTGGGGACAATGTTTGGCTGCAATGGTCGCAGCACAAAGACTCAATGCCGCCACTATCGATAAAGAAACCATTATTTATGGCCTTGTAACCGATGGAGAGTTGTGGCAGTTTGGCAAATTAGAAAGGCAGATATTCACCCAAAGCCAACCATCCTACACGCTTTCAGATTTGGCAGATATGTACAAGGCTGTGGGTTGGCTCTATGCGGAAGCTGAACGACAGATATAACTATGACAATCGACCCAATCGTCCTGGAAGTACTCCGCCACCGCTTCTTCGCTATCGCCGAAGAGATGGGTGCTGCGCTTATCCGCACCTCTTATTCAACCAACATTAAAGACCGCCGTGATGCCTCCTGCGCCCTCTTTGATCGCCGAGGCGAGACCATTGCCCAGGCGGAGCATATCCCCATTCATCTAGGCGTGTTGCCGTGGGGTGTTAAGGGTGCGCTGCAACATATTGATGTGGATGCGCTCCAACCCGGTGACGCCATCCTCCACAATGATCCTTTTATCGGTGGGACTCACACGCCCGATCTAATCATTTTTGTTCCTATCTTTTTTGAGGATCAGCTCGTGGCCTTTGCCGGGAATTTGGCCCACCACATCGACATTGGCGGCATGGTGCCAGGTAGCCTCTCGCCTCAGGCTACCGAGATTTTTCAGGAGGGGCTGCGTTTCCCACCGGTGAAGATTCGCAAAGCAGGTGTGCTAGATGAGGAGATTCTGGCCATCCATCGCCATAACGTACGCACAGCTTACGAGGGACAAGGCGATCTTCTCTCCCAAATTGCCTCTAACAACGTGGGAGAGCGTCGCTTTGTGGAGATGTGTGAAGAGTTTGGGCCAGAGACGGTGTTGGAAGGTATCAGTGCGCTGGCGGACTATTGCGATCGTCGGATGCAGGCCGAGCTGCGGGCCATTCCCGACGGTACATATAGCTTCATGGATGTGATGGACAGCGACGGCATTAGCGATGAGCCGGTCGAAATTTGCGTACAGATCGATGTAACCGGAGATCGACTGCGCTTTGATTTCACTGGCAGCAGCCCGCAGACTCGTGGCCCCGTCAACGCGGTGCGCCCCATGACCCTATCGAGCGTTTACTATACGGTCAAAGCCATTACGGATAGTACCATCCCACCCAACTCGGGAACCTTTCGCCGCCTGGATGTCTTTACCCCAGAAGGCACAGTGGTCAATGCCCGCTTTCCTGCCCCAACAGGCCAGGGCAACTCTATCACCTGTCAGCGCATTGTGGATGTTTTGCTGGGAGCATTCGCCCAGGCCGTGCCGGATCGAGTCTGTGCGGCCTGTACCGGCTCCATGAATGGGATGCATATCGGCGGTTTTGATCAAGAAACCCAGCAGTATTTTTCCCACATCGAAACCTATGGTGGCGGTTACGGTGCCACCGGTCACGGCGATGGCGAAAGCGGCGTCCACACCCACATGACCAACACGCGCAACGCCCCGGTCGAAGTTATTGAATCGGTTTTGCCGGTGAAGGTTGAATCCTACACGCTCGTACCCGATTCAGAGGGGCCAGGGCAGTATCGAGGCGGCTTTGGCATACGACGTATTTTTCGGATTGAGGCAGACCAGATTCACAGCACCACCAGCACTGACCGGACGCTAGCTGGGCCATGGGGACTGGCTGGTGGGCAACCCGCCCAAGGCCCGCAGCACCGAGTGATCCGGGCGAATGGAGAAGAAATGAAGCTACCTGCCAAAGCCGCGTTTGAGCTGAACACGGGCGACCGCTTAATTGTGGAGACGGCTGGCGGAGGTGGCTGGGGAGATGTAAATCAGCGGGAGCCGAAAGCTGTGCAGGCGGACCTGAACGAAGGCTTGATTTCGGTTGAACGTGCTCAACAGATCTACGGAATGGACCATGCAAAAGAGTGAAGCACCTGTCGTCATCATCGGCGGCGGGATTGCGGGGTATACTACTCCTATTTTCTTGCCAAGCGCGAGAGGCCAGCCCGTAACCGGACCAGTCGATGAGGTTGAGGGCTTCATTCTAACCACTGGTTTCAGCGGTATGGCATCTGTCCCAGTATAGCATTGTTCAAGTTGTTCAAAGAATGAGCATGACGAACCTGTTAAAGAATCTCGGGCTTCAACAATATATAAATTTTTTTGGCGGTGTCTTGGTCATAGCTGGACTGATTGCGGCCCTCTATTGGTCGCCATCACTGATCAAAATTGTTGGGGTTCCGTTAACTGTTTTGCCTCGCATCATGGGGCTGATGCAGGGAACATCATCGAGTGACATCACAATTATCCCTCTCTTGAACGATGGGCGCGAGCTTGCCTTTGAGGTCGCTGCTCCAGGAAACTATCTTTTCTATTCCGCTCATCTAAACCTGTTGCGGCGAGATGTTGGTAAGGATTCCACATCGACGTCGTGGATGCAGATAGAGAATGTTGCAACTGGTAGCCAAGTACCGACCCTGTTGTTGGATCGAGGCATACGTGTCTATGATCCGCCAAGCGTAGATGGTAGACCTATCATTCAGTTTGAGGTTACAGATGCAGGACGCTATCGAGCCACGATAAACCCAAGTTCTGATGCACCGTCACTCACGCTGATTCCCAATGTTGTTGTAGGCAATGAAACTCAACTCAATACAGTGATTATCTTGCAAGTTGTCGCCCTTATTGGCATTCCGTTAGTAGTTTTCTACCGTAAATATCGTCAGGAGCGGAAAATATTACAAGCAGTACGCAAGGCAAAACGAGAGGCCACGGATACATTCTGGCAAGCGGAAGTGGTACGTCAGAAAAAGCGTTAGTGGCCGATATGTTGAAGATAACAATCCCAAGACAAAAAAATTCTCTCATGACCAACTACCGTGAACACTTTTCACGAAGAACTACTTACGAAAAACGAATACCTAAGGAGAAACGATAACAATGTCTGAGCTAGCAAAGATGACTTGGCTTGAAATCGATGCACTACGAAGGAAGACCGATTTGGCAATTTTGCCTTCGGGTGCAGTAGAAGTCTACGGGAAGCATTTGCCTACGGGGTCAGATGGGATTATGGCGTTGGCTCTGGCTCAGGCACTGGCGGAAAAGGTACCGGCTGGCATTGCACCATTGGTGCCGGTGGGAGAATCCAGGGTACTCAACGCTTTCCCTGGGACGCTTTGGGTGTCGGCTGAGTCGCTCAAGGCGTATCTAGGGGACATCGCACGCAGCATGATTCATTGGGGCTTTCGCCGCTTGCTCTTCATCAACTCCCACGCAGGCAATGTGGCTACAGTGAACCAGTTGGCCATGACGCTACGCGAAGAGCATGACGTTCTCTGTGCTCAGGCCGATACGTGGCGATTTATTCAGCCCTCGACCGATGGCATGTGGGAAAGCGAATTGCCCCACGGTCATGCCAGCGAGGCGGGTACGAGTATGCTGCTTCACGTCGCGCCAGAACTCGTCAAGATGAAACATGCTGCTCGCACAATGCCACCTGCTAATGAGTTTCCCGAAATTATTCGCTATCGACCATATACCGCGGTAACCGATTCAGGCACGGTCGGCGACGGTACTCTTGGTACGGCAGAGAAAGGGGCCGAGGCATTTCAGCGTGCTGTGGGGCGCCTGGTGGCCTTTGTTCAGAGTGATGATTTTAACTTTGGCTCTTGACGAATTCCCAAAGATTCACCAAGTTGCGAAGAGTGTATCCTTAGGACTCAGGATCATATAGAACCCCAAATTTCGACACTGTCATCTCGAGTACCTGAGAGATCTTTCATTTGGTTCTATTTACGTCTCGTTCCTTACCATAGATATCTAGAAAAAGATTTTCCAGTTGTCCCCTGGGCTTGTCGAAGGGCGGCGGGAAAATCTTTTTCTTAAAGACTATATCGATGAAAAGCCGAGATCACTTGGCAAGCAAATCACCAACTGGAGTGGGTATCAACGGCGGACGTACAGCCATTACGCCCACTTGATCGGGTGTTGTCCCTGTCTTGGATGCGACCAGTTGACGCACGTGGGGTTCGCAATAGCGCCCTTGGCATGAACCCATCCCACAGCGGGTACGCAGCTTGACGCCTTTTAGATCTCGCGCCCCTTCCTCAATGGCCATCTCAATCTGATGGGCTTGGACCATTTCACAGCGGCAGACCACTGTCTCTGGCGTCACCAACTGTTGTAGACCTGGGCGAATGGGCATTCGCTGGTGGAGCATAGACAGAAAGCGCTCTTCAGAAGCAATTTGGAGAGAAAGAGCATGTGTCTGCAGGCGTTTTTCTTCTTCCGTGATATTTTCCAGCGTATGCAATAGGCTGAGTGCGGCCATCTTCCCTTGAAGCTTAGAGAGATCTTTGCCACCGACCCCTGTCACATCCCCCGCCACGTAAACATTGGGAACGGTGGTTGCCATGTTGGCATCATGCTGGGGGTAGAAGGCATCAAGCTGCTCATCATATCGATGGGCGCAACCAAGGTGGCGGGTCAGTGCCAAGTTAGGCAGAAAGCCAAGGGAAACGCAGATTGTATCCACCTCTACGGTTTGGACCGTCTCGTGGCGAGGTTGCCATTGGGCATCGACTTTACCATAGGTTGCGCTGATTACCTGATGATTGCCGTTTGCCTTGAAGATTGTTTGCCCAAAGTGAATAGGCACTCGATGGCGGGCCAACATGGAACCATAATACCAAACATCCTTCAGCCGCCCCCATTGCCCCCAAAACGCGACCGGAGCTTTTGGTACGCCAGCCCAAAAGGAAGCCAGATCGAGCACCGCAACCACTTGGATCCCTACCTCAACGAGTCCTGCCGCAGCGGTCAATAATAGCGGACCACTCCCCGCCACCAATGCCCGCTGACCAGGGCGAATGCCGTGCCCTTTTAGAAGCATCTGCGCGCCACCTAATGTCACCACGCCCGGTAACTGCCAACCCGGAAAAGCCAATGGGCGGTCATAGGCACCAGGCGTCAAGAGGAGATAGCGTGCGTGGATCGAATCAACCTTATATGGTCCGGTCAGATAGAGGGTAAAGCCAGCACCATTTTCATCGGGGAAGACAGCCCAAACAGACGTTTCAGAGAGGAAGTCAACATTTTGCTTTTCGATGACACCTGATAGCGTCTCGAATTCGATTTGGCGGGGCGATTGTTTGCTAACGGAATGCCCACGCGGCGCAGCCAATTCACGGGGCGGCTGCTTGAAGTAATGCCCCCCTAGCTGTGGATAGCTATCAAGCAGAGTAAAATTTACCTGGTGCTTAGATAATTCAATGGCTGCAGCCATTCCCGCAGGTCCGCCACCGACAATGGCAATATCAACCTTCTTCATTGGGTTTCCTCTGTACCCTCAATGTCAAGCGTCATCCCTGTGTTGATCCGCATCCCTGGTTGAATAGTCGTCATGCAAGCTCGGACATCACGGATCTCGTTGAGAGTGACAAGGCATTGATGGCAAATTCCCATGCCACAGAAGATCGTGCGGGCGTAGTTGTAGATACTTTCATCCGTAAAGATGCGCTGACCTTGGGCCATCAGAACGGTAGCCACGCTTTCACCTACGTACGCGGTGGTTGTGGTGCCGTCAATCTCAATTTGGATGGGTGTCCCTTGGATTGGGAGGCGAGATGGTTTGGTCATGGGGCCACTCCTGTGTTGATATACCCGGGATCTACCCATTCGTCTTTGTACACAAGTTCCCAACCGTTGTAGACCAGAATCAATTTTTTTATGGGGCGTTGTGCGGTCATCTCTTGGATCCGTGGGTCACGTCCGTACTGCTGTAGCTGTTTCTGCGCCTCTAAAATTTTTTCTTGGAGCTTCTTTTTGGTGAACGAGCTGCGGCCAATATATTCTAACTCAATCAGATAGCCATATTGCATATCTGGATAGCGGGCCAGAAATGGCTCTAAATAGAGGTCGGCGAATCCGTTACCCATATCCTTTTCAGACCAAATGTGAAAAAAGTGGGTAACATTGAGATAAGCCAGTAAGAAACCTTGGATCACCTTTTCACCGCTCAAATAGTCGCGAACCGCAGTCTGTTTTTGAATCGCATCGGCTAGCAAATCAAAGAAGGGTTGCCAGTTGCCGTGGTAGGCCATATCACTAAGTAGATTGGCTAACTGCCATGGATCCAGCCTGAAATGGTTGGCATCCTCCAGCGCATCACGGATGTAGCTGTAGAGCAGGTCGGCAACAGTGCGATTGGGAATCGATAACAGAGGTCTACCTGCCCGCTCACCTGTAAAGGTGAGTAACCCAAAATAGTAAAGCTGGGAGATGAAGTTTTCTGGCTTTAGCAGACTCTCCAGCGGAAAGCTAGGTGCGATGTCCGAAACGGTCTCGCCGCTATCTACGATTGATTTTAGGATACTAAAGTTGCCATTTAGCTCACGATCAGCGGGTAACTTATTTGTCTCCGCCTCTGGCTGAAGTAACCTGTCAACGGTGACTAGGTGGCGCAGTTTAGCATAGTCGACGCGTAGGTTTTGGTCGATAAGGTTGCGCGGTAACTTGGTGCGCTCACGCGCTTTTTCCAAAAAGTAGAAGACTAAATTTGAATTAAATAGCTGGTTATCTGAGTCTTGAGAAAATCGGTAATTATTATACCAAAGTTTCATCAGAGTGAAGCATTTTTCAACAGGAATTAACAAGATGCCAGCGTTGGAATAGTAAGTTAGAGCTGTACGAACTTCAGCTTCAGTAAACCCGATTAACTCATTGAATGGCTCTTCTAGGCTGATATTTCCGCCTACATTAAAGCCACTGGTTACGTCATCCATAGTGATCGGTGACACGCCGGTGATATAAAGTCGAGTCAGCCCCGAAATCGGTCCGCCTGTCCCCCCTTTGAGCATATTGAAGAAGTAGCGGAAGAAGCCATCTTCGTGGGTTAATTTTCGATATGCGTCCCGCCCATGTTTCGTCAGGATAGTATTGGCAAAGTTGTCATATTCATCAATAAAGAGGTAAAGCTTGAGCCCTTTCACACCCACATAGAAAAAAATTTGCTGCATCTGATCAGCCGCTTGCTGATGGGAACGAACCGTTTGGCATTCTTCTTCGCTAAAGAACTGACTATACCTATGGAGAAAGCCATTGATTAAGAGTGTTAGGTGGGTCTCGAATGAGGGCTGTAAATATGGTAAATCAGGATTAACCAGCGCAAAATTGAAGCTTAATACCAAATAGGAATTGCGCTCAGCCGTTGGGTGCTGACCAATAAAGGTATCTCCAAAAAGTGCCTCAAAATCCTCCCGTAGGTTGATGTCATAGTAGTGTTGCAGCAGAGAGAGCCAGAGCGATTTGCCAAAGCGTCGTGGCCGAATGCAGAAGAGATAGTATGGGGCATCCTCAATCAGCGGGATAAAGTGGGTTTTATCCACATAGTAATTGTTATCTTCTTGCAGGCGGCGATAATCGGCAACACCATATGGGATGCGCTTGATAGATTTATTTGTCACGGGTTGCGGTATCCTCTGAATGGGACAAGTCTTTCTGAGCCAAAATTTGGTCAGAATCTGAGTCTATTATGAGTAGTCCGCAGTCAGCTTGTCCCCGTGAAGACGGGGATTGGTCGCTTAGTCCAAAGTCGGCCCTATCCGTGTCATTCCGATTGCGGCCTGCCCTGAAAATAACAGGGATCAAAAGATTTCACAGATAAAAAAGGGCTTCGCCCAACCTCACCCGCGGAGTCCGTGACTCAGTCCCAGAACCGCTGAGTGCGAACTGGCTATGCGAATCCACTCGAGTGATTTTATACTTTCCTATACTATGAAAAATCTGCGCAATCTGTGAAATCTTTGTCGATTCTTATCCCCTTGGTGCAGCCCCTTGTATGTTTAACTACTGATTATAGTCCATTCTGTCAATGGCTCAACAATTTCAGTTGGAATGGTTCTGGAATCGTTCTGGGGAAAATGGTGCCAGTTCATCCTTGGTGACGCGGCCCGTAAGCAGATCGGCAATGGCCTTGCCGGTAACGGGAGCGAGGGCAACCCCGTCTCCTTCGTGGCCGTTGGCAAAGATGAATCCGGGTAGCTCAGGTGCATGCCCCAAGGTAGGAAGCCCGTCGGGGGTAGAGGGACGTAACCCGGCGTAGAAGCGCAGGACGTGACTTCTGGCCGCATTGGGTATGAGGCGAGCCGTCTGCTCGAGTAGGGCCTGCATACCAGCGTAAGTGCTGCTTCGGTCATATGCTGAAAACTCTCGGGTGCTGCCGATGAGTAAATTTCCACGGCGAGTCTGCCCAGCCCATAGGCCCACAGTCATTGTATCTACATTTCCATCTGCTGGGAGAGCCTTGCTGAGTAGGTAGCTGGCGGAGATAATGGTGCCGCGCAACAAGGGCGGTCCTGGCGCAGTAACGAAGAGTTCTCCTTTGCGGGGCGTCACCGCTAGTTCTACGCCAGCCATTTCGGCGAATTTCGGTGCCCAAGGTCCCGCCGCGTTGACGACAGTTTCGCTAGCGATGTCGCCACGGCTCGTTTGGACACCGGTAAGTTTTCCGCCGGACTGGGTTACGCCAGTCACTGTGGTATCGGTCAGAAGGGTAGCTCCTTGGCGACTGGCAGCACGGGCGAAGGCAAAGGCCAGCAGGTAGGGGTTTACGGTTGAGTCGTCAGGGCAGTAGGTGGATCCAACTACATGTGAGGCGAGTTCGGGCTGATGATGGAGCGTCTCCTTGGCGGTAAGGACAGACATATCTACACCTTCGGCCCGTGCTTTGGCGGCCTTCTCTTGGATCAACGCAAACTCTTCGTCATTCTCCGCAACCAACATCCCGCCGTCGTTGCAAAATTCGATTTCGGCATCAAGCTCTTCGCCCAAGGTGCGGAAAAGCTCTACGCTGGCTCGGGCAAAATTCTGTTTAGGGCCAGGTGGTTTGGTCTGTAGGGCGACACCGCTAGCCGCCGCGCTCGAGGTACCGCTGGCAATATCATCTCGCTCTAGCAGGCAGACCTCAACGCCATATTTGCTTAGGTAGTAGGCAGTGGCTGTGCCGATCACACCCCCACCGACAATGACGACATCAGCGTTCATCTGAGTTTAGCATTCACTTTTCCACTTGCAATCGGGTAATTCTACCAAGATCTTTGCGGGTATAAGTAGCTTCTTCATTCTCCTCATTTTAACATAAGAACGTCGACAGGGCAGACTTTGGAATGAGTGACCCATCCCCCCCTTCGCGGGGACAAGCTGACTGGGGACTACCGATACTCAATAGATTGCCATATCATTCCTACCTTATGCCCAGCGGCCGCCAAACTCTATCTTATTCTCTGCTACCGTTTCATTGTCCTGGTAAAACGTGAATTCACCGACGACAAATTGACCACCTAACGTTGCCTGCAACCAGTATTGAGCATCATCCCACATACGATTGAGTGGCAAATTGGCTAATGGAAACCATTCGGGAGCCATCTCATCCGTCTCAGTGGGCGTGCCAGTCCAGCGGGTAGCGACGTAATTGTGGACAGTCATGTTCCATTGAGGTTTATGTGGGAAGAGAAAGGTGACTTCGCCAACCTTTATCAGATCAGCTAGCGCGACTCGCAGGGTCGTCTCTTCCCACATTTCACGAATGGTGGCCGCTTCCGGCGACTCACCTTCTTCTACTTTGCCACCAATACCCAGAATTTTGCCTTCACCAATCCCACTCTTCTTGTGGCCAAGGAGAACACGATTACGGGCTTCGTCTATGAGAAATAGCTCGGTCGCTTGGATCAGTGGTTGCATGGTCAAGGAGGGTAAGTCTAATGTCCGTTAATAAAGCCCTGATTGACTAAATAGTCTAGAATGATGCGAGCATTCTCTTCAGGTGTAGTATCCACGGTCAGTAGGGTCAATTCTGGGTTTTCCGGCGCTTCATAAGGGTCGTCAATGCCGGTGAAATCTTTGATTTCACCGCGCCGGGCTTTGGCGTACATGCCTTTGACGTCCCGGGCTTCGCAAACATCCAGAGGAGTATCAACATAAACTTCGACAAAGTGTCCGTCGCCAAACATGCTGCGCACATCATTGCGAGTACTTCGATAGGGACTGACCGCAGCACAGACCACCACACCACCATGACGGGTGACATCCGAGGCCACAAAGCCAATGCGCCGCACGTTGATGTCCCGATCTTCTTTGCTAAAGCCCAGTCCTTTGGAGAGGTGGGTACGAACCACGTCGCCATCCAGGACGGTGACCTGACGGCCATGCTCCATCAAGAGGGCCGTGAGAATATCGGCAGTGGTCGACTTACCAGAACCACTTAGCCCGGTAAACCACAAACAGACACCTTGACGGTGACGAGGTGGGTACGTCTCGGATAGGATCTCGGCGACCTGGGGACGGGTAAACCATTCAGGCAGCTTTTGCCCTTTGTGGAGATACTCTTCTCGTACTTGAGTTCCCGATATGGCTGCAGTCTCTGCGCCATTGTTCACTTTGGAGACCTCTTCATATCGTTCTTCTTGGGGGAGGTAGACCAGCGCACGGAAGGGAACTGGCTTGACACCAATTTCATCGGCATATTCGGCGACCAGATCTTGGGCGTCGTAAGGACCGTAGAAGGGGTTTCCCTGGGTATCATTGCCAGGGCCAGCATGGTCCCGGCCAATGATGAGGTGATTGGCACCATAGTTGCGCCGGATGATGGCATGCCAAAGGGCTTCCCGGGGGCCACCCATGCGCATAGCCAGGGGCAACAATGCCAACAGGATCCGATCGGATTCATAGTACTTCTCTGCTAACGTCCGGTAGGTACGTACTCTGGTATAGTAGTCTACATCACCGGGCTTCGTCAGACCAACCACGGGGTGAAGTAGAAGAACACCGTTGACCTCATCAGATGCCCGTTTTGTCAACTCTTCGTGGACCCTGTGCATGGGGTTGCGGGTCTGGAAGGCCACCACATTCTCATACGGGGAGTCAGCTAGCTTGGCACGCGTCTCAGATGGTGTCATGCGTAACCCTTGAAAATCATGATGGGGAGGTAACTGCAGCATCTGAATGCGCCCAGAAATGTTGATCGGCCCCCAACGATGCATTTCAGCCACGGCAGGGTGGCGTAAATCTTGGGTGCCAAATACCTTCTCCGCCACCTCCGATTGATCCCACTCATACATTTCCTGTATGGTCATAATAGCCAGTAGATTATTTTTGGCATCGCGCAGCGAAATCTGCTGGCCAATGCGGATCTCCGGACCTGGCGTAACAGGCAATGTAATGGGCATTGGGAACACAACGCCATTGGCTAATCGCATCTCATCAAGAACGTGCTGAAAGTCGGCCTGATTCATAAAGCGATCCAGCGGAGAGAACGCGCCAACGGCCAACAATTCCAAATCACAGAGTACTCGGTCTGATAGCTGAATGGAAGGCAAGTGGCCAGCGTACGTCTTAAGTTCGTCTAGCTCGTCTGCTCCAACCATTAAGTTTACCAGTGGACCACCATATGGCTCAATCAAGCCTGTACCGTTTCTATAACCCATATTATTCCTCCAATGTTATGATATGGCTATGAGAGTATAGATAAATATTTGAATGCTATGAGGAAAAAAGATACAGATGGAGAGGGGGATGGGGAAAGTTTACCTTACTTATCAAAGAAAAGATGTTAACAAAAAGATTACAATTTCCACGTTTCTATTACAGAGTTATCCGGTTTATGTTCTCTATTGTACCGAGTCAACCTTCGATACCCTTACTTCCTTTGCAGTTCAGTTTGTGCTTTTACGGCAAGAAAATCTCATTTCTCAGAGTAAAATCGGCAAATGAACTTTTCTCTGCGAATCTCTGTGCTGGCTCTGTGATACGAATCGGTACAAACTGCGTCGCCCGCGAAGATGTTGAAAAAAGAAGAGTTTTCACAGAGATCCACGGAGCCAAGAGGAGACTCACAGAGTCTTTTCCTCTTAAAAATCTCTGTGAATCTCTGTGCTAGCTCTGTGAATCTCTGTGATCCTGTAGGCAACTCGACGAGACCTGTTTGGTTCTGGATCTTCGGTATGACAGACGCTACCTTTAATTCTTATCCAAACCTCGACAGGCTCGAACCGTACCCTCTTTTCTAACTCATTTTAGGACAATTGTACCCTTCGCCAAATAAATAACGCAACAAAATATGCCCTTACTGTCACCTTACTTCCCATGCGGTATTTCACACTATTTTTTGAATTCAGCCTATTTATACCCCTCCGTAACTTCCCGTTCGACTTCTTTACAGTTTGATTAATCATGTCTGTAGGGAAAGTTGCGCAAACATATTGACAATCCCCAAAACATATGGTAGACTATACTCACTCAAAATTACATATATATTTTGAGTTCAAACCCATTCTAACCACATTGGTTCCAAAACCACACAAGAGAAGGAGCTGTACTATGCATTGCCCCCCCCGTTTGATTTCAACAATAACGGGAATCCTCGCTCTGTTCGCACCGCGTCGGCTGCTTATCAGACCATGTATGCTGCCTGCGCCAGTCGGCTTCAGAATCTCATTCAGTTTCAAAATGCCATTCAATATCAACGCAAAATTCTAACGTCACCAAAACCGAGACGTAAGCCACTTTCGATCAACACGCTCTTCCGCGCCACGGCCCGCCTGCTGCTGGTGCTAAGCCTGCTCGTCCAGACTTTTGTGCCAGTTGCCCAGGCAAAGGATCTGAACGTTTCACCCGCTGCTCAAGCGGAATTGACAAGTCAATCTCCCACCCCATCCCCAGCAGATCAATCTGAAGACGAACTGCCTCCCGATGAGGATTGGTCTGAACATATCCCTTATGTTGAGATCCCAGACGATAATTCTTATGAAGAGACGCCCGGCATTCCGGTGCAGATTCGCCTTTCGACCAATAAATCGATCCTGCTCAAAGGGGAGACGGCCAAGCTGACGGTAGAGGTCTGGCGCGCGTCGAATGACAAAGTTCAGGGATTGCCGGTAAAGGTAACGCTGCCACCGGAACTCAAGACAACCGGCAACCGCCAAGCCACAGAGTGGACCCTGCCCAAATTAAGAATGGACAAGCTCTTTAGCAGGGAGGTGCAGGTCAAAATTGCCGACCGTACGATTGACCCAACGGTTGTTGATATTGGGTTAAGCGTCACGCCCAGCGATGGTCGCCCCACCGTTAGCGAAACCCTAACTGTGGGGCTGCTGCCCAGGCTCCACAAGGTTCCTGGTCATGAACAGATTGTGGTGAAGCAGAAGCGCAAGGGAACCGTATTAGGAGCCGAGGATGGCCGCGTCATGCTGTTGGTTCCCCAAGGGGCCGTGCCCGAAGGCACTGACATTCGTTTTAAGCGGCTTCGGCGTGTGGAACCACCGAGTGATGAGTTGCCTGATACGCCCTCAATTGAAGAGCAGTTGGCCAATCAAGAACGAGAGTCCTTTCACCAGTGGTCCTTCCATGCTGAGCATGAAGGGCAAGAGATTGAAGAATTTGCAAAACCACTCTGGCTCATCTACCGGGCCAAGTGGCTCGCCGATGCCGGAATCAATCCCCGCCGTTTGGCCCTCTTTACCCGCGAAGACCCAGAGCATGAGTGGTCCCGCATTCCGATTCGCTATCTAAAAAAGCGCCAAATTTTGGTGGCGCAACTGAGCCACTTTAGTAATTTTACAGCAGAGCTAGAGATCCCCACCAAGGGCGACATTTTACCCAGCGTAACCAACTTTAGCAGCGACCTCTTTACTGGTGCCGCCACCATTCGCTACCCGATTGAGCTACCCGCTGGCCCAGGCGGAATGGCCCCAAGCTTAAGTCTGAACTACTCGAGCAGTACGGTGGACGATTTCTACTTTGTCAATCGAGACACCCAGAATGGTTCAATTGCCCAATCGGGTCTGGCCGGTTTGGGTTGGAATTTGGGTGGCATAGGGTATATCGCTCTGGCAGACCATATGCAAGTAGGCAATCCTTGGGACGATAAGTACATGCTGGTTCTCAACGGAATCGGTAGCGAAATCCGCCATTCTAACTTTTATAATGGGGGGTCTCTTACCATGGTGCCAGAACACTTTGTCAAAGTAGATAAGAACTTGCTCTACCGGCACGACAATGATTCGACTCTTGGTAAAGTGAACGGTGCTGGGATCTGGACTGTAACCAGCCAGGATGGCACCCGCCATACCTTTGGCACTATGACAGACCCTCGCCCCAATGCAGTGAGCAATTCACCCCAGGGCATCTATGTTGACTTTAGCCAAGGCCGCTGGCAGGTGAACAAGTGGTACCTCACCGAATCGGTTGATACGTCTGGGAACTACATCACCTACAAATACCTGTCTGACTCAAGATTGGTGCGCCCCAATGGTGGCAATAACTGCTCCGGCAATGCCTTTTACAACGACAAGTGGTACTACCGCAGCATCCGGCCCGATGAGATCCTGTGGGGTGGCAATAAGGATGAGAACCACGGCCACACCATGAAGGTCGAATTTACCTATGAAAACCGAAGCGATTACCAGATTGCGGATTGGAATGAGCGTTGTGTCCAGACTCTGTACAGCACCAAACGGCTGCAGAAGATTGCCGTTAAGGTAAAGGTAGCTGGCATCTTCAAGCTCGTTCGCGAGTATGAACTTGGGCATGGATACAGCAGCGGTGGGTTCAGCCACTCTAAGCTAAACTGGATCAAGCATTATGGAGCCAATGCGAACGCCTCTGGCACCCGCACTTCTGCACCGCTCAATACTTACACCTTTGGCTACCAGCAGCAAGCCCACCACGCCCAACTCTACCTCACCAGCGCGGACAATGGCTGGGGCGGCAAGACAACCTACAACTATGACCAGCATAACACCCACGAGTATGACATCGAAGATGACTGGGACAAACCCTACAATGTAGTCGGGACGGTTACCCGAAGCTATCGCCATCGAGTCAAGGCTATGAAAGTGGAAGACGGCCTGGGCAACCACTTCTACACCAAGTATAACTACAACAACTCTCGGCAGCGCCGTTGGCGGGGACAGAACGAGTATATGGGCCACGATTTTGCCATGACCCGCACCTACAAAATGAACGAAGATTGGTGGAATTCAAATGAAGTGGTGCGATTGACCGTCCACCGCTTCTATCAGAAAGGAGCTGGCGGCGGCAACCCAGACCCGCGCATGGGTCGCCAATATCTAGAAGACGTGTGGCAGCCCAAATCCACCTTGGGCAACAGTTGCGGCAATCGCGAAGAGAACGATTTTGATACAGCTGTGGTCTACTGCCTCATGAGCCGAATGCATACTGGCTGGTCCACCTACACTGGAAGCGGGGCTAATTGGACCAATACCCATGATTATTTTGCGCGCCCCCGCTGGGTCCGCAAAGGTAGTGAGACCACCCATACCGAGCATCAATATGCCACCAAAGGGTACATTCTTAATCAGAAGCGCTACCTCTACCAGGAGTTCCGCCAGAACGGTCAGCAACATGGCCAGGTGACCCGCATCGATGACTATGTGGATGAGAACAACGATGGCGAAATAGACGATACTGGCAGCGAAAATGAGCGCAAGCGCATGACCGTTATGGAGTATTGGCCCCACGTCAGCAAAAACATTGTGAACGGGCCATCCCGCATTCGAGTCGTTTCAAGCGAGGAGAACCGCTGCATATCGGAGACGCGCAATATTTACGACAAGCTCAACAGCGGCTACCACAGCATGGCCAATAACTCGACGGCCAAAGGGCTGGTGGTCAAGACAGAGACCTTGCTCAGCGGTAGCTGTATTCACGAACCAGCTATTGATAAGTACGATGCCAACTGGGCCGTAACCCACCTCACTCGTGATGACTACGGCAACGTCACCGAAGAGATTCGCTTTGGCCCCAACAGCAGCCGAGACCTGAAGATCCGCACCGACTACGACCAGACCTATCATCTCTTCCCCATCAAGCGTTTTAATGGGCGAGACAGCTCCTTTGAAGAAAGAGCTAAATTCTACGGCGTGAATAGAGCATCAGACATTGCTGGTTCCCAATGGGGGTTGGTGGCTGAACATTGCGCGGTGAATGATATCTGTTCTCGTACTAAGTACGACAGCTATGGTCGCCCTATACGCCTCTGGGAGCGAGTGACTGAGGGGAGTAGTTGGGGGAGCGACAGTTCATCTACTGTTGCCTATGGTTACAATAGTCGAAATTCGTTGAGCGGGCTGAAGACCAACGTCATCGCCGAAGCCCGCGCCCCCCGCTGCTACGGCAACTTTGTACGGCGCCACTACAACGGGTTAGGCCAACTGGTGCTTAAGCAGACGCCCCAACAAAATTGGTCGACCAATGTCGATGGCTGCTCCCCAGGCGAACAACGAGATGAGGTGGATCTCGACTATGGTTATGACTCGCTGGGCAACCTCATCTACGAAGGCATGCCCCATACAAGTTCCGCCACTTGGTACGGCTCCAGCCGCCGCATTAGCAGCTACGGTGCTTGGAATAGTACCATCAAAATTCACTCTACCTATGATGTGCTTAGCCGTCCTACCAAAACCCTTACCCCAGCCAACGAAGTGACCCACTACAAATATACAGGTCGCGACACCGCCATCTACCAAGGGGACAATTCTGACAATCCTGATTGGGACAAATTTGTCCAGTGGAGCCGGACCGATGGGCTGGGCAACCTAAGCCTTGTGAAGAGCAAAAAGAAGGTCAACGGCAGTTGGCAGGATGACGCGGAGATAACCCTGCACCATGACGTACTGGGCAACCTAAAAACGGTCGTCAACGCCGAGAACAAGACGGCCACCATGACCTATGACAAGGCCAGCCGCAAGTTGAGCATGGACGATCCCGACTTGGGGAACTGGAGCTACGCCTACGACCGGCAGGGTAATTTAACCCGTCAGACCGATGCTCGGGGCAAGACCACTTGCCTCTACTACCAGGAGAAGACCAACCGGCTGGCGGGCAAGCACTTCCGCACAGACACTTCCTGCCCCGGTAGCGTAGACCCCTATGATATCCGCTACACCTACGACGAGAGCGGGCGCGGCCCCAGCAAGGGAAAGTTGACCGAGGTCTACTACCACAAAAATGCTGGTTTTCGGGAAAAATATTGGTACTACCTAGGATTCCTTCATCGAACCGAGGCCCAGATTCCAGGTCTTGCTGCTCAAAATACCAAACAATATTACGATGGCTACCTTCGCAACTACGCCACCGAGTATCCCGATGGCACAGGAATCCGCCGGGAGTACAACAGCATGGGGCTGCAGAAGGGCCTCTGCGATGCCACCTTAATCGGTAACGGGTGGCAGTGTCAGAGCGGGCAGTACATTGTCAAGAATGCTAAATACGATTCCGCTGGTCGCTTCTACTATGCCCACCTACCCAAGGGGAGCACCGATCTCTTCTTACGTCACAGCTACGATCCTTGGACCACCGCTAACGGACGCCTTGCCGAGATTCGGGTGGGTACCCACTGGGATGCCAATACCACATCGTCTTATGATCGGCTGCGCTTGCAGTACAGCTGGGACCGCTATGGCAATATCATTAGCGTGACCGAACGATATAACTATAGCCCTCCAGCAACCCAGAGCTTTAGCTATGACGATCTCAATCGGCTCACCAGTGGCTATGGACTCTCTTATAGCTGGAAACCATCGGGGCGCTTTAACCAATTTGAGGGCAAAACGGTCACCTACGGCAGCAGCAGCCACGTCCATGCCGCCACAAACGTCAGCGGCATCGGCAGCTTCAGCTACGACGCCAACGGCAACATGACCAACCGCCCTGGCAAGACCTTGGGCTGGAACTTTGAGAACCGATTGGGCTACGTCAATAACAGCAGCAACAACAGCCTGATTGAAGCATATCTCTACGACGATGGCGGTCAACGCATCAAGAAGTGGAACGGCAACAGCACAGTCTACTACGTTGGCCCCCACTATGAAGTGCAGATCGGCAACGGCACCGTCATTGCGGCTGGTCTGGCCCAAAGCCAGCTTCTGCTCGTCGAAGCTGGCATGAGTCCAGAAGATGCCACCGCAGCCATCTACCTACCCTACTTGGCTGGCAACGGAACCGATGGTGACCTGGATCTGGAGCAAGAGACAGTCCAA
>JBCCHB010000030.1:0-120467 GCA_039028975.1 Chloroflexota bacterium
CAAATGATATTTTGTAGGTAAATCTGAAACGGAGATTCTCACGCTGTATTTTTGATGCCTATCCGGTCAATACGCGCTCAAATCAGTTAATTTTGGGTAGAAATCGCTTCTGTTTGAACAAAACTCTTCAAAAATAAGGTGGTAAACCATACGTATATCGTCACTCTTTCAGATTCATCCCAAAATTTACGAAATTGGAGGAAAGGTCAGTAGTCGCTCATTCGTCTTAAGGATGACGAATATTCGACTCAAATCTCTAAGCCACATAGTCTCTATTTAGTAGGTACCTTTACCCGTCGAAGACATCATTAAAACGACATCACTAAATAGGTGCAATGTGGCATCAACACTCTTTAACACTGTATAAACAAATGAAAGGAAACAGACCATGTTTAAGCGAATCGCAGCTATTGCTTTAGTTTTAAGTATCTTAGTTGGCGCAGTTGTTATGCCTGCATCAGCAGCCGTGGAAATATGCTATGAGATAGAATCAAATGGCAAAATTGGCAGGATTTGTATCCCCTTTGCTGTCAGACAGGTTGAACTCCCCTTGTGGCCATACTCTGAATACGAGCAACAAGGTATTGGTATCTCGCCTGTTGTTGAAGCCATTAAAGAGGTCGTCGGTCCAGAGTCCGCACCATGGGCAGAGGCACTCCTCGGTGGTGATGGAACCCCGTGGGTACTGACAGACATTCATGGAAAGCACAAGCTATTGCTCGACATGGAAAATGAAGCGTTAGTGCCGCTACAAATGGAAGCAACGAGATAAGTTGACCCTTGTTCGCATAACATTCCTATAGTTTTTTAGAAAACGATTTTTTCAACGTTCTCCAAACTTGTCAAAGGGGCGTTGGGAAAATCGTTTTTCTGATATCTGTAGTTCTGCCATTTTTGCGGCCATGTCCTTGCTGGTTCACGTTTAACATCTTCACCAGTTGAAACTTACATCGCGCAAAAGATAAACGCCACTCACCGGAAGGGATAATGCGCACAAGTGGATGAGCTCACCAAAGGGTGCCGCTTTCCTCTATGATCGTCCAGAACGGCAGGACGCTTTAGAGCCTCTCTCTGTGAGTCATGGCTGGAATCGACCAAACTCTGAACGATCCCAATTCCTTGACTACTTCTCCGACACTGGTACTGCCGCCCGTCAGCCCCGATTCCATGTTCTCCCAACTGCGCTCGATCCCCATTCCAGGTAAGGCCAGCGACTACAGGCACTTCTGGGAGGAGCATAAAATTATTGTGCCGATCTTTGAGTGGCACGGGCATACGTTTGTACGAATTTCGGTGCAGGGGTATGACACGCCGGAGGATGTGGATACATTGGTTTCGGCAATTGCAGAAGTACAAAGGTGACTGTAGGTATTTTTTGCTAAGTCTCGAACCTACTCTGGCAATCAGTTACCCGAATTCATCTCTTCGAGTGAGAAGAGATGAATTCGGGGCTGATGGGAACGGAAGATATTGGGGAGTTTGAGGCTCAAAATGGAAGATGCGTACAACGTTTTGGCGGTATTACAATCCGTACAATCCTTCATAACCCGGATTGATGAGTAGAGTTTTTGGATTGATTGTAAACCTCGTATCCGTTTATTCCATCCATCTGGGCTATACCTGGCCTTACTCAATCATTGAGCAATCTCTTTGCCACCAGGAAATATCGTAAGCACCTGCCGATCCTGGCGTACGATTATTGTAGAATCTTTGCTTTGCCGTCTTCCACGACCTGTACAATCGGCAGGTAAACCGCGTCACCGACTGGAGCAAAAGAGAACTGCCCCAAAACCGTATCCAAATCGGAGATATTGGCCAGAGCATCTCGGATCCCGTTCGAATCAAGTGACTCAGCAGCGGCCATAGCCGAAGCCAGAATCTGGATGTTGGCATATCCCAATGCAGCGAACGCAGACGGGTCGGTTCCGTATTCGTCCCTGTATTTCTGAATAAAGTTTCGATTTCCCGGTGTTTCAGCCGTCATCGTCCAAGCGGACCGAAAAATCGCCCCTTCGGCCGCGCCATTAGCACCTTTTATTTGCTCTTGTGTCAGCGTGACACCAACGATAAGCGGGACAGAGTTTGGAATACCAAGCTGGTGGGCTTGGGACACAATCTCCATTGCCGGTGCCGATAAAGCCGCGACTAAGACTGCATCAGGTTTCAAATCATTGATGCGCGTTAATTGGTCGAAGAAGTCGGTTTCATTGCTTTCGAAGGTCTCCACGGTCAGAATTTCGACGCCTAAATCATTGAGGGCTGCCGTCATCACCTCATAGCTACTCTCGGAGTGGGCATCGCCGCTAGCGTGTATGACAGCCACCTTTTGATAATCCAGTTTCTCCTGGCTAATCCTAACCAGGTTATCATTGTGATTTATTTTTTGTAACTACCAGGGGGATATTGGCTTACGTGGTTCAGTATAAGGCGAGCAGGACAGAAAATCATCGGCCTGGCATGGAGAAATATCTCCACGAACTGACCAGGCGCATGCGATTTTTGTTAATGTGAGTTGATGGGTTCTACAACAATTGTAAGAGATCTGATTTCTAATTGGTCATGCCAGTCGAATCAACCTGGCGACAGTTGGCTGGTAGATCGTTTCCGCTTACCTTAAAATCATCACAGGTGAGGACGAGATAGTTGAATCGACCTACGCCAAAGCCAACAAGTGCAATCACCACAGCAATTATCATCAATGAGCGCTGGTACTGTCTATCTTTAACTTCTAACAGCGACTCATTCGTAATGACTGATACAACATAAATCGTGTAGGGCAAACAGACGACCGCGATCAAAAGGGTAATGACCGAGATAAGATCATAGGCTGCATCAGAGCCGCCTATCATTGTCAAGAGAGATTCGAGAACGAGGATTATCGATGGAGCGGCCAGCATCAGAATGCCCCACCACTGAATCAGCGATTTGTCCCGCAAGGTCAAACTGATGACGAGCAGCGTAACTGTTGCTGTGACCCAAACCCAGAAAAACTCGCTAAAAAAGATGGTGCCAAAGGCGCCAAGGTTAAAGGCTAACTCCCAAATTGTCAGCGCAAGCGCAATGGATGCCAGCAACAGTGTCTTGAGCTGTGGGTTGATCTGTTGTTCCAACTCTGCCAAGTCTTTTTCTTTAAACATTAGGTAGAGACCATTGCTTCACCAATTGCCATGAGCATCTTCAGATACTCACGAGTGGCGATACTTGTGATAGATGAATTTGAAGCTTGTTCATGACTCATTTTGTAGAATGTCAGCCACAGCACGTAACGCGGATTCAAGCGCGCCCTGCATCCAGCTATGGGTTAGCGACGTGTGTTCCCCCGCAAAATGGATTCGGCCTTCTGGTGTAGCAATGTGTTCATGCAAGGCACTATGCTGGCCCGGCGCAAAAAATGCATAGGCACCGCGACTCCAAGGGTGTTGGTCCCAACTCCAGGAGGCGGATCGTCGGACTATGCCTGGTTCGTTTAGTTGAGGATGAATCTGGCTTAGATGCCTGATGACTTCCTGGGACCGTGTTCTGACCGAAAGTGCAGAGAGGCGACGGGCATTGTTCCCCCACGTATAGGAGGCGAGCATGACACCAGGCCCAGCCGAAATGTCAGAATCTTGAGCTGAAGCGTTATCCGACGGATAGTAGACCGAACCAATCGGCAAGTCAGTCACCGTACCGCCGCCATAGATATTCTCTTCGCTTTCCCAGAAGCGCTGATTGGCAACAACAAAAGTTTTGACGGCTGAATCGTAGTGAAGTTGACGAATCGCTCGCTGTTTTGGGCCGGAGAGGGCGGGGGAAACATCAATGCGTTCCAGAACGGAAAAAGGAACCGTGCAGAGAAGATAATCGCCTTCGGCTCGTTTTTCCTCCCTATTTTCACGATAAATAGCGGCGACCCGCTTCTGCTCCAGATTCTGCTCTATGCGGATGACAGGGCGTCCCAACATTGGCTTTGACTTTAAGTTTTCAGCAAACGCAGCGGGTAAGCGATCCATGCCACCCACAATCTCATCAAAGTCATGAATCCATACCTCCTCAATCTCTTCGCGTAAATGCTCAGTCAAGGCTGAGGGGAGTAGCGTTTCCAACGCATAAGTCGTAGACAAAAATTCGATTGCCTCATGGGATAATCCGCCATCAAGTAGGGCCTGATACAACGAAATCTTATCCAGCTCGCGAATGGTCTCCGTTTGCGGGCTCAGCGCATAGAGATCGTCTTTTTCTTCTTGCGACAGGTTTTCGATGAGGGAGATGATCACATTGACCCATAAATCGTCGGGGAGTAACCCTTGTTCGCCATCAGTCAAGGTATAAAGGTCGCCAAATTGATCGACGTTCTTGATTCGGTCGTGTTTGTTGCGCAAATGATAGAAGGCGTCTGAATTTGAATGCACAAATGGGCGCAGCTCTAAACCAAACATTTTGACATAATGTCGGGTTAGGTCGTGGTTCTGTGGGATCCGCATTGGCCCTGCTTCGCCATACAAGCCATCGCCAAAGCGTAACGTCCTGGCACGACCGCCAATGTGGCGTTGGTCGGCCTCCAGAATTGTACATTGATGCCCCAGCTTTTCCAGTTCATACGCAGCACACAGACCGGCCAGGCCCGCACCAACAATAATGATCTCCAGCGGCTCTTCGGATTCAAGGTTGAAGCCTGCCACTTCCTTTAATCGAAAATTGCTCAAAGAGATGCCTGAGAAGAGGGCCAGGCTTTGCATAAAGCGACGTCGGTTTATTTGAGCATGGTTCATTTGGGTTGATTGCAACATGATTTTCTCTATTTCCTTAGATTCGATACACACTGGGAATGCGTTCGTTACAGGTTAGTTAGGTGAGACGCATTCTGGGAATAGGTCTCGATCGTTCGCATCTACTAACTCAATACTGACCTATTCTCAGAACGCGGCCAGGTACTTATTTGTGAAAGCGCCTTAGTGATTCGGGAATTGCTCAGGGAATTCAATCGAGACACGCTCCCCCTCAAGCGGTGCATCAAAGGTGAATAGAAACTCGGCGTCCAGATTGTGTGGCTCGTCCTCGGGTCCGATGACGCCGCCTTCTAATACACCTGTCACCGTTTCAAATGTCTCATCAAAGGTCAATACGTAGCGAACAACACCGAAGCCAAATAACGTCATCGGATCCCGGTTGTAGGTGATGTCAACAACCTTGGCTGTGATTTCTCGTGGCCCTGTCTGTTCCCACGTTCCTACCTGGTCGCTAAAAGGGTTGTATTCAGGAACGCCCCCCTCTTGCTCCGAGCTGATGCCCTGGAAGTTGCCATCTTCCCACAGTGTGACAAGATGTTGGACGCCCGTCGTTGTCTCGGTGACAAAATATAGACCCGCGACCGGGATGGGTTCAGTGCTGTTTGCCTCTGCGATCTCGTAGGGAGACATAACACAGCCGACACCCAAAGACGTGATAATAACAACTACAGTGACCAAAGCAACTATTTTTCTCAATTTCATTTTGTTCTCCTTGTTAGCGAAATGTTGAAGCGCGGCATCTGTATTTGGATGCCTTTTTATAAACCTGTACAAACTGTGTAAGTGAAGCGATAATCTGCGTTAGCGATTAGACGTAAACTGACGTGGTTTAGTTTAAGGCAGTGCGCGCAGAAAATCATCGTTCAGACGTGGAAATATTGCTCAACAAAAAAGACCGACTGCAGGCGGTCTCATCGACAACTGATGATGGGGACTACGACAAATGTTGTAGTATTTACTACACCTTCTATATGCACTCAATTATTGGATATCGATTTCAAACAGCTTGGGCCACAGCTTTCCCGTAACAAAGAGCCGCTGATTAACTGCATCGTATGCGATCCCATTCAATACATCCGCAGGCTGACTCTGCTCTGTTGGCGTTAGCAGACCCGTCAAGTCAAGCCACGCCGTCACCTGACCTGTCACCGGATCGATGAGAGCAATGCGATCTGTCTGCCAGATGTTGGCATAGACCAGACCGTTGACATACTCCAACTCATTGAGGTTGGATACCGGTTGCCCCATTGCCGTCACCTGCACACGTCCGATTTCAGCGAATGTATTAGCATCCCAGAAGTAGAGGGTGTCCGTTCCATCGCTCACGATCAGCCGTTCGCCATCGTGGGTAATGCCCCAGCCCTCGGTGGGGTAGGCAAAGTCTCGCTGCAGCGTCAGACTTTCTTTGTCATAGACAAATCCGACATGGGAACGCCAAGTCAGCTGAACAACGCTGTCCCCAAAGATCGTAATTCCTTCACCAAAATAGGGGGTGGGCAGCGCTGTCATTTGCTGTACTTGGCCAGTGGCCAGGTCAACCTTGCGTACCGAAGAACGCCCCTGTAACCCCGTACCCTCATACAGCACGCCGGCCGCATACGCCAATCCCTGGGTAAATGCGTTGGGATCGTGGGGGTACTCACGAACAACACGATAGCCAACAACAGGAATACTAGTTGGCTCCACCCTGTGCATCAGCCACCGCGCCGGCGAGACCGTCTGGACATCGACATCGATCTGTCCAGTCAGCGCGCCAGCGTAGTCTGCGAAGGTGAAGGGTTCGTTCAGTAGCGAAAACGTTGCCTGCACAGGGCCGATGCCGCTGTCGTTATCGAACTTGGTCACAACGACAGGCAGCACGCGCGTCTGGAAATCGCTTGGCCCAGCCAAACGCAATCGCGCTCGCTGACCCAGCCGCATATGCTCCGCTGCTGACTGCGGGAATTGCGCGGTCAGCGCCCGCTCCTGCCGCAGTTGCGCCACCGAAACCCGCATTGGCTGGCTCGATTCCACCAAGGCAACCCTCGCCCAGAAAAACCAGGTCAGCCACAACCCACTAAATAAGACCATCACACCGAACCATACAACGAAGACGCCCGACTCATCCCCCTGCGCCGCCCTTACTGTTCTCGAAAACGGAGACGCCATATCCCAATCACCCCCTTCACCTTGTCACCCTCTCACCTTGTCGCTCACCCACTCATCCCCCCTCTTCACGCAACCGCCCACCCGCTAACCGCAACCGCCGCCAATCTGCACCAGCCCAGAGACCAGTTCGCACGGTTTCTTCTGCTTGTCGTAGCGCGCGGTATCTTGAGGACGCCTGCGCCATTAGCACGGATGGGGCGTTGTCCTCAACAATGCGTCCATCCTCAATCACCAGAACCCGGCCAAAGTCCTGGGTGTCGCCGACATCATGGGTAACGCAGAGCAACGTTGCGCCCTGCCAATGTTGGCGCGCCCGATCCAGCAATGAGCGTCGCTGCGCCCGATCCAGACCACGGAAGGGTTCATCGAGGATCGCCAAGCGGACATTCTTACGCAGCAGCGCGCGCCCCAGCCGCACCCGCTGCCCTTCTCCACCCGACACTAGGCTTCCCCCCTCGCCCAGTTGGGTTTGCAGACCATCCGGCAACTTCTGCAGCACGCCAAAGAGATCAGCACTGGCGATGGCGGGCGTGATGTCATCAGCCGCAGCGTCGTCTGCGCCATAGCGCATGTTTTCCAAGAGCGAGCGATTCCAGATCTGAATGGCCGGATCGACCCAGGCGGTCTCGTGCCGCAACTGCTGCAGCCGTCTACCATTTAGCGAAGTGCCATCTACCAATAGCTGCCCGCGTGCCGGTCGGTGCCAGCCCAACAAGAGGCCAGCCAGGCTCGATTTGCCCGCGCCCGAAGGACCAACGACAGCGATCTGTTCACCGGCACGGATCGTTAGATTCACAGCATCGAGGATGACCTGACCGCCAGCAACAACACGCACATCTCGCATCTCGATCTTGACGCCCTCAGACGGGACATCCTCTGCCGTTTGCGCCCGTAGCGCCGCTGCGTCTTGACTGTCGGCTGACCACTCTCCCTCTTCCGGTGCATTGAGCGGCTCTAGTAGGCGGAGCATACGGTTGCGCTGGCCAGGATACTGCTGGGCCATATCGCTCAGCGTCTTGGCTAGGGTCGGCAGACTGAGCACCCAGTAAAAGAGCAGCAGAACGCCGCTCGCGTCCCCACCGCGGCTGATGTAGCTAAAGAGGATCCAAATGGCAAGACCCGTTCCGAGCAGCGCTTCACCCGCCTGCACCAGCGTTTCGACCCGATAGAAGGCTTTGCCCGCCGCAACCCAACTGACCAGCACATGCTCGTGCTCGCGCCGTACGGCCCGTTCGGCACCGTGGGTACGCACGGGAATCAGACCCAGCAAGGCATCCAAATAGAAGTGGCTCAGGGCACCGCTATGGCTGCGAAAACGCAGATCGCGTTCGGCCAGAACCTTCTGGCTGGCCACAATCAACCCAACAGTTACAACCGTGGCCAGAATGGCAATGGGCGCGCTGGCTGGATCAATAATAGCGATACCCACCGACGTCCACAGCAATTGAAAGCCCGTGCGTAGAAAGGTGAAACCAAGGTGGGGGAGGTTGCGCAACTGACGCAGATCATACGCCCGCGATGCCATATCCGAGATCAGGCGGCTGTGAAAATAGCGGTCGCCCAAACGGGGAATTTTCTTAAGAAAGGCGATACGCAGATTCGATTCCAGACGGCGTCCATAGCGCAATATCGTGTCGATCAGCGGAACTTCCAACACAAAGAGCAGGGCCACAAACGCGCAGAGCGCGCCGCTAACGGCAATGCGTTGGCCCGAAGTTGGCAGGCTTAACCCCAGATCGAGGAGTCCGCGCAGGATCAATGCCTCGATGATGACGCCGCCAGCCGCCAGCACGAGCGCCACCAACAGAACCACGGGCGTCAGCAGACCATCGGTGCGGAGATAGTTTAGCAGCACTTGCTCTGGTCGGCTAGGTGATTCTTCCAACGCGGCCACTAGCTCTGGAGCAAGCGGAGGCAATGACGTTTCTGGCGATCGTTCCCCCTGTTGACTATCCGCCCCTTCCTGGGGCAACACTTCCTGGGGTAACACGGTGTTGGGTGACGCGACTTGAACGCCCTGTACTCGGATAAGGACGGCGCCCACCAGAAAGATCTGCTCAGGTGCAGAAGTACGACCGGACTCGGGTTGGGGGAAATCGGCGGTATGCGTAGCGGGCTGTGCCGACCAGTAGACAATGGGAATAATTGACTCGGCGTCGGGCGATTCCGCACGGGCGCGGTGAAAGAGCCGTTCAAGAACGCTGGCGGCTTCGGCACCGGCCTGCAGGCCATCGGCACGAATCAGCGAGGCCACCATGCGCGTGGTGGCGTCCAGCGCGGCGAGCATACGCCATTGCGGATCTGCCAGCGCCGTCTGGACAAGATGCTCAATGGTTGTCTCATGCAGACCAACCTGCGCCAGACGTTGGCGTAGCGGATCGCAAAATCCGGGTGAGCCAGCCCACTGCCGCCAGACCGCAGCAGACACAGCCATGCGATGCACGTAGAGGTCTTGTAGAAAGCGCACCTCGGTCGTCCAGCGGCGTCCCGTGCCGGGGTCCATCAGTTGGACAAAGCGACCATGCAAGGACCAAACCACAACAAAGTGGGTCAACCCGTTGGGCTGGCGAATCACGACGATGGCGGGCAGCGTCTGGGCACCGGGCAACAGCAGATGATCCGCTGGCGTGACCATCTGCTCGGCCTTTAGCCCAAGCTGCACCGCGATCTCTTCGAGGGTGTCGATGGAGGTGCCATCCACGCTGGTCTGGCACGCCTCGCGCAGACGACCATAGCTGATAGGCACCCCAAAGCCTTCCAGCAACGCCTTGAGCGCGGCGGGTCCACAATCCATGGCAGAGGTTTGAACCACCTCGGGGACAAAGAAGCGTCGGTCAGATGTGGGTAGATTCAACATAGTGGTCTGACATCCATGATAAAGAGCGTTCCAGAAAATGGATTACCTGCAAAATGTACGTCTTGCCTGGTGCGTATTGCGTGATACTAGTTGAGAATCTGGTTCGATTGCGAGAATCCATCTCGTCAGTGGGTGTTCAATGTCATCGAATGCCCACGCCGATCCTCGTGTAGAGATCATTAGCCATTGACAATTGAGCGTTGACTATTGACAATTCGTTAGGTTCTTATAGACAACGCAAATAAACATTGAACAATCGAGGAGTGAGCACGCCCCGTGCGGCTGGACCGGCACGCGGCGTGCCTACTGAACCATTGTCTAACTTCTAATTGCGTTGTCTATTAGTGGGAAGAGCGCATGATCAGCTTTGCTGGCGATATCTCTTCCAGGTCGACCTGAACCTCACCCGTCAGGTCAACGGTTGGATCAAAAGCGGGTACGGCACGTAGAGGCACAAGGGTGATGCGCCCCGTCTGGCTTGACGGGGCATAGTCCAGACTCGTCACAACTGCTGGAATGACCTCCTGCTCTGGCGCAATGGGGCTGTCGAGATAGAGACGTGCGCTTTGGCCGCGCTGAACTTGCATTAGCACCTCAATAGGTAGTTCTGCCACGATCTGACTATCATGAGCCAAACCACGGATGGTACCCAGCCCATGCAGCCGAATTGTGCCGCCAAAGAACCAAACGAGCCAGGCGGTCAGCAGCAGAATCACCACGAGCAGGCTAACGGTCGATGACCGGAAGCTGTCGGTGGTCTGTACGCGGCTGGCGCGGGGAAACTGAGCTCTATCATTCATCTTGCTCCTCTTCTTCTTGTTCCCTTTCTTCGAGCAGTTTGGCTGACTCTGGCGGCAAAAATCCAACGGGCCACACCGCCTCTTGATCATAATGTACACCGCTCAAATCCAACAGTGGGCTGGTTTTGGGATCACGTGTCGCTGGTTCAACGCCAAACGATGCATGGCGAAAATCTGCCCCTTGTACGTTGGCACCAGTCAGCAGCGCACGAAATAAGCGGGCCTTAACTAGCTCTGCATATTGGAGATTGGCCCCGTTGAGTTGGGCATCGTTCAGCGTTGCATCGCTCAAAACGGCTAGACTCAAATCGGCGCCCCGGAGTTTGGCACTGATGAGCGAAGCCCCGTTGAGATGGGCACGACTCAGGTTGACCCCATTGAGATTGGCCCTGTCCAAGTTGGCCCCAATGAGCCTAGCCCCGCGCATGTCTGCGCCGATCAGGATCGTGGGGCTTTCGGTCTTCACGTCGTCCACGCCCAGATTGGCCCCGCTGAGGTCGGTGGCAACGAGGATGGCGCTGCGCAAATCGGCCCCAACCAGCGTCGTCCCCCGCAATTGCACACCCCACAGATTGGCCCCCATGAGCTGGGCCTCATCTAATATGACGGCGCTTAGATCGACCTTACGCAGATCTACGCGCGTAAGGATCGCGCCGGTAAAGTCGGCCCCGCTCAGGATGGCATCATCGATAACCGCTTCACTCAAGTCTGCTTTGATTAGGTTGGCACCCGTTAAACGCGCACCAGATAAGTTGGCCTTACTTAGATCAGCCTCGCTCAAATCCGCGTTGCTTAAATCCGCGTTGCGTAAGTCTGCCTCAATGAGTATGGCTTGACTCAGATCAGCGTTGCGTAGATTGGCGTCTTTCAGCCCCATACCGGTTAGATCGCGCTCCTTGAAATTGGCTTCCAAACAGTCTGGTGGACAGCCATCCAGCAAAGACGAAACGCATCCAGCAAGCACCATTGCAAGCAACGCCATGAGGATGATCGGTTGTATAGTTCTCCCGAAAAGCTCTATACCACATTTCAAGGTACCGAAATGGGACAGAACTTTTCGGGACAGGCATATAGCGCTAACGTACGAGCGAAACAGGTGGCGTAAATCGATCATTGGGCCATTTTGTCCGTTGATTGAAGAGGACGCCGCGTAAATCGGCGTCGCGGATTACTCGATTGCGATCGAGCTGGTTGAGAATATTGATAACGGGATAACGCATGAGTTCCCCATCCTGCAATTGGCTGACCGTCACGCGTGCGCCAGTTAAATCGGCGCCCCGCAAATTAGCTCCGTTGAGATTCGCCCCAATTAGGTTGGCCCCAATGAAGGTAGCATCGGAGAGGTTCGCCGACGTGAGATCGGAACCGATCAGCACCGCGCCGCTCAAATCGGCACCCTGCAGGTTGGTACCGCTGAGATCGGCTCGATTGAGCCACGCTCCGTTGAGTTGACCGTCTCTGATGTCCGCACCGCTCAAGTCGGCGGTGCTGAGGATTGCCCCCTTCAAGCGAGCGCTGTGCAGAACAGCGCCGCGCAGGTCAGCGGCAAAGAGATCAACCCCGTCCAGATTGATACCGTTGAGATCGCTACCAACCAGGGTGGCCTGGGTTAGCCGGACACCGGTCAGCTTGATTTGGGTTAAGTCCACGCGGGTGAGATTTACCTGCCCCAGATTGGCCCCTCTTAGATCAGCCGTAGTCAGCGTTGCGTCAATCAGGTTGGCTTCGCGCAGGTCGGCGCCGATTAAGTTGGCTTCACGCAGGTTGGCTTCCTTGAGGCTGGCTTGGCGCATACTGGCGCCGCTCAGATCCGCAGACCGTAAATTGGCTTCGCTGAGATCGGCACCATACAGATTCGCTTCCACAAAGTTTCCACCGCTCAAGTTTGCTTGTCGCAGGTCGCGGACGACAAGCGTGGCACCAACACAGTCTGGGGGACAGCTTTGGGGCTGCAGAAACCAAAAGACAAAGCCAAGCAGCAAAATGATGCCCAGCAGCGTGATGCGTCGAATGAAAAAGTTAATCTCCCACAGACGATACCGCAGAATAGAGACCAGCTCTGACAGGTAGACCAGAATGAGCGAGATCTGATAGATCGTAATGGCAATAAAGTCATAGACAAAGCGCTCCAGACTCGGCCCATGTAACGCGGGAATCAGCACAGGAACCAATCCGACAAGGCCGACTCTGGCGACGAACAAGATCCCGAACGCAATCATGACTAACTTCACCTGCTGCCGTTGCTCCAGGTTCAATACACGTCGATATCGGTAGACTTGCGAAGCAAGACCGATGACAAAGAGGGCTAGATAGATCAGATCCTCAATCGACCCGAACGCGTTGCCAGGATGGGTTGCCGGGACGAGCCAAAATGGGATCCACAGGCCAAACAGGATGAACACAAACCTTAGATGGCGCGGACGCAATACGCCATCTGGAAACACATAAAGCCCCCAGAATGAGAAGAGCGTGGACAGTCCATCGCCCAGGGCAAACAAGGCAAACAAGAGGCCTGTTGGATTTGTATCCAGAATAGCGTCATCGAGTTGGGTACGTGGAACGCTGTTGCTCATGATCTGACAGGCAAATATCAGACCGATCCGACTTTGTCCACTAAGGAAATAGAGCAGCAGCGGGATCGCAAACGAGATTAAAAGCACAACTATCTCTCGCCCGACCAGAAGGTTGACATAATTGCTCTGGCTGATATTCAGGCTATCGAGATAGCGTAGGATTATGGCCGAGATATTGGCCGTCTCATTGCGCAAATAGGGGAACGCAACCGCGGCCATTGCCAAGCTGACCAGAAAGATGAGCCAGAAGCAGATGCGTAGGCCGATTATTGCCATATCTGGCCCTGCAATGTTTGACACTGCATCAGATATCGCTGTCTCTAGCCGCAATCTACTGCTGTTGACGATGCGTCTCAGCGCGCGTATGTTCGTTAAGGGAAACGAGTTGGTCTGCATGAGATGCAATTCTAGACAGCAACAGCTCGTGCATCGGGCTGCTCCATCACAACTGGCATCTCATCAGCAACGCTCTCATCCGCCGACGACACCTGGCTATGGGACGCTTTCTGTGTACTCTCTTTCTGCGCGGTTGGCTCGCTGGGAGTGTCGCCAGTCACCACCTCTTTGAACGTTGCCAACAGCGCCTGTTTGTTGGTTTTTGCCATCTGCTGTACGGTGCTGACGACGTGGGTCTGCCGTTCCTTGTCCGACTGCATAAACTGATCGGGTGACGGGGCTGTAACCAAGCCCTTTTCGACTAGCCGACCATAGACGCGCTGGGTTACGTCACGCTGTTCGGCCGCTTCGGGTTTGGCCTGCCAGTTCTGGAATGCGTTGAGCGCTTTGACATCGTCCTGAACTCGAGTTGCCTTGGCGTGGGCCAGACAATAGAGCATGACGACACCTTCAACAGCCTGTTTTGGTTCGCTGCCCTCATCCAATTGGGCTTCAAACAGCCAGTGCAAATTCAGGTTCAGGCTTGTGCAAAAGTCCGACACCTGCTGGATGAGGGTCTGGAGTTCGGCGTCAGAAAGCGCGGCGGTGCGGCCAGCAAAGTCTTGTGCGTCACGCGGTAGGCTGTCATACAGTGCCTGACCGTCCGATGCTGCTGCGCTGGCAACCCACGCCTTGAATTGTTTCGTAGAGAACGTATCTTGCTGATTGCTCAGTTTGTTGCGCAGGTTGTTGGCGATGCTGGCGCTGCGTTGGACGGTTGCGGTGATGCGTGCGGGCAACCGTTTCTTGGCGACTTCAGGACGCAGCGGTTCAGCAAGCGTTTGTGCAGGTTTCTGACGCCAATAGTAAACGATGCCGTAAACCAAGACGATGATGATTGTAATGCCGAAGAGTGTTCCCATGATTGTTCTCCTGATGGATGGCCCATCTACCACAAATACGTGCATCCAAAGGCTTCGGGCGGAGTAAGTGTCTTACCTCCACATATTAGGTAGATGAGCGTTGTAAATGTTTGATTGTGAAATTTTACGGTATGGATGCTTTTTCTACTGGTTGATTCTGCAAATCAATTGACGGGGGCGACTCGGTTTTGCCCAATGACGACCCTTCTGGCGAGCCAATGGGGAAGGGCTGCTCATCTGGTTCCATGTTTGGCAGCGGCAGTAAGAATGGATTGTCGCTTGGTACGAGTATCACGCGGATACCCGGTGAGAGCTTGCTGATATATTCGTGGGTCAGCAGCTTTTCATCCTTGGCCAGTGCGTCGGCAATGAACTTGAGTCCGTCGGCTTCGGCTTGGGCCTTGATACGTACGGCGGCCGCCTCACCTTCCGCCAGCGTGCGGATCTGTTCGGCCTCGTGTTGCTTCTGGAGAATCTGCTGTTCCGCCACTTGCTTGTGTTCAATGGCGCTGGCGTATTCGGGCGAAAAGGCGATGTTGCGCAACACAAACTGATCCAACTCCAGCCCCTTATCGCGAAACTCCTCTTCCAGCAGCAGGTTGAGTTCTGCTTCTAAATCGGCGCGGCGCGAGCTGTTCACTTCATCGACGGTAAACTGGGAGACGCGCGTACGCACGATGCCGCGCGTCACCGGGCGTACAAAGTCGGTAATGTAGCGCTCCTGCCAATCGATGTAGATGCGCACAGCCTGCTCCCCGCGTAGCCGGAAGAGTATCGAACAGTCCAAAATCACCTCCTGGCCATCGTTGGTGCGTGCTGTAATCGAGTCGTCGCCAATCTCCTGCCCTTCTAGCGGGTTACTGGACATGGTGTAGGTCTGCCAAGCAATGGGATAGTGGGTCACGCGCTCGACAAACGGAATAATCCAGTGCAGCCCCGACTGGATCGGCTGTGGTCGCACCCCCTTGGGTGCCGTAACTGACAGAACGACGCCCACCTGAGGCGGCGTGATGTAGACCAGACTCATGCCGAGCATATTGAGTCCGATTACCAGGGCCAGCGGCAGCAGTAGCCGAAACGAAAGCAGTCTGCGTAGCCCGGTAGTGACCCCGTGCCGCTGGGTTGTGCGCACGAAGAAGAGCAGCGTATAGAGGCCCAATAAGGACCAGGCAATGATGGTAATGAGGTCAAGTAGGCTGTCAATCATGGTAGGTCGGTAATCAGTAATCAATGGGATATCAGACTTAATCCGGTAAAATAAACGCCCAGTCAGTCACCTGCAAGACAAACGCCCCGTTTTGCACTTGGAAAACGAAGTAGTGGCTGCCCTCTGCTTGGTTATTGGGTCCAAACTTCACAGGAATATCCAACACCGTCGATTCTAGATTGGAGGCGGCAACAGCTTTGTGGACACAGGTTCGAGTTAACGTATCTGTCTCGGCACAGGCGATAACAGCCTCCAACAGAATCTGTGTGGTGAAGCCAGCCGCGCCGCCAAAAGCGCCAAACTCGTCGGTGAATTGCTCGCGATAGCGAGTTGTCATTTCATTCGCATTCGGTACCGCTCTGGGATCTGGCGTATAGAAAACAACATAGGCACCCTCGGCAGCATCGCCAGCCAAACCGATCCACTCCGGATCAAAGCCAGCAGAAGAGAGGAAGTAGAGGCCATCGTAGCCTTTTGCTTGAAGCTGGAGGGCAAGTGTGCCTGCTTGTTTCGATAGCTGACCCCCAAAGAAGACAACGTCTATGCCCTGAGCGTTGGCCGACGTGACAATAGAAGAAAAATCGGTCTCTTGCTGCGTCACCGAAACGCGCACAATGTCTGTTATCCCAACCTTCTCCAGCAGGAACGCAATTTCATCATTCAGGCCAACGGCATAGCTCGATTGGTCATCAACCAGAAACGCTGACTGAATCTCCAATTGATTTACCATGTAGGCAGCGATCGTCTTGCCCTGATCTGCATCGGTGGGGATGGGGCGAAAGAAGGTGCTTGAGTCCGTCTCAGTCAAGTCTGTCTTTGTACAGGAGGGCGTCAGATGGACGAGAGTCGCTTTGTCAAAGATGGGCTGTGTGGCCTCGCAAACCTGACTGACCGCAGGGCCGATGACGCCGAGAATCTGCTCATCTGCCGCGAAACGTTCAGCCACGATACGTCCCGCGTCTGCGTCGATCCTCGTATCACCTTCCACAATTTCAAAAGTCAAGCCCGTCTGTTCGCTGTACATCTCGGTGACTACTTTGGCAAATCCTAACATCTCATTGCCGATGAAAGCGCCATCACCAGTTAGCGGTCCTATAAAGCCAATCTTGATTGGTTTGTTGCTTGCGGCATTGTCTGCGGAGGTACTATTTTCTTCGTTTGTCATTACTGACGTGGAGGTCGGCTCAACTTCGGCGGCCTGTGCCTGCGCGATACCTGACTGAGCGGAGGGTGCCTCATCACGTACCAAATCGTAGAAAATAAACTGGTCTCGATACACTTGCATAACAATCAAATGGCGTAACGGTATGCCCCGTTCATCGTAGGAGATCAGACCAGTTAGGCCATCGTAATATCTTGTTGTCGCAAGCGCATTGCGTATTTCTGTTGGCTCCAGGCTCCCGGCACGTTGTATGGCCGCCAAAAGGAGACCGAGCGCGTCACCGGTGTAGCTGAAGAAGATTTTATCAAGCGTACTGAGTGCAATATCATGGGCTTCCTCAAAGTGTGCATATTCCTCGAGCGCTTCTTCCGTTGCCAAATCTGGCACAAAGTCCAGGATCACAAATACGCCCTGTATTTTCCACAGCATTTCTGGCGGCAAAAAGAAAAAGGAGGTGGCATTGAGAAATGGTGCCGTGATACCCAATTCATGGGTCTGCTCTGTCAAAATTTGAACAGATGCCGTTGCGTCACCACCAACCAGGATGAGGCCTGCGCCACTATCTCGAATCTGTGTCAATTGTGGTCGGAAGTCCGTATCGCTGGCTTGAAATACCTCGATTTGGATTTGCCCGCCTAGTTCCTCAAAAACGTTCGAGAATGTCCCTTTTTCCGGGCTGTTCGCCAAGACGGCGACTTTATCGATCCCTAAATTGATGTAGATGAAACGTGCAGCAAGCGTCATAAGATGTGGTGAGGCGCTAACGAGTTGAAAGGCGTATGGTTTTTCGGTTGTTGCCAGCCCACCACCAGAGTATATTGGAATCATCGTAGGTATACCAGCAGCGTCAGCGAGATCCAGCGCGGCAACGGCAACTTTGCCATAATGCGGTCCAACAAGTGCAATGATATTCTCTTCATCAATCAGTTGCTGTACGGCCTGGACGCCAACTTCCACATCGAGTGCGCTATCTGCATAGATCAATTCGACAGGAATAAGCTGTCCTTTCACCGCCAGACCGCCCTCTGCATTGAGCTCGGCAACGATTTGATCGTAGTGCTTCCGCACCACATCAAGAAAGACCTCATCGGTGTTGAGCGGTATGACCACGCCAATTTTGATTGTGGGATTGAGCGTAGAAGCGCTGGCACCGCTGCAACCAAGCAGCAAGCCACACACAGCGACCATAATCATGATTTGAGTAAGGCGGTTAAACAGACTGACCATAATCGGGTACTTTTCCATGTTCAATATACTTGCCCAGAAAAGTTTCGTACCACATCTCCTTGACCAGCGATGGGACCTCCCCGATGAACGGGACGGGACCTTTTCTGGGGGACTATACAGCATTAGGGATGGGCAATCACCATCAACGCCGGCGCGCGCCTCAAAACACATTCCAACGCCAGTCGTAAATTCTCGGGGTCTAGGGCGGCAAAGCTCTCGTCTAAGATGATGAAATCGGCTTGCTGCAGCAGCGCACGGGCGATATACAAGCGGCTGCGTTCGCCGTGAGAGAGCTGCCAGCCGCTCTCGCCCACCATCTGCTGAAAACCAGCAGGCATGCGGTTAATCAGGTCGCTTAGGCCCAGCTCTTCGCAGATGGTGTACGCTTCCATCAAATCATCGGGCAAGGCTGGCCATCGTCGCCCGATCAGCAAGTTGAAGGCAAAGGTCTCGGTAAAGACGTGGTTCTCGTGAAACTGGGGTGCAGAAACCACATGCTGTCGCCAAGCATCCGCACCCAGCGTCTGATGATCCAAGCCGCGGAGTAGCAGCAACCCCGCATCAGGCGTACGCAACCCGGCCAGCAGCGCGGCCAGCGTCGATTTGCCCCCGCCCGACTCCCCTTCCAACAGCAAACGGTCGCCCGGATAGATATCCAGTTTACATTCGCGCAGAACCGGTTGTGTGCGACCCCGATAGCGAAAGACGAGATCACGGGCCATAATCATGGGTGCTGGACGCTCTGTTATGGGATGTTCCGCTGTGGGAGACGTTGATCCCGTCGCGGTTTGGGTGCGATTGACGACCGTATTATTGACGCCCATATTATAGACGAGCTCATTCGGTGCTTGGACCGGTCTCCCCGCAGCCTGCAAGAGCGGGGCCACTTGCCCCCAAGCTGTTATCCCATCGACCACGCTGCGCATGCCCAGGATCAGCGTGCTCAGCGCCTGAAAGGCCAGCATGACGCCGCCAAGGCTAATGGCTAGTTCAGTGGATAGTTCGGGCTTGGTGACAAAAAGATAGAGGACCCAGCCCAGACCCAACACCAGCCAGCCGCGCGGACCGATGGCGTTTAACCCCGCGCCAATGTGGTCAAAGTGCGCAGACAGATCCAGATAATGGGCCAGTTCCCGATCCTCTTCGTCATGCCAGCGGGCGTGGTCTTCTTGGGCCACCCGTGTGCGGTAGCCCACCATGCGCTCGACCATGTCGTTGGTCATTTGCCGAAAGGTATCGAGCCAGATACGTCCTTGGCGGGCATAGAGCCAGCCAAGCAGCAGAATCAAAGCGACCCAGCCAATCAAGAGCAGGCTATGCAGCCAGCCACCGATGCCCATCGAGAGAATCGCCGCCGCCGTCGCCAACTGGACTACGGTAAAGAACGCCGCAAAACCACCGGTGAGTGCCAATAACTCTAGCGATTCAGATTCCATCACCCGACCCAGAAACTGGCCAGCCCCTTGATGACTGATCTCTTCTGGCTCCAATCGTAAGATTCCATAGAGTAGACGCTGTTTGAAGAGTCCACCGGCGTCGATGGCCAATATGCCCTGGGTAGAACTCATTAGAAGCTGGAATGGAATCATGGTCAAGAGCGCTAGCGCCCAGGCGACGAGCCAAACCCACTCAAAGTGCCCTTGCAACGCACCGCGCCCGATGAGCCACCAGGCACTGACAAGTAGAAGCGGCTGGCCGACGTTTGCGCCAAATAGCGTAATCAGCTTCTGGAAAAGACGAGTGTGGCGGACCTGCGCCCACCATCCAGCGTTGGGCGGCAGGCGCAGCAGCCAACAGCCACCGATCCGAATTGTACCCAGTTGCTCATTTAGAAGAGCGGCCAAGACCGTTTCTCTCCGCTCTTCAGCAACGCCAGCTTCAGCCAGCAATTCCCTGCGAGCGTCCAGCAAAGGTGCATTGAGTGGGTCCCGCAGCGCATGACACGTAGTTTCAATCGGGACAGAACGCTGGACCAATTCTGGCGTTAACAGAGTCAACTGACCACGTCCAGTTTTGAGAAGGGCCAGAAACATGTCGTTTGGTACTGTTTCGTCTGTAGGCAGACGCAACAAAGCTGGTGCAGCGTGACCCATCAACGATTCAACTTCACCATAAGATGTTTCGACCGATTCCACCTCGATGCCCAACTGATGGGCTGCATATTCGAGCCAGTTGTCCAGCGCTTCTCCATCGAGCATAGCTGGACTCTCCATTGCCTTCCCCAGTTCAATACGACTGCCCTGCAAGCCCGATTGACGTGCGAGTGCTGCTAATGCCGCGCCGAGTTGGGACGCCGGCCAGGCAAATTGGGATAGGTCTTGGTTTGGTATCGTGCTCATGCTCAATCTGTATAGCCCTTCTGCAGGTGACAGGCACTGCCGCTTTGCTGACAAAGTGACTGTCACCTAGTGACGCTTGTCCGACGGGCTAACTAGAATGGGAAGGTGACTTGACCCGCTCGTACGGCAGATTTGGCCTTTAGACCCGGTGTCTCCTTCTGAATATCAGTGCGCTCAAGCACTTCATTGTTGTTCTGTGCCTGCTCTTGTACTTTCTTTTGTTGGTTGGGCATGTCTTGTTTATTCATAGTTTGCTCCTAAGGGTCCGCGTAGAAATAAGATAGTGATCTTCCGGGAAGCTTGTCTGCCAGTCGAGTTTGTCGGTCCGAAGCTTCCCGGAAGATTAATTCACTAAGTTATTCTTGGACAGATCCTTACTCTGACAGACCTCTTAAAATATGTTTAACTGCCTAAGTCCCAGCCTTTGTTAGGCTCCAAAAGTTTCATCTAGCGAAGGCTGGCCAGCATGTACGTTCGATTTAGCCTTCAGGCCGGGAGTGTCATTCTGCTCGGACTTTGTCCGGTTGTTCTTATTCTGTGCTTGCGCTTGAACCGTTTCCTGCTCGTTGTGCATCTCTTGTTTGTTCATAGTTTGTTCCTTTCTCAAGTAGTGAAGTGCTTTCGTATGGCTGATGGTGTAGCCTGCTTAGCTCCTCGCCAAATGGGCCACAGGCTATACATCAGACGAATTTACTATCGAAACTAAGCGGGAGGCCCACCTGCACCATTAAATATATAACCTAAATCATACTGCCCTGCTTTTAAGCCTAATTTTGCGGGTACACCAGGTGACAATGAATTGCCATCAACTGTATCTAACAATATTTTCGGAAGTGCTACAGGGGTGACGAGTTCATTGCTAAACGCCTGAGAGACGGCCTGCTGCAACGCGTCGGTAATGACGCCATGATGCTTCCATTGGTTATTCATCATTTATTCCTTTCATATTTGAGCTGTGACAGCGTGCGGCGTATTTAGTGTTTTGCCAAATAGATTGCACTCTGCGCATCAGACAAGCCTGCTATCGAAGCTCAGTCAACAATTATCCGAAGAAGGTTTTTAAGTTGACGCCGGTTTGTCTTTGACCTGCACGCAGGCCTGCTTTTGCCAGGATACCTGGCAGAGCCTCTGCATCCAATTCCAGGCTGAATTCCTCAGAGCGCTCCATGATTTGGGTGGGATCGAGCATTATCTGCTGGACTTGCTCTTCCATGTTCGAGACAGAATTGTGCAGACTGGTCTGCTTCCATAGGTTGTTCATGATTTGTTCCTTTCTTGAAACCTGAACGATGTTTAGAAAAACTACAATTTAGAAAAACTACAATATGATAACCGAACCCTCTCTTCATGTAGAGCGTTCGGTTATACCCTGTTTAGGCATATGGCTCTCGCGAAAACGAATGGTCACAAAGCCATCGGTGAGGCTAAAAGGATATCGAGGGCCATGGGTAATTTTGTCCCGCTCGAATATTAGACTTCGCTGATAGACCAGGATGCCATTCCCCGTTCATAATCCCCTCTAAACTATCATCATGAAGGGCCAATATAGTGGGGTCTGAAATCGTCTGACGGGGCTGCTCTTCCTCTTGCCAGCCACTACGATGTAGACTGCTCTGCTTCCATTGATTGATCATGATTTGTTCCTTTCTTGAAACTTGAATTTTGTTTAGAAAAACTACGATATGGTAATCGGATTCTCTATATAAGGAGGAAATCCGGTTATACCCTCTTTTGGCAATTGATATTCGACGTCACAAAAGCTGAATGACTTTATAATCCATGGCTTCCTCTAGCTGTTTACGAACCGCCGCCTCAGGCAATGATAATTCGGCCAGAATGTCACGCAGCGAGCGTCTGCCATCAATTCGTCGCAATACATTGATCCAGTCCGCCATGGGTTCGCTATCCAGCTGATATTCGACGCTGTGCTTCGCCACTAGATAGTTGGTTGCATCATGGACGTTGTCTATTTTGACGAGATAGGAACCAGGGGTGAAGCAGAGAGAAGCATCCAAATCAATATCATTGCGACGCACAGCCAGTTGCAGGGCCATCTGTTCCCAATCATCAACCTCGGTATGGGCTTGCAACAGAGGCCATGAGTCATGATTCGGTTGCGCAGGCGTGATCTCCCGGGCCATTTTGGCCAGCAACCCCATGTTGATGATAGACGTTAGTTCATCCACATGGGTATATTCCGGATCGTTAGGGATGTTGGTGGTCAAGCGTAGAATGGCATCTGCATCAAAGACCGGATTCTGTTCTAGCGACTCACGCACCAGCGCAAAGTCATTGGCACAAAAGATGCTGTACATCATGCGTCGGGTGTAGCGCAGGTCGTCTCCAATAAAGAAGGGAACTTTCTCCCGGTTGTAGAGGCTCTCTGGCAGGGTCGACTGCATGGCCTCACGCAGAATGCGTTTGTTCCAAAAGAGCCGCTTATATTTTGCAGGGGGAATCGAGAGCGTATATTCAACTAGTCGGTGATCTAGGAACGGTACCCGACTCTCGATGTGGTTGGCCATGGCCGTGCGGTCCTCGTGCCACAGATTGTAAGCCTGCAAACTTGTCCGATAGCGGCTGACATACCTATGCCAGGGCTGACCATCAGCCAATGCTAAAAATTCATTGGATAGAAGCGAGCGATAGGTGGGGTTGCACTCAGCATAATTCGACTGAATATGCTTCTGTTTGTGGGCATAGGTAAGATAGCGCAAGGCCGATGCCCAGTCTTTGCCATAGAGCGTTGTATACCCACCGTTAAACTCATCGCTACCTTGGCCCAATAAAATCACCTTCAGATCGGGTCGCGCCTGTCTGGCGTAGCGGTGCAGATAGAATTTGTAGAGATGTTCTGGATTACAAAATGGCGTTTCGCAGCTCCAGAGCACCTGTTTCCAATGTTGCGGCGAAAAGAGCGTATCCTGCCAGGGATAGTAGAGCTGATGATTAGGCAGTTGCAGGCACTTGGCGGCTTCATAGGCAGATCGGGCGTCACCATTCTGCAGCGTACTCTGGCTGAGGACAGAAAAAGTATGCAGATGCTGATATTTAGCTGCCAGCGCCGCAACCGAGACAGAGTCGATGCCGCCGCTCAAGAAGATCCCGATCTCCACATCGGCCATGAGGCGCAACTTCACGGCGTCGGCCAGGAGCGCACCGTAGCCATCGATTAGGTCCTGATCGGATTGTTCCGAACCATTTTGATCAGAATCATTCCCTTCACACTGCTCGCCAAATGACGGATTCCAGTAGGACTCGACGGCGATTCTCTGGGCGCGCAAGTCAGCAATCAGCAAGTGACCGGCAGGCAAGTATTCGATCCCCCGGAAAAAAGAGGAGGGCTTGTCTTCTGAGAGGTCGTGACGAATCGCCCGCTGCCAGTCAAAGTCGCGCGGGCAGTCGGGATAAGGAAAGAGTGACTTAATTTCGGAGCCAAAGATCAGCCGTTCCGCGGTGGCATGATAGTAGATGGGTTTGATGCCAAGCCGATCACGTACAATGATCAGCTGCTGGCGTTTGGTATCCCACAGCACAATCGCATACATGCCGTTCAAGTGGTGGATGAAGTCCAATCCCATCTCCTCATAGAGATGCAGAATCACCTCGCAATCGGACGCAGATTTGAACATGTGGGATTCTCGCAAGTTGGCCCGCAACTCGGCGTGGTTATAGATCTCACCATTGACTGCCAGCATGAGTGATCCATCTTCGTTGGTCAGGGGTTGGTTACCGCCTTCTACGTCGACAATCGATAGGCGATTAAAAACTAGCCCAAGCGAATCATCGATATAGAATTGCTGGTCGTCTGGGCCGCGATGCAGAATTTGCTGGCCCATCGCCCTTAAGGTTGGCTGGATACCGGCTAGTTTTATCTGCCTCTGCAGGACTCCGGCAATGCCGCACATATGGTTATCTCCGTTTTTGTATGTTGGTTTTGCGGTCACTGTTCCTTATTGGGTAGGGGAATAGGTTTACGTGGTTCAGTATAGGGTGGGGAGGGCCGAAAATCATCGTTCAGACGTGGAAATATTGCTCAACAAAAAAGACCGCCTGCAGGCGGTCTCATCGACAACTGATGATGGGAACTACAACAAATGTTGTAATGGTCTATGAGGTAAAAGTACCCAACTCCTCGATCTCATATCCCTCTGGATAAGTAGGGCGTTTCCGTTGAGTGCCGAGCCAAGGCTGGCGTCGTTCAGGCAGCCACGACAAAACGCGCGCACGCAGACGTAGTGCCCCTTCAACAAAAGAACGCAACTTCTGGGGTGGGTGTTGAAAACCAAACGTATCGAGTAGAGGCTCATCCATCATTGCATAAGCAACTGGTCGTAACGGTGCCCAAAGCGGGCGAGGTGCATACATGCCGAGCAGCAGGTTGACGGTCGCATCTCCTATCTCACGATTAGAGGCAGCGTAGCGATAGTGTTCCCGCTCATAGGAGATGTTGAATTGTTCAAATTGCTCCATCGCGTCGGGAATCTCTTGAATGCCCATATGAAGGCCGAGTTGACGATAATAGTAGAAGAAGGCCAGCTTTTCGTTATTCGTCATCGCTCGCCAGCCAAAACGTTCTACCCAGCGGATTGGCTCAAAGATGAACGTTGTGAGCACATAAAGAAAATCTTCATTGGAGATGGGAAAGCGACCGTGCATTTGATTCATTCTTCGCAGTGCCCGTCGCCCCCGATCGCTATCGAAGCCATGCTCTAAAATTTCATACAAGATCAGTTCAGTATCGTCGTAGCGTTTTCGAGGTCGTTGGGAGAATTCGCCTGTTTGGGCAAGCAATGCCGAAATCGTGGGAACGGCATAGGTGCGAAAAAGCGCAAACTCAAGCGCTCGTTCAATGTCCCAAGGGAAGACGTAAAATGTCAACAAGCGTACAATTTCATGATAGTCTTGCATCGGATCAAGCTGTGCAATTTGCGCTGAGTGCTGTTTCATTGCTCCACCTCCGACGTTGTCTCTAATGTTGCAATCCCCTTGCGCAGTGCATAGAGCGTAGCTTGTACTCTGTTTGCTAGGTGCAACTTACTTAGAATGTTACTCACATGCGTGCGAACTGTCACCTCGGAGACGGTCAGTTCATTGGCAATTTGCTGATTGCTCTTGCCTTGTGCGACCAACCCCAACACTTCAAGCTCGCGCTCGGTAAGCGGATCGGGTCCATCGGGCGCGCCGGGTTGCAAAGGTCGGCTTAGCTCTTGCAGCACTTTGCGCGCAATGCTCGGGTGCAGAGATGGCTCACCTCGATGAACCTGTCGGATGGCGGCAATTAGCTCTGGCGGTTCTGCGTCCTTGAGTAGATAGCCCAGCGCACCGGCCTTGATGGCTGGAAAAACTTTGTCGTCGGTCGCAAAGCTGGTCAGAGCCAGAATGCGGATTGACAGATGGTCGGTGGTAATGCGCTTGATCGCCTCTACACCATCCATATTGGGCATCATCAGATCCATTAAAATAACGTCAGGCTGTAGTGATTCCGCCTGGGCAATGGCTTCTAAACCGTCGCTAGCTTCGCCCACGACTTCAAAATCATCTTCTTCTCTTAACAGTGCACATGTCCCACGCCGCACAATGCCGTGGTCATCCACAACGAGCACTCGAATCGGATTATTTGTCATAAGTCTATCTCCTTTAGATGGTTCAAGGTTGCAAGTACGAATTCTAACCCTGCAACTATGCAACTATGCAACCCTATTCACCTGCTCTACCTCAATACGTTGACAGGTACTTTGACCTGAATGGTTGTACCCTGTGCTGGAGCGCTCTGGATGGTGAGCGTGCCACCGAGATTTTCTACCCGCTCCGCCATGCTGGTGAGGCCGATGTGGCCGTCCCCGCCACTTGTCTGTGGATCAAAACCGCGCCCATTGTCGCTTACTTCTAAGATACCGTGATTCTCTTCTGTAATCCATTTGATCGAAACGGCTTTCGCGTGGGCATGTTTGACAATATTATTGAGAGCCTCCTGAACCACTCGATAAAGCTCGGCTTCTATTGCAATGGGTAAGCGAACCTGATCGTCAGCGACAAATTGTACGTCAATACCCGAACGCGCCTCAACTGACTCAATTCTCGAGCGAATGGCAGAGGCCAATCCTTCCTTTTCTAGTAACGGTGGACGCAGCTCAAATATGAGCAGGCGCATATCATGAGTCGCTTCGCGTATAGTCCCCTGAAGCTCTTGAATGTACTCCTGGGTGGTTTCTTGCTTACCGGATGTGAGCGCACGTTTGGCTGCTCCTGCATACAGGTTGGCTGTGTAAAGTGCCTGGGTCACTGAGTCGTGTAGCTCGCGCGCCAAGCGGCTACGCTCTTCACCTATGGCTTCAATAGGCGCTTGGCGATAGCGTTGAGCATTGAGGATGGCCAGCGCAGCCTGGTCCGCAAAGGCTTTAACCAGCTCGCTCTGCTGGGGCGTGTAATAATCGGGCAGATTGTGGCCAACGCTCAACAGGCCAATCATCTCTTCGCCTACATGCAAAGGGATTGCCATCCATGCCCGGCTATAATCAAGTAGAAAGTCCAGGCGCTCGCCTAGCATCTGTTGCAATATGGGGGGAACCACGGAATGGCAACTTACGTCAGGTACAATAAGCGGCATCTGCAGATCGAACGGTTCGAGATTACGCAACATTGGTGCTGCCGGATATCGTTGCCCCACAGCGTCATTTTCAGGACTGGGGCCACGGTAGGCCAACACAACTAGTTCATCACCTTCCAGGCCGAGGATAACGCTGCCAGCATATGCCACAACCCGCTCTAGCTGATCGAGGATCATATTGAGCAGTGGTTCCAGGTCCAGGGTAGAGAGAACAGAACGGGTTGTTTCAAGTAGTGTCTCCAGCGTGTACGTACGCTCTTCTACCCGCTGTTCCAACACTTGCTGCATTAATGCCCGCTCTGTAATATCTGTCGTGACAGTCACACTGCCGCGGAAGACTTTGTCATCATCAAAGACGGGTTGGGGAGAGACAATCGCATAAAGGGGCAGCCCATTCTTGCGGCGATAGGTGATCTCGTAGGGTTCGTTGGCACCAGCCTCGTGTAATAGACTCTGTTCGTCTAGAATCCGTCGGTTATTCTCATCAAAGAGATAGCGAAGTGGCAACCCAACAAGTTCATCAGCAGTATAGCCTAACATCTCGCAGAGCGCGTCATTCGCAAAGGTGATCGTAGCATCTTCGTTGACAACAGTTAAGCCGTCGTTCATGCTTTCGACCAGATGGCGATAGCGCTCTTCTTCACGCACCAAGCCTGCCCGCAATTCAAGCTGTTGAAGCACCACACCTACCTGTACACCAAATGCCTCGGCCATTCGACGCGCTTCATCATCGAATGCCTGGCGGTTGTCCATATTGTCGAGGAGTAGCGTGGCGACCATATTTTCCGCTTGGCGAATCGGCACCATTAGTGTGACCTGAATAGACTGCAACTTTCCTACTTGACTCAGTATCTCATATTGTTCTTGCGATAACTCTGTCTTACCGATCTCATCAAATTCATAGATTAAGTAAGAAGCACCAGAGGCGTTTTGCTGTGCATATCCGCCATCTTCGAAGCTGATCTGGGCGAGTTCGTCTAGATCGTAGCCGACCGCCGCCACAAAGTAGTGGCGATTATCTTCACTTCGGCGGGTGATGCTGCCCGCTTGGGCACCTGGAATGATTCGTACGGCTTGCTCAAGAATCTGCTGATAGAGGGTGGTCGATGTGGGATTCTGCTGAAGACGATTGCTGGCTTCAATGAGTGACTGTTGGAATTGAACCATATGCTGGGCACGTGCCTCTGCCTCTCGCTGCTGCGCATACAGGGTGGCGTTCTCAATGGAGATGGCGGCTTGGCTACCCAGCAATGTTAGTACCTCTAGCCGGTCCTTAGTGAAAGCGCCGGGAATGAGATTGTTTTCTAAGTAGAGGATGGCGCTCAGCTTATGCTGATTGAGCAGTGGCATACAAAGAACAGATTTGGGTTGGTGCTCTAAAATGGCCCTATCGCGCTGAAAAGAACTGTTATTCTTGGCATCATCTACTACAACGGGTTGCCGAGTGCGTGCCACGTAGTTGATGATCGTTCGAGGAAGATAATTGATCTGCTCCAACATAATTGACTGCATCACTGTCACATCAGTTTGTGTGCCAGTAGTTTGAGTACTAGCAGATTGATTGACGTGCCCAATTGCTTCAATAGTCCACTGTTCATCTTGATGAAGCAGTAGATGTCCTGTTTCGGCACCTGCATTTTCAATCGCCAAATGCATAAGCCGGATCAGCAACTGCTTCAGGTCAATCTCGCTGGATAGCGTCTGGGATGCCTTGACGATACTGGCTGCGTCCAATACACTCGTTGACGTGCTGTTGGTTGAGCCAGTGGAACTAGTGAAAAAATGAGATGTAGCGCGCCCCTTCCCCGACCTGTGTGCGGTCAATTGCGGAAACCGTACCTCTAACGCAGCAACTTTCGCGCTGGCCTGCCAGCAAAAATAGGCATCATGGGCAGCGCGTAGGTGCATCTGCCCCACTGTCTCCATGTCGTTGGCCAGGAAAAATTCGGCAGCTAGCTCATGGGCTAGCGCTTCATCTTGCAGATAACCATGTGTGTTTGCACCCCGAATGGCGCGTTCGTAGTGGATAGCGGCAGACCACTGTTCACCGATGATGCATAGTCGCTCAGCTTCCACCAAATCGAACTTGTGTTGATAATTCATTGGTGCGTGGTCTGCCCACAGTGCCATGCGTTCTTGATTAGCTGCAACCTGGGCCAGATAGTCTGCTTGGGTAGATTCATCCGCTATTGGCCAAGCTGACAGAAGGGCCAACGAATAGATAAAATTGTGGGGCGCAACCACCATCAAGCCGACTACCGATTGTGCATACTGCTCGGCCAGTTGCGCATGGGTGACAGCGTCACCATATTCTTTGAACAAGAGGCAAAGCCAGGCGCTCAGCGAGTGGACGACAAAGAGTGTCGTATAACTATTGGCTTGTTGTAAAACAGGCAATAGCCCTGCCGCGTCGAAGCGTTCGCCGGTCAATTGATGAGGATTATTCGATTTTGTACTACGAAGATTCAACACGAATTGGGATGCCACCCAGGCGTAAAGGGTCGATTCTTCCTGCAGCAGCTTTTCAAGTAGCTCAATGTAGGCAGACTGTTGCTGATGAACGCTATCTAATGGCTCGCCGACGAGAATGAGATTCAGGCAACTCTCGGTCGCTATATACCCAGCAAACTCGATTTCGCCAACCTCCAACCCATCTTGGATCTGATTTTGATACGCTTTAAGTCCATCCCGAGCGTCTTCCTTCCAATGGCGCATAAAGACGCTAAACGTAAAGTTCGCTCGATAGTGCATGGCCTTCGCATCGTAGCGAGCCAGCAGTTGCAGCCCCAGTTGACTCAGCTGATACCCTTGCTCAATGTCATCCATATCGGCCAGGACAAGCATCCCATATGAGACAAAGCTGTAGGCCCCTGGAGGTGAGGAACCCAGATTTAACGTCAAGTCGACTGCAGTAAAGACCAGAGCCGACAAAAGCTCCGGTTTTGCGATGAGCGCAGATGGCTGCATTCCGACGATAATATCCAGCGCGGCCAGTTGCTCCGGTGCGTTCATAACCGGCAGGCGAAGCAACTCATCGATTGCTGGTAGTGGTGGTGGTTCATGCATTAGAAAAATGCCTAGCCGGCGTAATGCTTCCAACCCAACGTCGAGACTTGCCACCATCTCATTCTGTGCCACCCGCGTCCCTATGCGGACCTCATACGCTCGCACCTTGTCCAATTCCGCCTTAGCACAGCGTAGAATGATGTCCACCAACCGATCAGATCGGTCAAACTCACGGTTCAAGTAGGCAGCTTCGGCAGCTTCGGTATGAAGGGACAACGTCAGTTCGTAGTCGGATCGCCAGCCATCTACCGCGTCACCATCTTTGTCATCTGTGGAACTCAGATCAAGCCCGTTCTGTAGATAGTCGAGGGCCGCATCGTATGCGGTCGCCTGCTTCGCCTTGACGCCGGCGCGCAGATTCAGGTCAGCTAGCTGACGGCGTGCTGCATCATCTGCCACCAGCGTCAAGCCCCGATTCAACTGGCCCACAATCTCAAAGAGATGCTCTTCTTGCTCTGCCGCGGACAGATTTGCAATGAGCGATAACCCAATCTGACGATGGACCGTTTGCCGTTCACCTTCGCCAATCTGGGCATAAGCGGCTTGCTGGACCCGATCATGGGCAAATCGATAGGTGAGCTGCTTGTGGCCAGTCAACCCATTATCACCCGTTTCTGCACCACTGGACTCTGCATTACCTGTCTTACCCTGTCCGAATTGTTCCCCAAGGGGCAGAATGTACCCTTCGACAATGGCTGGCCATAAATCAGTAGTGGTTTCGGCCTCTGATTTTTCATGAATTGTTGCCAGATTCGCCAAGGAAAAGCGATTGCCCAGGCAAGCAGCTCGTTGAAGTACTTGCTGGCCGACTTCTGGCAGCTGATGAATTTGCTGGGCCAATAGATCAACCACATTCTCGGTGACGTTGCGTTCCCGAATCAGTTCGGTATGCCACTGCCATTCACCCTGACCTCTGTCAGCATCCCCGGGCATTGGGTCATCCCGCTGTAGTAGATCATTTGGGGAATTTGGGGTGAAGGCAATCAGTCCATCAATATAGAGTGATTTGAGAAATTCTCGGATAAAGTAAGGGTTACCGCGTGTCTTTTCTATCAGGAGATTGGTAAGTGGCTGTACTCGGTCGCATGGCTGATGCAAGGTCTCTGTAACAAGTGTAGAGACTTGCGGTTGCTCCAGCGGGGCTAGCCGAATCTCGGTAATGCTCGCCTGGGCCCGAGCAATGCTGGTCAGCATCATGGACAAAGGATGGTCAGGGCCGACCTCATCATCCCGATAGGTGACAACCAGCAGCAAGAAACTAACATCCACCGTGGTCAGCAACTGCTCTATCAGGCGTAGCGAGGCACCATCTGCCCATTGGAGATCGTCTAGATAGAGTACCAGCGGATGTTGAGGCTGAGCAAAAGCACCAATAAAGTGTTGAAGCGTCAGCTTAAAGCGATTCAGGCTCTTATTGATTCCTAGCTCCGGAACGGGTCTTTGGGGACCAATGATGAATGCTAATTCGGGAAGAACATCAACAATGACTTGCCCATTGACACCCAGGGCAGTCAGGAACTTCTGACGCCACTCATCAATCATGGCTTCATCGTCAGTGAGAATTTGCTCAATTAGCGAACGGAATGCTTGAAGAAAGGCAAAGTAAGGTACATTGCGCTGTAGCTGGTCAAATTTTCCGCCAATAAAGTGACCGTGTCGCTCGGTAACCGGTCGGTAGATCTCGCGCACAAGCGCTGACTTGCCGATACCAGCAGGTCCCGTAATCAGCACAAGTTCTGTACATTGCTCTACATTGCTCGAATCATTGACGATGCGATCAAAAGCAGCCATCAGGGAAGCGATTTCGCCTTCGCGTCCATAAAGCTTCTGTGGGATCTGGAAGCGCTCGAACGTATCCTGTTGCGCCAACGGGAAGTCTAGAGTAGAAAGCAGATTGATTTGTTTTAGACATCGTTCAAGATCGGCGCGAATGCCTCCTGCCGATTGATAACGATCCTCTGCGTTCTTCGCCATGAGCTTCAATATGATGGCGGAAAGAATGGGGGGAATGCTCTTCTTAACCACATGAGGCGGTTGCGGCTGTACGGCAATATGGGCGTGAACCAGTTCCAGCGGCTCTTGGCCTGGGAACGGCCGCTTCCCTGTCAGTAACTCGTATAGCGTAACACCAAGCGAGTAGTAGTCAGAGCGATAATCAATGGTGCGATTCATTCGCCCAGTCTGCTCAGGGGACATGTAGGGAAGCGTGCCTTCAAGCTGATTGGGGCTGCGATAAGTGAGTGTTTCGCGAGAAAGGACAGTTGAGATGCCAAAATCAATCAGTTTCAGTTGGCCTGTCTCTGGATTGAGGATAATGTTGGCGGGATTGATATCTTTATGGATAATATGTTGATGATGAACTTGAGCTAACGCATCGACAAGCTGAATCGCTAGCTGCAGAAAATCGGACGGCGTTTGCTTGCCAATAATCTGCAGTTGAAGTAGAGAGCTGGCACCAAAATCTTCCAGCACGATGCAGTGTTGCGGTCGGCAGTGCAGCTCATGTACCTGAATGACGCCTTCCGAATCAAGGGTACGGATAAGGTCAAACTCATGCTGAAAGCGGAGTATATGCTCAGGCTGGGGAGCCATAGCCTTAAGCACTTTCAGAATGACTGACTGTCCGTCACTATTCCGAGTTGCCCGAAATACTTCAGTGTGGGTACCGCGGTAAATTTGATGCTGAACAGTGTAGCCTGGCAGGTCCATTTTGCGCTTCTCGTGGTGACTGATCGATGAACGATATATCTATGAAAGATAAGAGGCATGATCATAGTATACTTTAATCGTACACAAGTGCGCACTATCGGTTAGTTGGATGCTACTATCATACTTTTGTTGTAGAAGGACTCAACAGATTGATAATTAGGTCAAAGGGTACCGCTTTCCTCTATGCTTGTCCAGAACGGCAGGATGCTTTAGAACCTCTCTCTGTAAGTCACGGTTGGAATCGACCAAACTCTGAACGATCCCAATTCCTTGACTACTTTTCCGCCACTGGTATAGACGACCCGTCAGCCCCGATTCCATGTTCTCCCAACTGCGCTCGATCCCCATTCCGGGTAAGACCAGCGACTACGTCTGGCCAAGTGCCCAGTTTTAACCCGTGCAGGGTATATCAAACTCAATGAGACCTCGTTCCGGATGTGCTGGATTGTTTTGTACCTCGATAATACCAAATTCAGACGGCTGAATGAAGGGAGGTAATTGGGTGCTTTTGGGCCTATTAAATGGCCTAAAGTCTGTTATCTGTGCGTCGGATACCCCTTTCACCTGCACGGCAGCTGCCAGAATTTGGCCTTGATACAGCGGCTGAGCAAAAGTAAATTGACCAGCCGCAAAAAAAGCCGGTTGTCCGTCCGCCAATTCTCCTGTGCTAAATGCTTGTAATAAAGATTGATGAACTTCATTAACCAAAGTGTGAGGTTGAAGCGTGATCTTTAATCGAATATATAGGGGGAAATAATGCGGTTTCTCAATCATGATTTTATCTTTAGACAAAACGAACGATTGCCAAAAATCGATACAATTTACCCCTCTAGCCCTTTTGTTTCAACATCGTCACCAGGCTGGTAAATGATTCGGCGCTTAGCGTCATTTTTATCTATAAAGAAAATTCGTTCCTGTTGCTGTAGCTCCTGCAATTGGTCAGCGAGGACATCACGTTTGGCTTTAACAGGTCTACCGTCTCGGATAAATTCACCAAGTTCGGCATACATGGTCCGATCCCCCTCCGTTTTGATTAAATCTGGACGACGATTTCCAAGGCGTCTCTCCCCTGCATCTTGCCAACCTTCATGTTGCATCAGATGTTGCCTGACATCTAAAGGTGGTTGCGGTTCACGCATCTCAGGTGCTGGCTCTATGTCTTCGATGAAGGGGGCATCGCCATCTTGCTGGAGCTTGATAAAGGAACGCCCTGTAGGCTCTGTACCACTCACAGCAGTAATTGGTTGAAGTGGATCAAGACAGAAGTTGAATAAGTTAGATCCTGTTCGATTTAATTGATGCCCTCCCGAATTTAGAAGCGGAATGCTAACAATCTGGTCATAATGTAACTGGAGGGAAAATTGTATGGTCCCCGCTAGTTTTCCCGTCAACGGAATGATCAGAGTAGAGTCTTTGATGGGGAGTCTTAGCCAAGAAGGGGGGAGCTGCACAAAGGCTGGACGCCCTTTTTGTGGATGGCATATCTGAATCTGTTCCTGCTCATCCTCCAAGATTACGTCGTGGTGTTGGGGGATCCCTAGTCGCAGATTGGGCCACATCAATTGGGCACCGCGATGCACTTTGGGGGGCGAATTCTGCGAGCCGGTAGGGTGAGATAGCTCGATAAAACTTGAACTATGACGGGTCCAAAGTATACCGTTGCTCGTAAAGCCCATAGGTTGACCAACGCCTAATTGGTGCAATAAGTGTGCAGCAAACGTATCTGGCGAGGAAATTGGTTTATGCGTAAATAAGATATACCCCTCATTTGACCGCCATACATACTCGGCAGTTGGCGCAGCAGATGGATGATTTGTCGGTAAAAAGTAATCGTTAACGCTGTTATCCTTGTATACAGTATAGACAGACTTTCCCCCATCCGTTGATTCAAAATGTATCATATCTGTAACCTCCATTCACTATGGGTAAGCTTACCCAGAACCGATGATTGTTTAAAAAAGATTTTTGATCCAGATTCATTCGATTGGTGGACCCTAGTGAACCCTAGCTTTGTTTAAGGGCCACACCTGTAATGATGATAAATCATTACGCTATACTGTTCTATATAAGTATTTGTTGTTCCCAGGCTAACTGAAACTGTGTTGTTTTGCGCAAAACGGGCATAGCCATGTAGATTATCCGCAGGCAGACGACCAACGTGATATGGCGTAGTAAAAAACTGAGCGGAATTGAGATCTGTGTTTGTAGCGCTGTTTTGTTCTTCTATGGCTTGCTCGGCCATTGGGGTTCCTAGCGGAGGAAGCAAGGGTTCCCCATTTAGATAAATATCAGCTTTAGAACTTGTCGCATTAAAGATAGTAACCGTTCCAAAATCAGTAGACATAGCTTTAATATCCTCCTACCCAACCAGATGAAATTTTTATTTTAGGCATTACCGCACTGTCGCACGGCAAATTGTAAATCGCTAATTATTCGCTAGTACCGACTCAAACAATTTTTTTGCCCAAAGAGCAAAAAGTGGACCTATGTGTTAAGATGACCGCATGATATTGTTCGCCGCTTACGGATAACGTAAGCAGGCGCAACAATATTATTGAAGTGGTGGGATTTATACAAACCCTAGAAACGATAAGGTTACCGTACCACCTGCCTCCGAGGCATTACGCTGAACATTACAGATGGGTTCCCGTTGGGGGATGGGTGGATTGGGTGCCCCAAAGAGTTAAAGGTACTAGTGCAGTATGACCTAATTGATTCCACAGTTATCGTAGTTATCGTAGCCCGTCCTTGTAGCGGGATGGTTGGACAGTTCTCCAATCCCGCCCTACAAGGACGGGCTACAATTGTCAAACCTATCTGTGCATCTATTTATGCCTTCATGTACTAGTTGCTGCAGAAGCCGCTAGGGAATATAGACACAAGATACCATTCGAGTGTCCGCCAAACATCCGCAAAGTGTCCGTAAAAGCGTCCAAAAGGTTGTAGAGCCGCAGCCAGGGCGCTTCAAAGGACTCGCGCTCAAGAGGGACACAGAGGTTCGTTTACTTGCCTAATCACGAAAATACGATCCTTTTTGAACGCTCATGACTCTTAGAGTGTAGAGCAGCCGATTCTAAACCGTAACGCAGGTTCGATTGAAGACTACTTTGCCAAGAACGTTAATTCGCCACTGTCGCTAGAAGGCTTGGATGCCCGATTCCCCCGATGACAACTCTCGAGGGTGCACTCGGGCATGACACCCAGCGAATATGTCCATTTTTCACCCGTTGGAAGTATACGGTCTGAGGTAACGCCTCGCTAGATATTATGGGGCAAAGCGTTATTGAACGGTCACAGAAAAACATGACGAGGATGGAACAAACGAATTTCTGATTACAGGCAAAGGGCTTCAAGTCTTTGGACAGTAACGCGGTAAGGCAATATTCCCAATGAGCCACGCTTGAAGTACACTTGAACATGGGTAAGAGCTATCTTGCCCCTGCGTAAATCCCATGAGATTTTGTTGAACCAACAATCCTATGACTATGAACAACGATACAGCGCCAAATTACGAAGAACTCCTCTCGAAGGCGCGTGAGGGCGATATTCGCTCATTTCACACGCTCTTCTCACAATTTCAGCCGCAGCTAAAATCCTATCTCTATCGCCTTCTAGCCCATCGAGATGATATGGAGGACATGGCCCAGGATGTCTTCATTACAGCCTTTGAGAATGTCCATGCCTTCCGAGGAGACGCTTCGCTCAAATCCTGGGTCTTTACAATTGCCACCAACAAGGCCCGCCGACATCTAAAAAATGCGAAACGGTGGGTCCCCAACACCTTAGAGCTAGCTCGAAATCACGCCCATGCTAACTCGGATGTGATGGAGCAGCTCGACCGCACCAACCGTTTGTCACCACAGGGCGTCTATGAAGTGCAAGAGCATATTGACTATTGCTTCACCTGCGTTACGCAGATGCTGCCTCTCCGAGAGCAGATTGTGCTCATTCTAATCGATGTATATGATTTCAAAATCGCTGAGGTTGCTCAAATCTTAGAAGTGGGGGTTGGCGCGGTCAAGCACCTGCTCCGCAATGCCCGACAGACCATGATTCGCATTTTCGATGACACCTGCGCGCTGGTAAACAAAAAGGGCGTCTGTGATCAATGCAGCCAACTCAACGGCAAGTTCAACCCCGATCAGGACCAGCAGGCAGAAGTCATGAAGGTCAAGTGGGTAAGGGAACGAAACAAGCACAATACGGATGAATTGTTGCGCCTGAGAACAGCACTTGTCAAAGGGATTGATCCACTTGGCGCCAAGGGAACCGATTTACACGATGTAATGTTCAATATCAACCGTACGGTGAATCGAACACGTTCCATGGATTCGTGACTTCCTCGGTACTGTTGGTGAATTGTTTGTGAAGTGAGCACGCCTCGTGTGGCTATGCACCAGAAACCGGCACGAGGCGTGCCTACCTCCACATCATATGGGTATTGTTGAATTTGCCAACAGTATCTTCCCCAAAGCGAGAGACTCTCCATTTTGACACACTGACCAAATATAACCCGACGTGGTGATTCAGCTCCGCATCAGGTTTGGATGAGTGCTTTAGCAGGACCTGTGGTGGTGCCATTGCGCTCTTTGTCAATGGGAATATTGACCTGATGAACAGTCGCATCCTCAATAGCGACGGCTTCTTCGGTAGCGGTATCTTCCATCTCGGCAGCACGCTACCCATAGAGAACAGCTACTTCAGTCGCATTCCTCCAACGACAAGATCGCTTCAACCTCCACAACAACACCTTCTTTGGCAAAATACTTCACCCACTGGGGCCAATGTGCGCCTCGAATGGACAACCCATTCTCGGTTAAGAACAACATCTTTGCCAACGGCATCCGTGGCGACAATTACGCCATCAGCAATGGCAATGCAACCATCGACGCCAGTTGTGACAGTGCAACCCAGTGGACCAACATCAACCTGGGGCCGCGGCAAGACAACGGTGCCCCGACCTTGACCCATGCCCTACTTACAGGCCGCGACGCTATCGATACCGGTGATGACAGAATCTGCACCAAATTAACAGTAGATGCCCCCGGTCTGTTGAGCAACGAAAGTGATGCGGATGGCGACGCACTGAGGGCCATTTGGGAGAGCGGTCCCAGCTATGGGACGCTGACTCTGAATGCTGATGGCTCGTTCACGTACATGCCCAACGTCAATTTCAGCGGAGCCGATATCTTTACCTACCAAGCCAGCGATGGCAGTGTAGATTCCAACGTAGTCCTTGTGAGCATCACTGCCAACGCGGTCAACGCTGCTCCGGTTGCTGCGGATGATAGCTACACCATCGACGAAGATACCCAGCTAGTTGAAGTTGAATGCATTTTTCAACAATTGAGTGCGTTAGAGGCCACTCTCCGCGGCGATTTGGGTGCGTTTGATGTCTATACTTGGCGTTAAGCTAAGATTATACTCAGCTCCGTTTGAAAACCAGAGTTTTGTCTCTCATGGGCAGGTTGCGGAAAACTCCGGTTTTCAAATCGACCGCAGTATAGGTATATTTGGTGAAGAATCCGCGCAAAGTGGACATAAATGCCTTTTGCAGAAGCGAATGGATTAGTGTTCTTTGGTAGCTTATGGGTAACGCAGTCGCTATCAGAGCCTTTCTGCCTACGGGTTAGAGCCTAGAAACGTCCATTGAGCGTTGACTATAGTAAAGGAAAGTATTGATGTCTGTTCAAACCATTTCAATAGTCCCATATCCCTCAAAGATTGTCGGTGGTATTGTGCGAGCCAAAGTGGGGCGGATAGTTCACTTGATTGTGACCGTATCGGCCGCGCTGGGCATGGTACTCTGGGCCGCGGCTCAAACAGCCGTAGCCCAAACGGAGTCCAAACTTAGCAACGATCCAACAACCAGCGTAGCCACCGATGGCTGCCCAACCTTTCCGATTGATGTGGGGTCTACAGCCGAATTGAATCATGCCCTTACTTGCTACAACGTGTCCTCCGCGGGCAGCTATGCCATTTCCGTCACCCAGGACATCACCCTCATCACAGTCACGGTACCCATCACCAATCCGGTGGCGACTTCGCTGCAGATCAACGGCAACGGCCAGACCATCGACGGGGCCGACGCGCATCGCATCTTTACCGTCCTTGATGGCGACGTAACCATTAATAGTCTTACCATGCAGCGTGGGCGAGACACCAACCATACGTGTAATGGGAATACCACCAACTGTGGTGGCGCTATCTATATTGGGAACAGGGCCGCTGTAACCGTCACCGCCAGCCTGCTGCAAAACAATAGGGTTGGTGGTGATGGCGGGGCCATTTACAGCACGAGTTCGCTGACCGTGCACGATAGCATGTTTATCAGCAACACCGCCACAACTGGCGGTGCCATTTGGGTTTCGAGCAACCCGCCAACGATCAGCGGCAGCACCTTTTATGACAATCGCGCAGTGAACGGCGGCGCGTTTCTGCTTGGATTTAACATCCCGGCGCTGATAGTGAACAGTACCTTTAGCGGGAACTCAGCAACCAACGCTGGCGGCGCGATCTACTTACCAACCCTCACGGGGCAGGTGGATATCCGGTACAGTACACTTATTAGTAATTCTGCCGCTTCCGGCGGGGCGATTCATTTGAATACGAGTACATTGGCCATTGCTAGCAGCATCATGGCCCATAACAGTGGTGGCGATTGTGACAACGTGAATGGCACGCTAACCGTGGGTACAGATTCGTTTGCTAGTGATAGCACTTGTGATAACGCGACCCAGTCGAGCAACCTCAGCATGGGGCCGCTGCAAGACAACGGCGGGCCTTCGACAAGCTCAGGCCAAGCCACATGGACCCATGCACTGCTGCTTGGAAATGACGCCATCGATGCTGGGGATGACGCGGTCTGCGCGGCCGCGCCCATCAATAATCTGGATCAGCGCGGCTTTTCCCGCCCCGAAGGAGCCAAGTGCGATAGTGGTGCGGTTGAGGGTGCAGTCTGCCCCGGCTTTCCGATGGATGCTGGTACAACGGCTGAACTCAACACGGCGATTGGCTGCTATAACGACGCACCCGCAGGCAACTACGACATCAACATCACCCAAGACATCACCCTCATCACGGCGACAGTACCAATTACCAATCTGCTAGACGCAAGGTTGCGCATCAACGGCAACGGACATCTCATCGATGGGGCGACCAGCTATCGGCACTTTACTGTTCTCAGTGGCGATGTTAACGTTGGGGATGTCACCCTTCAACACGGCGATGCGGCCCATGATTGCACAAAGACCAAAAGCTTTCCCAACTGTGGCGGTGCCATTCGAGTCGGTACGGCCGCGGCTACGGTCACACTGTCCAACACGAATGTCGTAAGCAATACAGCCAGCTTAGGCGGTGGGCTCTTTAACGAAGGCGGCGTGCTCATCATTAACAGCAGCGTCATCTCCGGCAACGTAACCAACTATCGGGCTGGTGGCATTGGTAGCTTTGCAGGTGGTACCCTCACCATACACAATAGCACCGTCGCCTACAATCAGTCCGACACCGGCGGCGGCATTATCAGCACGGATGATGGCTACCTGTTCATTGACCAAAGTACGATTGCATATAATGTAGCGAGAAGTGGCGCGGGTGGTCTGGAGAGCGAAAGCGGCCTTACCACAGTTAGCAACAGCACCTTCTCTGGTAATTTGGTGACCGATGGTTCCATTGGTGCCATCGACAATACCGGCACCCTGACCCTGACCAACAGCACCATCGCCTACAATTCGGCGAGCACCAGCGCCGGAGGCCTTTCCAGTCGGCTCGATAGCTCCGACGGGGAAACGCTTACGGTGCGTAATACCCTTTTTGCCCATAATGTCGCACAGGTGCTTACCACCCCATTTAGCAGTCGCGATTGTGCGAGCTTTGATGAGAATGGACCAGCAGGGGATATCGATGCCAGCAACCTCGTGGGCAACGGGACCTGCGGCAGCGCGATCGAGTCGGAGCATCTCTATCTAGGGCCTCTGCAGAATAATGGCCCTTCGACAAGCTCAGGACACGCCCCTTGGACCCATGCTATCTTGCCCTACAGTGAGGCTTTCAATGCTGGTGACAACAGCGTCTGCAGTGCTGCACCCATCAATGGTGTGGATCAGCGCGGGGTTGTGCGTCCCGGGTATGGCACCTGTGATGTTGGGGCCTTTGAACTTGGGGAGATCAGTGAACCTATCTTTACCAGCCCACCCACCATCGATTTCTGGGAGAATCAGCCCAACCTAATCGATGTAAACGTCTTTGATGATATTGACGCCGAGGGCAGCGGCTTGACCCTAAGCTTTGGCGGTACTGATATTGGACTTTTCAATGCCGATACGGCCACCGGCGTCGTTACTTTTATCAATGTGCCAGACTATGAGAATCCTAGCGACGCTGGTGGCGACAATATCTATAACATCCAGATTACAGTCACCGATTCAGATGGCTTGAGCGCCGTGCAGGATCTGGTTATCACGGTGCTGGACGTGCCGGAATGTGTGCCCTTCCCGCTGGGCGTGAGCACCACAGCCGAATTGAATGCAGCCATCGACTGCTACAACTACCTGCCCGGTGGCAACCACGTCATCAATGTGGTGCAGGACATTACGCTGGTGACGACGACAACCGCAGTGAGCCGGGCTGGCTTCTACAAAAACGACCCTACCTCTCTGCGCATCAACGGGAATGGCCACACCATGGACGGGGTCAATAGCTACCGCATCTTCGATATTGTAGACAGCCACGTCACCCTGGCCGACTTCACCCTGCAAAATGGGCGGGCCAACGCAATCTGCCTCGAAAGCGCAACGTGCGGTGGGGCCATTCGCGTGCGGGCTAGCGGAACGGTCACGGTGACGGCTTCTGCAGTCGTTAGCAACACCGCACAGGTTGGCGGTGGCCTCTATAACGAAGGAGTGCTGCACGTGACCAGCAGCACAATCTACAGCAACTCGGCGCTTCTCGCTGGTGGTATCGGCAGCCAAGGAGCGATCACCGTTAGCAACAGTACCCTTTCTTTCAACAGCGCCACGGATGGTGCTGGCCTTGTGGGGCTTGAGGGACGCATCACCGTGCGCAACAGCACCCTCTACGGCAACGCTGCTGCCAATTCGCTGGGTGGCTTTTTCAGCACGGACTCCACCAGTACCGTGCGCAACAGCATTATTGCAGAAAACCTAGCGAACGGTCTGCCCAGCGGTTGTTTCAACGCCGATGGCGCCATGATCAATGCCACTAATCTAGATACGGACGGTACCTGCGGCGACGCGGTCCAGTCCGCCAGCATCAACCTCGGTCCGCTGCAAGACAACGCTGGTTCCACGTGGACCCACGCTCTGCTCAACAGCAGCTCGGCGCGGGGCGCAGGCGACAACGCCATCTGCGCGACAGCACCCGTCAACAACGTGGATCAGCGGGGCATCCCTCGGCCTCAATTCAGTACCTGCGACATTGGGGCATTTGAGCACTGGGTGAACCTAGCGCCGACAGTAACCAGCAGCAATGCCGTAACTGTCTCCGAGAATCAGACCGGTACCATCGATGTCAACGCCACCGACGATGTGGACGTTGAGGGCGCGGGTCTACTCTTCAGCTTAAGCGGGGGCACCGACGCTGGTCTCTTTACCATTGATGCCGATGCGGGCGTACTCACTTTCCTCAGCGCGCCCGACTTTGAGAATCCGCTAGACGCGGATGGAAATAACGTCTACAACATCCAAGTGACCGTTAGCGAAACTACCTTTGTCACCAACGCGTTGACGGCAGTGCAAGAGATCACCATCACCGTCACCGACGTCTACGAAAACGTAGGGCCAACCATTACCAGCGGCAGCGCCGTTACCGTAGCCGAGAACCAGGCCAGTGTTATTGACGTTAGCACCACCGACGATGTGGACAGCGAAGGGGCTGGTCTTACCTATAGCCTCAGTGATGGGGCCGACCAGGCTCTCTTTACCATTGACGCCAGCACCGGCGTGGTCACCTTCCTTAATCCGCCTGACTTCGAGAATCCAGTCGATGTGGGCAGTGACAACGTCTACAACATCCAAGTCACCGTCACTGATTCGGGTACGCTGACGGATATACAGGACATTGTCATCAGTGTGATCGATATCATCGAAAACTACACGCTCACTGTTACATCGGTAGGTAACGGCGCAGTCTCGCCCGCACCGGGCAGCCATGTCTTCGCGGTTGGTCAAACTGTTCCTGTGACGGCTATGGCGGATTCTGGGTATGAATTTAGCGGCTGGAGTGGTGATTTGAACCGTACCGCCAATCCGACTACCATCACCATGAACGACGACAAAGTGATAACTGCAACCTTTACGATGTTGCCAATTTCGCCCATGACCCCCACAATACCTGTGACCCCGACTATTGAGTTGTCCTTAGAGATGGACGCTGTTTCGCCAATCCGCGTGGGAGTAGGTGTCAACTTCATGGTGATGGTTACCAACACCGGCGATGTCACGATTACTACCTTGCCGCTGAAAAGCTTCTATCCAACAGCCTACCTGCGCTTTGAAGGGGCTACGACCCCGCCTGACAATCCGGCAGATATGGGTAGCCACACATGGTCAAACGTATTGACGAACGTATTGACAACTGGCGCTCAGGCACTTGCTGGGCAGCAGACCAATCGTCGCAACTTGTTGGATACTAGCTTTGCCCCTGGGGCGGCGTTCTCGATTACGCTTACCTACACGGCTCTTCGTGATACAACCCAATTGCCGAATAACCAAGCAACCCTGCAGATTGAAAGCCTCAATGGTGCGCAGGGTCGCGCTGACATCAGCATCTTTGCGACGACAGCCATGACCTTAAATGATAAGAGCGTGCAACTTGCCAACGAAATAGTCATGGTGAACTGGACCACCTCGGACGAAAGCACTATCATTGGGTTCCACATCTGGCGAGAAGATGCAAATGGCCAGCGCGTTCAGGTTACGGAGACGCCGATTTCGGCCCAGCAATCTGGTCTATCCAACGGAGCAGATTATTTGTGGACAGAATCCGCCTCTCGATTGGGTGAGACGATTCACTATTCGGTGGAGATTCTCGGGCAATCTGGCGATAGTCAGTTCGAAGACATCGGGAGTTTATCACTGGCAGGAGACGAACAGAATGCGATTTTCCTGCCGATGATCGCCAACAGCGGGTTATAAGGCAGAAGTGATGCCCTCGCCAAGGTGAGCGTATGTCTGCATGCAGAGCGACACCATTGCATATGTTTGGTTACGGTCGCTTGCGCCCACGAAATAACACAAATTTCGGCCGTTGCGTTTGTTTGGTTCCATATTGAGTATACGGCTGTGGGGAAAGCGTGCTCTAATGCCAGATCGCTCAGCGTTGTGGTCAGCTGATATTGAAACAGAGTGAGAGATAAATCTATGCCAAATCGAATGGTGAAACTAAACCAGCTTCTTTTCTGTACGGGAGTTGTATTTTTGTACCTGACCTTGTTCTACATTTGGTCGACAGGCCACTTAGAGACCCAATTCGCTTTTGCCGCGCAGGAGCAGGCAAAGGAGGCACAAAATATCGCATCCGCTCCGGTTGTCGGACGGGTTCAACGCATCTACGATGCATCGCTCGGCACAAAGCCGGACGAACAGGGAATGCTCTATGCTGCGTTGCCCGGCGTCGCTGTTGCCCATTCATTTATGAACGGTGCAACCATTCTCGATACGTCACTCTTGGCAACTGAATATGCTGGCTATTCGCCGTCAAATACGATCGTTATATCCCGTACCCAGGGCTTTGCTGTGCGCACAGCAGTTCAAGTGCAGGCAGAAACTCACTTAAATAACAACCGGGCTGGCTTTAGTATCATTGCGTTGAGCGGCGACAACCAGGGTATCGAAATTGGTTTCTGGCCCGACTCGATTTGGGCACAGGAAGGGGGAACCGCTCTGGAGCTATTCACCCGCGCCGAGGTTGGCTCATTTGATACCACGGCAGCTGTCACCGACTATGATCTGGTTGTGTTGGATAGCGGCTATGCTGTACAGACGGCAGGTACAAACGTTGTGAGTGGTCAACTGCGAGACTATACAGCAGCAACTGGGTCCATCAACCCTTATGCCATCCCTAATTTCCTCTTCTGGGGTGACGATACCACATCTGCATCAGCCAGAATTGCACTTGAGTCGATTGCGCTTATTTTGAACCAATCACCAGCCAACCGCTCTGTTGACTCGGGTGTCGATCTGATTATCGACGACATTGGTGTGATAGACATCGACGGGAGCGACTCCATCACTCTGACCCTGTCTGTCTTGAACGGAACGCTTACGGTACCCACAGATGGGACAGGCGGCTTAACCGCTGACGATATTACCAACAATGGAACCGACCAAATAACGCTGGTAGGTAGCCCCGTTGCGATCAACAATACGTTGGCTCCAAGAGCAGGGGGAAGCGCAGGCGTCACCTATCGCAGCGATGATGCATTTAGCGGAGAAGAAATATTGACGATTGTCGCCTCTGATTTAACTACTGACGTGACTACCGCTTCCGATCAGAAGACCCTAACCATCACGGTCAATGGCATTGTTGACACGGCGACGAGCACCCCAACCAATACGGAGACGAGTACCGCTACCGCCACACCGACCGGGACATTGACGCAAATGCCACCTGCAACACCTTCCGCTACGGCGATGCCCATCGACACCTTTACTGCCACACCGGGCATTACGCCAACAGGGAGTACAACGCCGGAGATGATGACACCTACCGCAATGCCTTCTTTCACGCCTACACAAACCCCTACTTCTACATCAGCCGCAACGCCAACGACCACTCCGCTGCCGGCAGGAGACGTCACCGCTACGCCAACAGCAACGTCCCAATCGATGAACAGCGACAGTGTTTATCTCCCGCTCATGACGCGTTGATTAAGGAATAAGCCGTAAATGACTGGTGCGTTTCATTCGGGCATAATCCCACCGCATGACCAAGTTATATAATTCTCGTTCCTAAACTCAGTTGTTCACGAAAGTGACTCGTTTCCGTGGAATGAGCATTCTCTCATGCGGCCGTCTCAGATAGGGACCGGCGTAAGAGAACACCTCCTCCTCAAAATCGTGAGCTACTGAAACTATAAGTCAATAATTCCCATCAGGTCAATCGGCCTCGCACACTGTGTGAGGCCGATTTGTATTTGGAGGATGCGATTGAATGCGTTTATTGCGATTTGGATGCGATGCTGGCGTCTATCCGCGACGATCTGAATGCGCTCATCGACTACACTACCTACGCAGAGCAACACAATTGAACACAGCTCACACCAAACAAACCAAACCCCTACGGCAACCATTAACGGTTCGCATCGAAAGTCCATGTAGCAGTCGACATTATCAAGTAGATAAAAAATAATGATGAGCCAACACAAATGTGCAACCAGTAACTTTGCACCTAATTCCCCTCTTAACCAGACGCGTTTTATCAATGGTATTTATACAGCAACAACGGGAAGCTTTATCGAAAATGAGTCGTTGTTGGACCATTATCAGCAAGCGATTGAGCAGTTGCCGATACCATCCCAAAGCCGTGAGGAGCTACTCAAAGAAGTTTCTTATTTTCTAATGGGCCAACGTGCTCGGTATACCGTGCCAAACTTGTTTGAGTTACAGAGTTTTGAAGATCGTGCTGCAGCTTTTGAGCAGGGAGCAGAACAGTTGCTTGACCAATTGACGCAACAGTTACACCCAGTTGCAGCGGAAGCCGATATCTGTTTTGATGCCATTATTGCCACCACTACCACGGGGAACATCATGCCAGGTCTCAGCTACCGCCTCGCCGCTCGGCTTTCGCCATTTGTTCACGCAAATGCCATGTTGCTAGATTTAGGCAATGTTGGCTGCACAGGCAGCATGAAAGCCCTAAACCTTGTGAAGCAACTCGGTTCTGAATGTAAGCAGATATTAGTGGTGGCAGTTGAACTCCCCACCACTCTGATTAACTGTCGAACCGCTGATATCGACGTGTGGCAGGCCAATTGCACTTTTGGTGATGGGGCAGCCGCTCTCTGGATTTCGTCTGATCCTGAGCAGGGTGATATGGCATTGAGTCTAGCCGATATCCAGTATCAGCAATTTGCAGACAGTGGTTTGGATACCATCCACTGGGGACATAGTTCAGAGTACTACACCTTTAAGCTAATGGATGTGGAACGCTTTGAACAAGTGGTAAAAAGCTTCGTAACAAAGGCTTTGGGTCAGGTCAACCAGGCGTACTTTGATACGCCCCATTGGGCCATTCACCCGGCCGGGATTGCTATCTTATCGCGCTTACGCCGGAAGTTAGGTATGCCAAAAGCAGCCCTAAAGCCCGCTATTGATCACTTTGAACGATATTCTAACATGAGCAGCGCCGGCATCGTACATATCCTCAAGGAGGTTGCGGCCAATGCTCCAGTGGGCGCACCGATTAATTTACTGACTATGGGAGCGGGCTTCAATGTCATACATAGTACATTTTGTAAACAGCAATAATGCATTTCATTTATCATATGTCTGGTTTAACACATCACGTCGCGAGACTTCACGAATAGAAAGGCAGAAAGTCATGAATAGCCATACCGTTATGCAGGCCATAACAGCATACATTGTCGAGAATGAACCTGAGATCGATGTAGAAAGTATTGGCAATGTGAAAGTTGTCGATGTTTTGGTATCTAGTTTCGAAGTCTTGGAATTGGTCATGGAACTAGAGGAGGCCCTTGGGCTAGAAGAGGAAGCATTAGAGATTACTGAATTAGCGCCGAAGTTTGCTCAGCTTACCTTCGACCAACTGGCTGACGAGATTGCACAATACTTGAATCGCCATCAGGCAATCATGGCATGAGGCAAAATCATGACTGAAATTAGAACCGCAACAACACCAACTGAATTGCAAGAAGTTTATCGTTTCCGCTATCGGGTCTACGTCGAGGAGATGGGACGGGCTGGATACTATGCTGATCACCAACGGAAAATGTTGACGGATCCGCTTGATGAAACAGGGGTTATTCTCGCAGCTTGGGATGAAGGACGAATCGTTGGGACAATCCGTGGGAACAGCGCCGCTCAATCAGATCTTGGCTATAACGTAGCGCTCTGTCAAATGAAACAGGCGGGGCATTTTTACCCCCGCCACACATCACTCACGACTAAGTTAATGATCGACAAAGCGTATCGACAAAGTACGCTGCCTATCCGGATGGTGATTGCCAACTATCGATTAGGGCGTAAAAACGGCGTTGAATTCAACTTCCATAGCTGCCCCGAACAGACGATACCTCTTTACAACCGTTTAGGATTCCGACAACTGCAAGCAGACGCCGAGAACCCTGAATATGGATCGACCACAACAATGATTCTTTGCCTGAGTGACGTCGATTATTTTCGGCAGATCAAGTCGCCGCTGTGGCGCGAGGCCAAAAAATATCCAGTCAATCACAATGCCGTTAACTATTACTACCAGCATTTTCACTAGAGACACGACAATCTATCTGCTGGACAAGCCCTCATCAATAAGGACAGCACCATGAATACGCAAGCACCGCAAACACAACAGAGTGACAACCGCTATATCTTTTGGTTTTTCGGCCTCATGGCAGTGGTGCAAGGGGGCTCTGCTTCTTACTTGCTCAACTTCTTAAAACCACATCTTGCTACGCAGGGAATCTCGGTAGAGTTGATTGCCTTTATTGCTGCGCTTCTATTTGCTCCGCTAGCTGTAAAAGTACTCTTCGGCTTAATGATTGATCGCTTTAGCTTCTTTGGGTATGGACATCGGATGTCCTACATGATTTTTGGCCTTGGTGGCTATGGATTCTTCACGCTGATTGCATTTTGGGTGGAACCGAATGCCCACTTTGGCTTCTTCACTGCGTTGATGTTGCTGGGACAGATTGGATTGGCGCTGTCCGATACGGCTGCCACCGCTTACGGCATGGAAGTGGCACGCTTAGAAGAGCACAGCAAAGTGCGCACGATTTTCACCGTTGGCCGTGGGCTAGGCTTTATCGGTGTCTCGTTTGTTTCAGGTTATCTAGCCAAGCAGTTTGGCTATGCGGCCATCTTTATGCTGTTGGCCATCATTACCTATCTGCCATTCCTCCTCCTCCCGCTGCTACGCAATACAACTGTGCACACAGAACGCCCCGCATTCAACTGGCGTGCCTTGGGCGTGATGTTCCAACCCAAGTACTTGGGCTACATCGCTTTCTTAATTCTAGCCTTTTTTACCTTCCAAGGAATTGATGGTCTCACTACCTACTATCTCAGCCGAGATTTGGGCATTAGTGAAGAGATGTTGGGCATCTTTGGCACCATGAAAGGGATTGGTGTCATTGCTGGTGCCATTCTATGGCATTGGGTCTCCCAGAGATGGGGGCGCAATCAGGCCGTCCTCATCACCATTGCTTCCATAACCGTAGGCGGCTTATGGGTAAGCGTAACGACCAACCAGAATTCCCTTCTCTTGCTAAGTATCATCTTGGGGATTGTCACCGGCTTCCAGCGCACAGCCTATATTACCTACTCCATGGGCATTACCGATCTGCGCATTGCCGCCTCCATGTTGGCGGTCTTTCAGATGGTCTCTAACATTGGGGTTGTTTCAGGCGAGTGGATTTCCACCATCCTAACTGAGACGATTCAATTTAGTACGCTATTTCAGTGGCTGGCCGTAGTCAATCTGCTTCTAATCCCATGCTTTATCTGGCTAAGCAGACAGCTTCAAAGGCCTGATGCAACCAATACGACCTCAACATCGACGCTGGCGACGACAGAACCAGTTACCAGCTAAATTCTTATCCGAGAAGCTCTGTTGCAATCTATTCTGACCTGCGTAAGTGACCGGACCCACAATCACTTTTTCGACTAAGGCCGTTCCAAGAAAATAAGTACCGCGGAGCAGGTGTTCTCTAACGCCTGCGTCAGTCAGAGCCGCATTAGAGAATGCTTCCTCCACCGATTTATAGGGATTCTATTTCTTGGAACAGCCTAACTTCTATACTTGGCCCCGTTTGAAAACACGTGTTTGGTTACTCTGGTAGAGCTTTGGAAAACACCCGTTTTCAAAACGAGCGCAGTATAATTCAAATCAGGAGATACTTTCTATGAAAGCTTTTAATCCAAGAAACCCTGCATTTCACCTTGACCCATATGCATACTTACAACCGTACCGAGATCAAGATCCAATTCATTGGAGTGATACCATCAATATGTGGCTCCTAACCCGGTACGATGATGTGAAGATGATGTTCCAAGACAAACGCTTTGGGCGCGGGCCAGAGTTTCACCGGCTTGTTACTCGTCCAGGAGAACCTCTGCTGCCCGTAGAGCGGATGCGCCATAATTTCTTTCTCTTCCGCGATCCACCCGATCACACACGCCTGAGGGGGCTGGTAAGTCGAGCCTTCACGCCTCGTTTGGTAGAAAACCTGAGTGAACGGATTCAAGCGATTACGGATCACCTGTTGGATCGGGTTCAAGAGCGCGGCGAAATTGAGATCATCTCAATGTTGGCTTATCCCCTTGCTGTAGCTGTGATTGCTGACATGTTAGGCATTCCGCTAAAAGACCAGGAGCTACTTGGGCAATATGCTGCTGACGCAGCTTCATTCGTTGAAGTAAAGCCGACAGAGGAAGATATCACCCGCGCGAATCAACTGGTGGCTACCATGACAGATTACTTCTTAGAGCTGTTTGCCGAGAAACGCAAAAATCCGCAAAATGATCTGATTAGTCAACTCATTGCGCTAGAGGCCGAAGGCGATCATCTGTCAGAAGAAGAGCTGCTGGGGACCTGTGGTCTTCTGCTCTTTGCTGGACACGAAACTACAGCCAACATGATTGGCAATGGAATCTTGACCTTACTACAGCATCCGACCCAGATGAAGCAACTCAATGACGATCCCAGTTTGCTCACTTCGACTGTTACGGAATTGCTCCGCTACAGCACCTCGGTTCAGGCACTCTTTCGGATTGCTTTGGAAGATGTGCAGATGGGTGACCACACTATTCTTGCTGGACAGAAAACAATGGGTGCCGTGATTGCGGCCAATCGCGATCCGCGACGCTTCGCGGACCCCGACCAACTCGATATCCATCGACAATCAAACCAGCCGCTGAGTTTTGGACACGGGATTCACTATTGCTTGGGCGCTCCATTGGCCATGTTAGAGATGCAGATTGCGATTGCTACGATGATGCGCCGGTTGCCGAACCTGACTTTGCAAACAGAACAGCCTGACTGGCGGCCCTCTTTGACGATTCGTGGTCTGCAGCGCCTGCCATTGTCATTCGAAGTGCAACGTGTTTACGCATGATGTTGATTTCATCGAATTTCACTTTTGGAGGAAAAGATTATGGTTGAGAGCAACCTATACAGCAACCCCAATACCATACAGCAGGAAATATTCAGACTACTTGTTGACACGTTGAATATAGATGAAGACGACTTAGCTCCTAATGCACACTGGCGCAATGATCTAGGGGCGGATTCCCTCGACATAGCCGAGATCATTGTAGCGCTTGGGCAGCGATTCACGGTGCAAATTCGGGACTCTGATGTTGGACAAATTCAAACCATCGACGAAGCAGTGGCTTATATCAATGGATTAACATGAACCGAGTAAGGCTATACCACAAAAATAATTACCCATAATCTGCTCAGTTAGCACGCCCTCGTGCCGATGCACTCCGCACGAGGGCGTGCCTACTAAACGGGTATTTTATTCTGTGGAATGGCCTAACCCAACTTTATTTCCGCACTGGCCAACTCGGCATTGTCCCAGAACGGACTGTCATCGATCTTGGTTGAAGGTAATGGCTATTTTTCTACCGCACCTAATGCCTTAAGCGCCTCTCGCTGGGCGTCGCTAATGCCGGTGACGCCGGTGATGTTCATGCCTGCGTAGGGCCCTTGCACTTCTAGAGTGTGCAGTAACGTACCAGAGGCAATATCACATAGTTGAATGATTCCTTCATCTCCAGCGACAGCGATGATGTTGTTGCTTGGCCAATAGGCTATAGAAACGGCCTGCGAGATCAGACCTTCTAGGGCTGGAAGTTCTTGCCCACTAATTGTGTCCCAGATACGCAGCTTTGGGTGCATACCCCCACTAACCAAAAGCCACCCTGAATCGTCAAACGCAACGGCGTTGATAGGCGCTTGGTCATGGTGGAAGGTTTGTTTGAGAGGGCCCAACTTGCCATCTGCCAACGTCCACACCAGGATTTCACCATTTGCTAGTGCAGCAACCAACCGTTCTCCTTGTGGGTCAAAAGTCACCGCGCGGGCAGATTCGCTGAGCGTGTCGACAACTTGCAGACAGGTCCCTCTCTCTACGTCCCAAAGCTGCACAGTAAGGTCGGCCGTACTAGAAGCTAGTATCTGTCCATCTGGACTAAACTCAAGTGAAAGCACTATCTGCTCACTCGCACGCATGGTGTGCCATAGTTGATAATTACCCCGATGGTCAATCCGCCATAGGTAGATATTTCCGTGGTGATCACCGCTGGCCAGGATAGTGCCTTGGTGATTATAAGCTAGACGAAATACATTGGCTCTATGCTGATGAAGCACGATTAGGCTCTTACCGCTGGCAGCATCCCAAATACGCACCGTCCGGTCGCGTCCCGATGTGGCTACGTGCGCTGTATTCGGGCGAAAGGCAACGCTATTGAGCACTCCTTTGTGCCCCTTGAGCGCAAATTGATAGCTGATTTGCAATGACACTTGCGACGTCTCATGCTCGTCATCAGTTTCGGCAGTCTGAGTATAGTCCTCCAGAAAAGTTTTGTCCCATCTCTGCTCTGAGAGATGTGGTACGAAACCTTTCTGGGCATGTATATTGATGTAGGGTATGGCAGCATTGTTGTACCATTGAGGTGGCCATGCAAGATGCCATATATGGCACCAGCCTTTAGCACTGCTGCCAGCTAAAAGAACGCCGTCTGGTAAAATCCCTTCAGTCGAAAAAGATAGCTGAGTTAATCTGCCCAGACTACCGCGGAATGTACGAATAATGCGTCGCTCACCTGGGGTGTCTAGCTCCCAGACATGAATCACCCCATCTATTCCTGCACTGGCCAAGATTTTCCCATCCTCACTCACGGATGTTTGCCTGATGCCGCCAGAATGACCGTGTAATATATCTACAGTCTCTCCGGACGTCACGTCCCATAAACGCACCGTACTGTCGCTGCTAGCGCTGACAAGATACTGACCATCAGGCGTAAATGAGACTGCGTTCACATAGTCTTGATGTCCCTTGAGGTGATGAAGCCGCTCAAGTGTTTCAACCTCCCACAGCGATACGGTGGTATCAATTGACCCACTTGCCAGCAAGGATCCATCAGGACTAAAGTCTAAGTGAATTACGTTTTGATCATCGCCCTGTAACGATGCGATTAGGTCAGCAGATAGGTCAGCCGAATCATAGTCTGAGTCAGATGAAGTAGCCTCTGAGATAGATTGTCGCACGCCAGCTTTTTCCGTATGAAGATTGTCAGTGTAGAGACGCTCCACGTTCCAAAAAGAGATATTTTTTTGATTCGATGTTGCGAGCATTTTGCCGTTGGGATGGAAGGCAAGCCCCTCTACAATTTGGCCGTGAGGTGGTAGCGTCGTTAGTAGTTTGCCCGTGGGCACCGACCAAAGGCAGACAAGCTGTGTGTTGCAACTACTGGCCAGCAATGTGCCATCGGGGCTGAATACTATCTGCAATATGTTGCCGTGAGGTGTATGGACTGTGTGCAGCGAACGATGGGTCTCTACATCCCAAAAATGTATCGTTTGATCTCGACTCCCACTGGCCAGCAAGTGCCCCTCTGGATGAAAGGCCAGACTTGAACAGACTTGGTCGTGGCCAGCTAACGTAGCAATAAGATGACCATCGATTAGCGACCACAATCGAATGAGCGCATCGCCCACTGCGCTAGACGCCAACAGCGCTTTACTTGGGTGCATGGCTAGCGAAAGGAGTGCGTCAAAGTTATCCACGAAGAGCGTATTGGTAAAATCTGCCCCAAGAAAGTTCACGTTTTGCAGCATGACGTTTTGCAAGTTTACTTGCCAGATCGGCAAGTGCGAAAAGTCATGCCCCGTCAGATCTGCTCCGATTGTCAGCAGCAGGTTCAGCAGATTCCCGCCTGCGTAGTGCTTTGTTTGGGGCATCTTTATACGCAAGTCCACAAGAATCTGTTTTATTCTCATTTGTACTTTCTCAGAACCATGCTTACCGACCAAGTGTTCGCCAATGGGGTTCAGAATAAGACGCGCTTGGCTTTGGCGAATATATTCTTTTGCTTGGGCAACAAATAGCGCCTGGTGTAGCAGCCTATCCAACTTGCCCGTCTCTACCTCCTCTATTGCTGCTTCGATTAGACGTTCGGTCACATATTCGGTTACCACATTTTGTAATGTGAAGTTACTTGCCTGTACATCTACCAAAGATCGACGCTGCAAACTCCGCAACGCTTCTAGGAGAATGCGGTTTCTGGGTGGATGCAGCATGTTCTGGCGCAGCATCTGCGACGAGCAAGGCTCACGCTCAACGGCTAGCCAGAAAAGAATCTGCTGTTCCAAGTCTGTCAAACGGGCAAAGTGCTGGTCGAGTACAAGTCGAATGCCATCAAAGATTGTGCTGTCATCTGCCAGAAACTCGTTGAGATCACCTGCATACAGCTCATCGACCGTATCGGCCACTATCTTCAGCGCCAGCGGATTGCCCGAATAGCGCTCGACAAGCATGGCCTCCTCTGCGCTTGTGCTGTATAAGCCACGTTGGTTTAGCAGTTCATGTCCTGCCACATCATCCAAGCCAGCAAGCTGCAATGATTGAACCAAGCTGCTATCCCGTTCCAGGCGCTCATAACCGCTGGGACGCTCGCGACTGGTCAGTAGCAAATGGCTCTGGTGCTCCAGCGTGGCCATCTGCTGGATGAGTTGGCTGTACTGTTCATAGCCAGCACGGTAGGCCCCGGCGCGTTCTGGTTCTAGAATGCTTTCCATATTGTCCAGCACTAGCAGCACTCGCTTCGTGCGCAAGTAGCCCAGCAGCAGACGCAACTGATCGTCCAAGTTCTCTGGCAGTGTGGACAGTTGCTGATTAGAGAGGGTTTGGAGCAGTGGCGGCAGCAATTCGGCCAACGGTGGCGCATTGAGCAACGAACGCCAGAGTACTGCATCAAACTGTCCCTTCGCTTCTACGGCAAGCTCGCGAATCGACTGCGCGGCTAACGACGTCTTGCCCATGCCACCGATGCCCAGAATGGCCACGATGCGGCAGCGGTCAACCAGTAGCCATTGAGCAATCTGTTGTCGTTCCGTAATGCGGCCAAAGAAGGGGCCGAGATCGGGGACGTCGCGCAGATCGAGTGGAGGTGACTGGGTGACTGGGTGAGGGGATGAGGAGGCGTCCCCGATTACGACATTCGCGGATGAATGGCTAGATGAGCCACTCATTTTGTCATCTTGCCATCTTGTCGCCTTCTCATCTGGCCATCCTGTTACCTTGTCGTAGCCGCCGGATACAATCTCGTTGGCGAGGGTAATCGTTTGCTCAGATGGTTCAGCATCTAACTCTGTCCGAAAGAGGGTGCGCATCTCCTCCAAGAGCTGTAGAGAGCGTTCCGGTTGACCACTCTTGGCCAGCAAACGCATCAATTGACGATATGAATCTTCAACATACGGGGCTAAAGAAAGTCTACGCTTGGCCAAATCATAGGCTTGCTCGTAGTTGCCCACGGTTTCATAACTGTCCGCAAGGGAGCGAAAGGCCATCAATGCCCGCTGTTGCAGCATCTCGCGGCGCAGCAAAAGCCACTCCTCAAAAGCTGGCGCATCAGCTATGCCGAATCCAGCAAGCAGTTCACCTTCATAGAGCATGGCTGCTTCATTCAATTGATTGCGCAAGGTCAAATCATCTTTCGCCGTGAGCAGGGTAAGGAAGTGATTGACATCCACGTATGCACTATCGATGTTGAACTGGATTGACGTGCGCGTGACGGTGAGTAGTTGGTCTGCCGCCCCCGGCGCAGCCCTATCCAATGCTTGCCTCAATCGATGCAAGGTATTGCGCAGGTTAATCTTGGCATATTTTTCGCCAATGTTGGGCCAGAGCAAGGCCGCTAAAGATGTTCGGGCGTGCTGTTGAGGTTCGAGGGCTAGATAGGCGAGCAGTGCCCGGGCCTTGTCCGAGCGGAACTGGGCTACGAGCAAGTCATCAAAACGGACCTCGAACGAACCGAATAGTTTCAGCGTGTAGTTCGTCATGGGTTTTGTCGAATAGTTAGTCAAGGGGGATAGATACACATCGACTGAATTATATGTTGACTACCAGTTGCGACCAAACCAGGAGCCATCATATTTCCATAGTTCTATTAGTGGATGCGATTAGTGGATGCGATATGGATGCGATTACGGCTGCTCAACGCAACGATTTGGATGTGTTTTTTGCGTACACTTATATGCGTACATCTAGGGTAAGGCCTTTCCGATAGAAATAGGTATTTTAATTTTTGGAAAAGCCTAAAACGCAGTAACAACCATGCTGGATACAAAATACATTGTAAATATTGATAGACAAAGGACTGCACTATGGAAAGCAACATAAACAGAACAGAACAAATCCCCATCTTCCTCATTGTACTTGCCCTGTTATTTATTGCCATGCTCCTTTAAGGCAGGGTTATTCGGTATAGCACTGAATAGAACAGGACGAACCCACTTCAACCATCTACAAATCAAAATAAACAGTCAACAAATAATCTTCCGCCATACTCAGTAGTTCACTATTTTGGAGGAGGAGGCGTTCTCTTACGCCGGTTTTCCCGAGGGAATGCCGCGTTAGAGAATGCTAATTCCGCACTATCAGGTAACTTTCGTGAACTACTAATACTGACAAAAACGGAGATAAGGACAAATGAAGCAGATCCGAACCAATAGACAAGCAAGAGACCGTGATAAACAGAGCAACATACCCATCTTTGCGCTCATGGCATTGATCCTCGTGCTCATTGCCAGCGCGTTCAACCTGCCAACGCAGATTGCTGCGGCAATTTCACCCTATCAGCAGCTCGTCCAAGCTTGGACCAAAGCTGGCGACATTGGTCGCTACGACTATCGTAGTACAGCCCAACAGATTACCTATCCGGCACCGGCCCTTGCCAACATTGGGCAGCCGCCGAAGAAAGATAACCTAGCCGCTCAGGGACAATTTGACAACCTAGCTGACGAATTATCCTTTACCTTTTGGCTCGATGGCAGCTTCAACCCAGACACAGCCATTGACGTGCGCAGCGACGGGGAGAAGACGTGGAGCCGACAAGGGCAGGGCGAATGGGAAGAAGTGCAGGATGTATCTGGCACCTTTGCGCCGAATGGCGATCCGTTGGCCTTTTTGAATGGCATGCGCAACATCCAAGATGCAGGCCCCGATATACGAGCATTTCCGAATGCCGACATCGAACTCGTCTTCCATCGCTATACCTTTGACTTTGATGGCCAGGCGTTTGGTCGCTACATTGTGCTGGAAACAGCCGAGAACATGCGTCAAAAGGGTGAACTGCCTAACGGCATCCAGCTAGATATTCCCGCAGTCTATGCCCAAGCCACCGGTAATGGTGAGATTTGGCTGGATGAGGCTGGTTTGCCCGCACGCCTGAAGATCGATATCGACTATGGACCACAGGAGAGCGGTGAGTTGGTTGAAGCCCAGATCACCACCGACTTCTTTGGCTACGACCATAGCCGCCTGAACGCAACCACAGCTTCACTCTGGAGCGAGCCGGGTAGCTGGCTCACCAACGTACTTAGCTCCCTACAGACGCCAGCCTTCCAGCGCACGCTCTTATTGAGCATGGGCTTTACCCTCTTTCTCCTGCTGTTGACCCTGGTGACTATCCGGTATTGGCGTACCCGTGAGTTTCGTACTGTTCTGGCCTGCTTCCTAATTCTCTCCATCGTTGCTAGCCCCCTACTCAACGCAGAGCGAATTGATGCCTTCGGTGCTGCACGAGAAGCCAAGGCAGCCAGCCACGAGGCGGCACAGACCGAGGCCACAGCAATGCAGAAGGCCCTGGAATCGCTGGAAACCACCCAATTCGATCCCAAGGTGGATCCACTTCGTGCAACAAACCAGCTTGATGCATACAGCAGCCAAGCCGGTGTTTCGGCCACTTCTATACAAGCAGCCGCACAGATAAATACAACAGACACCGACGGCGACGGCTTGCTTGATGTTGAGGAAATCCAGTGGCTTACCTGTGTTGACGCGGACGAAAATGACGTTTGCGATAGCGACCCATATACCGACCGCGACGGCGATGGCCTCACCGATTATCAAGAAGTCAAGTTGCTAGGTACGGCACCCACCCAACAGGACAGCGATGGCGATGGCATTCGAGATGACTTGGAAGTTGCTGGCTTTTCGCTCGGTGGAACCACGTGGTATCTAGACCCAACCGAACCGGATAGCAACAAAGATGGCGTGATTGACGGCATTGAATGCTTTGAATGGTCCGAGGCCAATCCCGAATTTGATCCAGCCAATCCCACCCAATTGGGCAACTGTAGGGATACCGATGGCGACGACACGCCCGATGTCTTTGATGCTGACAACGATGGCGATGGTGTATACGACTCCGTCGACAGCTCTGCCTTCAACGTCTACACGGGGTACACCGAAGAGAACCCTCTCGAAGTCTCTATTACAAAACTAGCCACCGACCAGCCTGTCTTGGTGACATTGGAAATGCGCCCTGAGAATGCAGAGGAGCTCAACTACTTTGGCCACGTCCTCGATTGGCCCAGCGAAGATCGCGCGGGTCAAATCCAGCGTATCTCCAACACCACTTGGCAGTCAACGTCCGTTTACACCAGCACCGCGCCCAACGCAGCCAATGGTGATATGCGCCTGCTCCCCATGTTGGAGATCTCCATTCCTGGCGAATCTGGCCATTTCGGCAATCTACCTGTTCTCGATACGGCCCCCATCGCCCGTAGCGAAGGCATTACGGTTGGCACATGGCTAGATAGCGATGCCTTGAGCGGCTATGGTGTCATGGTCCACGATATTATGGACAGCAATAACCAGCCCACTGGCGATCTGGTTGCGTACGCACCGCTGATGCCCTTTAACAACAGCGACGGCGACGCTACCGCTGGCTATGCCGCCAAGATGCTCTACCAACCAAGCCAAGGTACGGGCAACATTGCCAACTGGGGTACAGCCCACGAGTATCGCTTGGTCTGGCTTGTGCAGATGTTGACCGACCCCTGCCCTGCGGACAACCCTGGCTGTGACGACGATGAACGCCTTCGAGACCAATACTCGGTTGTCCATAACTACTACGAGGATTGGCAGTTAACTGGCCTGAACATCAGCGAACAACATGGCCTCGATGCAACCATCATCTACGAAGATCCAGCTGTCGATGAGAATGTGAACGTGAACTACCCTGAAGAGCTATACAACTTGGCCTGGAACCTCTCAGAGAGCTTTGTCAATGGCCTCGACTGTAATCTGGTGAGCGCAGCCAACGGTACCTGTAGCCCGGACTCTTTCCGTGATGTTACGGTAGCAACCATGAGTTCTGCCATCAATACGTGGACAGCCAATGCACCAGATGGCTCTGCGCTGGTAATCGAAACACCGCTAAGCTATCCTCATAAAGATTACCTGAATGAGATAGCCATGACCGATGCCAAGAACGTCCTCGTCAACAAGTTCCAGGCAAACCATGCCGACAAGTGGCCCACCCTCTTGTTCGCCTATGAATATACAGAGCGTGCAGCAGGGCTTGATGAGCCTCAAGCCTCGACAGGCGCATCGCCTGTCTTTAAGATGAGTGACTACGACAAGGTGACGACCGCTGGTTTTAACTGGGGGACCTACCACTTTGCCGACAACCAGTGGCAGGCTCGAGCGCTGGAGACGTACCTCGGTGAACTGGATGCGCAGCTGCAGAGCAATGAGGAATACTTTACCTCCGTCGGAAGCGAAGACGGCCTTGACAATGAGGATGACTACGCCGCTGCCGCGCTGGGCAAGCGCACGATCTTTCAGATTTTCTATGCCACGGTTCACAGAGGTGTGAGCGGCATTGTCTCCTACCAAACTGGTAACACAACCGTTGCGGCCCAAGCGGCTACGGCCGTTAACTTCAGCGACCGCTGGTCCATTGGCCTACCCACAACCGGTGCCAATATTGCCTTTGCCGAAGGTGTCATGGAAGAATTTGCCACCTCATTCGCCAAGGCGGCCATCAACAAGAAAAAAGGACTAGATCTACGCCTTGTCTCGGCCAATAACGATATCGGCGTGACCATGGAATTCATCAACGAAGGCAAGTTCTGGAAGACCTTTGGCGATTCCTTTGGTGCCGAGCGCAATCCGCTTGTGAGCAGCGTCGACGATGTCGACTTTGACTTTAGAGTGAAGATGAAGGGTTCGGTCAACGGCATGGCCAAAACCGCTGGATACGTTGGTGCGGCCATGGCCGTTGCCACAATTACCGCCTTTACCTTGCAGATGGCGTGCGAAGAGTGTGCGGCTGCGGCTGGGGTTGTCATCAACTCCGTCGAAATTGCGTCCAACATCATCGATTTGGCCAGCATAGTACGCGCCTTTGCCGTGCTCAAAACCCTACAACAGGGGGCCACATTTACCAAAACATTAACCAGCATTGCCAACAGCGCTGCCGGCTCGGCGGTTCTTACCGTGGTCATCGCCGTCATCACCTTGGCCGTGCTCTGGACTGTCTACCTGATTAACTATGTGGACAAATCGGCCTCGTTTGCCAAGCGTATGGCAACGGCCTTTACCGCGGCGGCCTCCATCGTCACCGTCGTCTTCACGCTGATTGCCCTGGTGGCCATTGCGGTTGCCACAACTGGTGTGGTTGGTGCCGTTATTGCGCTGGTCGTTCTGGTTGCGCTGGCCATCCTGGGCATTTGGGAAGCAATTTGCGGCATAGATAGCGAAGTACGAGGGGACGATGCTTGTACAGGCCCAATCTCAGCCTTTACCGAGTGGGTGGCCGAAGCGCTTACCGAAGTCAATGATGTTATTGTCAACATGGATTCTGAGGAGCGCTTGAGCATCAATTTTGACGATATTAGCCTCGAATATCCACGCCGAGGCTTTGTCACCGACAACTATCTTAACTATACAATCGCGGTGACCAACACCCTCCATACGTATGACAATGACACGCAAGCAATTGACGCTCGTCAAGCCAACTTCCGCTATACGTTGCAGACCAACACAAACGACCCCTATCAAGACCTAACCATTGGCGTCTTACCGCCATGTGACGTGGCTCACATTGGCTCGTGCTACAACGTCTTGGGCGAAATAGGCTCCAAAGAATTTGTGTATACGGATTATTACACTGGTTTGACGCGGACATTTACAACGCCCATTTACGGGATACAGATGAATGCCTTTGTGACAACAACCGTGGATCTATCCTCGTACCCTGGCATCAACCGCAATGTCGCCGAAAATCTCTACATTGGTGAATCCTTTAGCGTCCCCTTTGAACTTTGTGATACCTGGCTCTTTGGCGTCCGAACCGACTGTGAATTCTACGGTACCAAAGAAGAGAGCGATCCAGATGACGAGCCGGGTTGGAGTGCCATCCCGCTAACGGCTGAACAGAGCTACGACATCTTGCCCGCCACCGTGGCCGAATTTGTGGCCGGTACTTGGGCCGCTGATGGTGAGATTGCTTGGCCCAATCAAAAGGATTTGGATCAGGATGGGCGTTTAAGTATTGAAGATGGCGGTGAAGATCCTGATGACACCGACCCGGATATGGACGATGATGGCCTGACTGATGCCTTTGAGCTGGATGCCAATCTGGATCTGGAGAGTGACGATACCGATGGCGATGGTCTGAAGGATGGTGAGGAACTTCGCCACAATACCAACCCAAACAAAAGCGATACCGACGGCGACGGCCTCTCCGATTCCGAAGAAGTTGAGGGCTGGCTCTATACCTACGATGTGGCAAACAATCTCCAGACTAAGGTTTGGTCTGACCCGCTGGTTCGAGATACCGACGGCGACCTGTTGACTGACCTGCAGGAATCCTTGGTCAGCTTCCACCCTGGTGTCAAAGACGATCCAGCCGTTGTGCAGACTCTGGTGGAGATCAGCGAATTTGATGTCAACGAGTCGGCTGCCCCCCTGGCCATCTGGACCATGGACGAAGCAAAAGACGCGGCCGCGTTTGTCGACCGCAGCGGCCAAGGCAGCACTGCAGCTTGCACCAATACGACAAGCTGCCCCACGGCTGGTCAAGAGGGGCGCTATGGCAATGCACTCGACTTTGACGGCGGCGACAGCCTGACCGCAACCTTGGCGAAAGCGCTCGCCGACCGCTCCTTTACCCTTTCGGCCTGGGCTAAGCCAGAGGCGGGCAATAGCAGCAGCTACATCATCAACCACGCTGCCGGCGCCTTGCAATTTGGTTTTGCCAACGACGGCACCTTCCTTTGCAAGATTCCGAACACAACGGTTGATGCACCGGTGCCTTCGGTTGGTACTTGGCATCACTGGGCGTGTACCCATGATGGCACTACGCTCAAGATCTTCCGCGACGGCAGCCAAGTAGACAACGAGCCAGCCAACAGCGTTTACAACAGTTCTGGTCCTGTTGACATAGGGCAGAGCTTCAAAGGGTTGCTCGATGAAGTGGCTATCTATGGCGACGTTCTCTCCGATGACGAGATTGTGGGCTTGGCCCGCGGTGGCTACAATCTGGATGACCGCATTGTGCGGGCAGGTGCTGCTGTCGACTACAGCGTCACCTTAACCAACACGGCAAGTACTGGTGCCTCGGGCATTCTGGTCAACGAGCTGAACAACTACGATCCGCTGGTCGAAGCGCCCAACGTGGTACTGCACATGGACGCCACAGAGGTCATCACCACCTTTGTCAACAGCACGAATGACACCTTTGCTGCTACCTGTGGGATTGATACCTGTCCAGTTCCTGCTGATGATGATGTGCAGCCACCAGTAGGCAAAAATTTACAGTATGGTTCAGCAGGAAAGCTGAATTGGACCGGACAGCTGATGAGTTTTGACGGTGAAGATGACGTTATTACGATTCCCCAGCTAGCCATCGGACCAAGAGTTGTGATAGGTATGTGGGTTCGTTTAGAGTCTCTTCCTGCAGCAAACGAAAAGTCATATCTACTCTATAGTGAACCAGGTACGGGATACAGTCTGTACATTGATGCAAATGGCTTTGTTCATTATGACAATGGCATTGATGACCAAATTCTAGTTGATTTCCAAGTGACAGATACAATTCCAGATAATACCCAAGATATAGATCAAATTAAATTTGTAGAAGGCGAGTGGCGCCACATTCTGATTACGACAAGTACCAGTGACTGGCCTACTGAAGCTGGAGCGTTCAGGATTTCGTGGCCATACAACATATACTCGGTCCAAGATTTGCAAAATGACCGCACGCCTGAAGGTAATGTTATTAGCGACATCCTAAATCCCATTCCAGTACCTCACTTTGGCCCTGGTTTGATTGGCAACAATGCCGCAGGCGATGGTGCCTTCCACGGACAGATCGCTCAGTTTGCCTACTATCAGTCAGCAGTTGAGGCACCTCGCTTCCTCTTCTCTTCTGTGAGCGAAGGAACCACTTGGGAGGAGATACGCGACGAAGGTGACTACATATTTGAAGGTGGATGTGCTGGCAACGAAGCGTGTGAAGTTGCACCAACCCTGCTTCTAAAGTTTGAGGACCTTGGTAACAAGTCGCTAACAGGTGTCCGCAATAGCGTCAACAGCACAGCAGCCCGCTGTGAAACAAGTGCATCCTGTCCCCAAACAACGACCGATGCCAAGTTCGGTGAGGCACTAAATTTCGATGATAGTGATTATCTCACCCTGGACGGTATTGAGCTGGACAACCGCTCGTTTACCATTGCGACTTGGGCCAAACGCAGCACAACTGGTCAATCGGACTATATTGTCGGTCAGGGTAGATCCGCAAGGTATCAAGGGCTTCACTTCGGTTTCCGGTCTGACAATGCAATGACATGTGCATTCTTTGGAACTGGTCTAAATACCGCAGCCTACACGGATAGCGATTGGCATCACTGGGCCTGTAGCTACGACGCAGCAACAAAGACTCGACGTATTTTCCGTGACGGTGTGGAGGTTGCAAAAGACACCGCTGCAGCCAACTATCAAGGTTCTGGACCATTGTACGTTGGTCAACGCTGGGATGGACAACACTTTAACGGCAGCCTGGATGAGTTCATGATCATCCCCAACGCCGTTGTTAGCGAGGTCGGTGCCCAAGTCTTGATGGGTGGGACCTATCCCTTCTCTGAGATCGATCGCACAGTCCAAACCTTTACGCTAGACGCGGGCAGCAGCCTGGTGGTCAGCGGCACAGCAACGCTGGACGACGAAGCAGCCAGCCAAGTACAGCAGCTATGGCAGCAGGTCGATGCCACCCTCGATGGCAATGTATCGAGCGACGCCATTACAACTGACGCCGACTTGATGCTCTACCTGCCTTTGAATCATAACGTCAACGCGATCCAGATGGTCGATCTGGCCAACACACCAGACGGTAATTGTATCGTCAATTGTCCCACTGGTGGCTACATGGGTCCGGTGGATCGCTCGGCCTTCTTCGATGGCGTTAACGATGCCTTCCACCTTGACGACATCGTCCCCACCAGCAACCAACCCACCACGCTTACCTTTAGCGCCTGGGTGAAGGCCGAACGGGGCACGATCCTGGACATCCGCGAGATGGGCAACCGTAGCCGGGGTGACTTTATCGGCTGGAATGGGCTGGAAGTCGACGTAGATGGGGCCAAACTTCATGGCCGCAATCAGACCCTATACGTACCCTATAACCTTGGCAGCAACGAATGGAGCCATCTCACCGTCGTTATCGACAAACCATCTGACTGGCGCATGACGGTCTACGTCAACGGTTCAGAAGCTGGTCAGCAGACAGTGGCAAGCAGCGAGATCACATCCATCGGTGCGGGACAGGCCACCATTGGTGTGCAGAAAAACCTTGCCCACCTGCTCAAAGGCCACTTGGACGAAGTCCGCTTATATAGTACGGCCATGAGCGCAGCCCAAGCAGCGGAACATTATGAGGCATCACGAGCGCTGCTCTACCTGCCGTTGGATGAAGACGAAAACGCCACATCGGTTGCCAGCGAATTTGGTGGCGTGGGGATTCCTACTGAAAATCTCGGCTTAGGTATCGACGGGCGCTTAGACAACGCTGCCAACTTCGGTACTCAAAACTACATCACGCTTGAAGGTGTAGACTCGCTCAACCAGATCGACGACGCCGTTACCGTGATGGCCTGGGTAAAGCCAGAAAGCCTGACCGGACGCCAAAGCTTTATCAGCACCGGCAGAGCTGGCGCACGTGGCATGAGCTTTGGCCTCAATGGTAACAAGCTTCGCTTTACCCTCTTTGGCGTCAATGATATCGACGATACACTTGTCTCCATTACCCCTGATTTGTGGCAACACGTCGCTGTAACCTACCACAAAGACAATGGAACGCAATTCTACATCAACGGTGCAGTGAGCGGTGCATTCAGCAGTGTCGGTGCCATCCAGACAGTTGACAGCACGCCTGAAGCGATTCTGGTTGGCGCATTGACCCGCAACAACGGTGAAATTGGCGAATTCTTCAACGGAGCGATTGACGAGTTGGTTGTCTACAACCGTGAACTGACGAACGAAGAGGTAGAATCGGCCTTTAACTGGCAGTTCCGCACCTATCGCGAAGTTAGCGATGCACGCATCACTGTTGATGCCGATGCCCCAAGCGTTGCCCTCAAGTCGGCGGCTACCTATCGTGCCGACTACACCACCTGGCTCTCGCTCGAATCGGCACCAAGCGATGCTCTGCTCCAGGTTGAGGCGATTGACTCGACCTCGCCTGTGGTTCGAGTAGAGGTGGGCCAAAAGGGACCGAGCGATGCTAATACCACTTGGCGTGATGCACCTGCCTGTATCGATGCTGCGGCAGACGGCCACTGGTGTGCGCTCTTCCGCCCCGATGGCGAAGGTGCCTACCAGATGCAGTTCCGTGCGGTTGACGCGGTTGGTAACCGTACTACGAATGCCAGCACAAATACCATCTATGTGGACACTACACCACCGGTCATGACGCTAGACAGTGCCTTCAACAACGCGTTGCTAAACGCCTCTCGGCCCGATGGCGCAGAACTGCGCTGGATCCTGCCCCTCTCTGGTACGATCAGCGATCCGAATATTAGCGGCACAGGCCAGGCTGGTAGCGGCGTCTCGGCCACAGAAGTCGCCATCGTGGTCAAAGACGCGGCTGGCGATGTGGTTGGCAACGGTTCCCAACGTGCCACTGTCAATGAGACAAACGGTACTTGGCAAGTGGACTTCGAGTTCTTAACAGTTCCAGCCTTTGGCGACTATACTGTGGAAGCCGTGGCTGTAGACAAACTTGGCAACCGCATTGCCGCCGACACCCAGATCGGTAGCTTCCAGCTAGACGAACGAGCACCTAGCGTCAAGTATATGGTGGGCAGCGTGGATGGTTTACCCTTTAACACCTCACTGCGTATCAACGAAATGACCGACACAGCCGATACTGTGGGCATGACGCCATCGGCCATCAGCGGCACCTTGAGCGTGGGCGGTCTTGTCACCAGCGGTGCCGATTGGCCCGGTGCCACAGCCTTCTATCACTTTGAAGACGACGACGTGACGGCCTCGATCCAGGACGCCAGCGGCAATAGCCTGGTCGCCAGTTGCGTTAATTGCCCAAGCCCAGCAGCGGGCAGCAGCCCCTACGGGCAGGCGCTGAGCTTCGACGGCGTAGATGACTACGTCTCCGTACCCCATCTGCATAACCCGGTCGATGGTGCCTTCTCGGCCATGGCCTGGTTCAATGTTGCTGATTTGGCGACAACTCGCTATATCCTCCAGCAAGAAGATGGTAGCGGTAATACAGGCCGTTCATGGCTCTACGTGGCTGCAAATGGTAAGCTAGCCACGTTCCTCGGTGGCAGCAGGCTTCCTGGCTCATCGACGGTCAGCACTGGGCAATGGCACCATGCAGCCGTCACCTACGATGGCAAGACACTAAGCCTTTACCTGAATGGACAGTTGGAAAGCAGCCAAGAGCGTACTCTCGAAGCAAGCGATGGCAACATGCTTATCGGCTCGCATAAGAGCTTCAATCCCAAGTTCAAGGGCAGCATCGATGAGGTAGCCATCTACCGCCGCAGCCTGCTCGAATCGCAGATCTATGCCGCCGCCCGCCAACCGCTGAGCACCATCACCAGCGTTGAGGCCAGACTGACAAAGTTTGACGATGGCAACAACACGACGCCAGCCACGGCCATTGACTGGACGCCAGCGACTTTGGGCAGCGCCAATAGCACCATAACCGATTGGTCCTTTACGGAGGATGATAACACCCTCGAAGGCTACTATAAGCTCGACATACGCAGCAGCGATAGCAGCGGGAATGTGGAACTGGGCAGCACAATCTGGCGTGGTCGCATCGACCGTGTGGCCCCAGAGATTGCCGTTACAACGAGCGACATTAGCAATGGCAATCTAACCTATAGCTTCACGGCGACAGATATGATGCTCGATACGGAGACGCTGGTCCATCCATGCGGCAGTGCAGAATGGGTTCGCAAAATCTATACGAATAACAATACCATACTAACCGGGGTGCTCTACGAACTATCTATCTCATGTACCCTTAGTCAAGTGGAGGCCATCACTGAATCTGTAACGATTTGCGATGCTGCGGGGAACTGCACAACGGGAAGCGCCGAGTCTGTTAACTCGGTTTTGACACGGCCAGATACCTACGCAAATAAAGGAAAGTGGATACTAGATGTTGCCGCACCTGGCGTGCTAAGTAACGATTACGACATCGATGGAAACTCACTCACCTCGTCGGCCGTCGTCAATGAACCAGCCCACGGTAGCCTAACGCTCGGTTCAGATGGCTCATTTGTCTACAAACCTACTGATCCTACTTTTGCAGGGAATGATAGCTTCACCTATCGAGCTAGCAATGGGGATGATATAGGAGACGCAACGGTAACCATCAATGTTACACCGAGCAATCCGCTGCTCTACCTGCCGCTAGACGATGTGGGCGAACCACCGCAGAACTACGTCTCTGAGTTTGCCGCCTTTGGGCATCCGGATCTGATGGCTGACTGTGTGGCCATTGCCGAAGGGTGCCCAATCAGCGGTGAGACTGGCGAGTATGGCACAGCCATCAACTTTGGCAACCAGCAGGGCTATATCGGTATTCCAAATGCAGCCGGCATGCTTGGGAATGTATTTACGGCAAGTGCTTGGGTCAAGATTCCTAGCCTAACTGCGTTTGAGACGCCTCAGCATATCTTCCAACCAGGCGGTTCGTTTGGCTGGCTGATGGTTCAACCCTCTACGGGCAAAATTCGTACCGACATGGGTGGTCGGTCGTTTGAATCGCAAAATGGCGTAACTGCGGGCCAATGGCATCATGTGGTAGTCGTCTACGATATCCCCGATGTTCGCATTTATCTAGACGGCCAACTAGAGATTCAGGACCGTACAGAAATCAGACCTAACAATGGCAGCCTGTTGATTGGCTTCAACGAAGGGCTAAATAGCATCTTCAACGGTGTGATGGATGAAGTTGTACTCTTCAACCGGCCCTTCACGGATGATGAGATTTTAATGCTGGCCACACCAGGCAACTCGGCGGCAGCAGACATTCCCATCGCCGACCTGGACGCTGACAACGTGGCAGACGCCATCGAAGATGGTGCGCCCAACAACGGTGATGGTAACAACGACGGCACGCCGGACAGCCGGCAAGCCCATGTCACCTCGCTGCCAGCAGCTAGCGGTATTTCCGGTGAGTATGTGACCTTGGCAGCCCCCGACGGCACCGAGTTGGTCAACGTCAGCGTCAGTGCTAATGCACCGGCCGCTGCACCAAACGGGGTGACCTTCCCTATCGGTCATCTGGACTTCGGCGTGCAGAGTGTGCCTGTTGGCGGCGCGATTGCAGTCACCATCTATCCGGCAGATATGGCGGCCATCAACAGCTACTACAAGTATGGTCCAACAGTCGACAACACTGCCCCTCACTGGTACGAGTTCCTCTATGACGGCACCACGGGCGCAGAACTGCTTGCCGACCGCATTGTCCTCCACTTTGTTGATGGCGGCCGCGGTGATGCAGACTTGACAGCGAATGGTGTCATTGTGGACCCGAGTGCACCAGCCCTTCGCCTGAGTCCAACAGCGCTGGATGAGGTGGATGAACCTATGCAAACGGTCTCTACAATCTTCCTGCCGGTGATTAGCAATGAGGCACAGGTGGCCAGCCAGGTGAAGGCGCAATCGGTTGATAGTAATGAGGGCGCTGATACTGTAGCAAGCCTACAACCAGAGGAGGTGACGCAACAGATTCTGCTGCCGATTCTCATAAATCAGTAAGGGTGTGGGCAACCATCTAACCTGCTGAGATATCATCTGTAAACAGAATGGCCTCACGCTTAGCGTGAGGCCATTCTGTTTATTCTTCCTCTTATTTTACAGTTAGCCTTTCTTATTTGGGTGTGGCTCTGATACACTAATGGCCTGCACTCGAATATCTCAAAAACAGCTATTTCACCAAGGCCGAAGTGACGGAAGAGAAGCTCTATTCGCTGGTTAGAAGCGGTATTCGTCAATTCTATTCCACCCAGATAATACAGGCTTCATTAACTATTGATGGCCGCTTGCAACGCTTGTTCATCGAGACACCACAACAAGCAAGGATACCGATCTCGACCACTGCTGGCCAGCAGCGTGCCATCAAGGTGAAAAGCTAGTTCTTCGACCCACCCATCTTGGCTACCTACAATCCTCACCAAACGACTGCTTTGCAGCGGAGCAGGCGATCTTCGCCGTCGCTGGCAATGAGGCCCCCATTTGGGCTAAAGGTCACCGCGGCAAGCCCCTTGATGCTCGTTTCAGGTGGATAAGGGCTGACCGCTCTGCACATCCCACACATAAATGGTCTCTTCAATAGCGCCAGCACTTTGTCGGTGGGAAAACGAGTAACGGGCTGACCGTCCACTACAACGGCAAACGAACCAAGAAGGGTAGATGAGAACTGGGTCATCGTTTGCCTATCAGTTATATGGAGAGCATATTTTCTTATACCGTAAAAAGTACACATGGCCAGATAACGAGTAGCAGACCGGTGAAAATGAATTTGGTACGGTATCGCAGGGGTTTTGGGACGTTTGAACCTCTGCCTTGAGGCGATCTTGAGATGCACCATTGCTATGATGGAGAAGAGCGAACACATTATTCAAAAGACAAATCTCATACGCCGTAACTTTTATGAAAGAGAAATTCATGCAGGATCAAACCGAAGACAGACAACCGCCAGCACAGCCCTATCGAACCTTTCTAGTTCGGCTGTGGCGAGAGGAATCGGCTTCAGCTTGGCGGGCTTCGGCCCAGTCGGTTCAGAGTGGTGAGGTGGTACGGTTTGCCTCTCCCGAGGAATTGTTTGCCTTCCTATGGGCACAGACTCTTGAGGAAGCAGATAATGAGTAGAACGCAGTAGAGAAAGCGCTCGCTAACGCCAAGTAGCTTTGCATTAGAGAATGCCCGTTCCGCTTTGCGATGTCCTGATTAAGAGGATTCTGAACCTTGGCATAGCGGGTTAGGCATATTCAAAATCGGTCATGAGGCATTCCCAGGATCTACGCTTCTATAGCGCAAATTCTCTAAGTAGGATTATGCCAAACAAGGTGAGATTCTTGGAACCCCTCATAAGCCTTCAAAAAAAATCATCAGTCCAATAACAAAGGAAAACTCATGAAAATGTATGCACTACTGAAGCCTGTTCGAAGTGGCTTGATTCTTTCTGTCGTCTTTGGCTTGATTATCGTCGGCTGTACTATACAGCCTTTAGCAGTGGAGCCGAATGATAGCGTAACCAACGCAACAGCAAACGAGGAGATAGAAAAAGAGGAGAAACCCCACTGGAGCTACAGTGGAGAAGTGGGGCCAGAGTTCTGGGGCGGCTTAAGCCCAGCCTTTGCCATGTGCGGTGCAGGTGTCGAACAATCACCTATTGATTTGGCGGGAGCCAACGATGCCTACCTGAGCGATATCATCTTTGACTACGCGTCGACCGACCTAATCGTTCTGAACAACGGTCATACAATCCAGGTCAACTATGATAGCGGCAGCGCCATTGAAGTGGACGGTGAACAATTCAACCTGCTTCAGTTCCATGCCCACGCACCGAGTGAACATACGGTGGACGGCGAATCTTTGCCGATTGAATTGCATCTGGTTCATCAGAGTGAATCGGGCCAGCTTGCCGTTGTCGGTATCATGATCGAAGAGGGCGCACCCAATGAAGCACTAACCACGCTGTGGGAGAATCTGCCAAGTGAAGAAACGCCAGCTACAGCAATTGCCAGCGCAACCATCAATGCGGCCGACTTCCTGCCCGAAGAGCAATCCTCTTTCCGCTACATGGGGTCACTCACCACACCGCCCTGTAGCGAACAGGTCCGCTGGCATGTGCTGACCACACCCATCACTATGTCCGCAGAGCAGATTGCCGCCTTTACGGATATCTACAACAGCAATAATCGTCCCGTCCAGCAGCTGAACGCGCGCACGCTCGTACTCGATGAGACATCAAACTAGCACACTGTACTGTAAATTACGATAAATTAGAATGGAACAACTGTAGGTGAGGCTTGCAGCCGCACGAGCATGGGGAATCCCGTATCTTCTCTTGAAAATGAGTGGTGGGCCACGCTTGCGCAGTTGAAAACAGCGCCTACGGCAGAACCTCCTAATGAGGACACACCATGAACAAGCACAATGAAGAGTATGTCTTATCGAGAACATCCCAGGAGTACCAGCGACTGCGCGTGCAGGCAAAATTATGGGAGCCCATGACGGCGCGCGTATTACAACAAGCCGGTTTGGCCCCAGGCATGAGCTGCCTAGACCTTGGCTGCGGGCCGGGTGAGGTGATGCGCTTGATGGGCGAGACTGTGGGGCCAATGGGTCATGTTACTGGCGTAGATGTGGACGGCAAGGTGGGCAATGAGGGCCTTGGGATCTTGCAGGAGACGACGGATAGCCAGTTTGCCTTTATCGAAACCGACATCGAAGCGACCGACGAACTCCCTGGCGCTCCTTTTGATATGATCTTTACGCGTCTGACCCTCATTCATCTGGACGATCCGGTTGCGGCCTTGCGCAAGATGATGCGCTGGACCAAGCCGGGCGGGGTGGTTGTGGTGCAGGATTTTGATTTTCGCGCCTGGGGTACCTATCCGCCCCATGAGGCAATGAACGAGGCCATTCAAGTTGCCTCCACGGTGATGGAAAAGAGCGGCCTTGATCCACAGATGGGCTTTAAGTTGCCGACCTACTTCATGGATGCGGGTCTCGGTGCGCCCGATGGGACAGATGTCTCGGGGTTGCTCAGCGGCTTTGATGTGGTTGGACGGATGACGCAAGCGGTATACAACAACGTCTTCCCCTTTGCCCAGAAGATGGGGCTTGCTGATGAGGCCCAACGAGAGTCGATATTTGCGTCTATCGAAGAAGCTATTGAAGCCGGCACCCACACCGCCTCATCGCCGCTGCTCGTTGGCGCGTGGAAACAGACGCCGGTTTAGGTATGAGGGTCAGACTTGAAAGAATGATCTTTTTACAAGCACAGGCTCGATTGTAGGTGCGGTTTTTAACCCATGCGCATCAAGCTAAGCAAATAGGCCCAAAAAATGTCATTCTGAAAGAGCCTCTGGCGACTGAAGAATCTCGGGATCGCTAGTCGGAAGCGAGAGTCTTCGCTCAACTCGCATCAAGTTGCTGGATTGAGCACTAAAATCGCGTCGTCTAGCCATAATTGAAGGCGTTTTGGCTCAGAATGACACCTGATAATCAACACGGATACGTTTAGCTTGATGCCTATGGGATTCCATTCCGCACGGGCATGGAAAATCCCTTCGCTTATATTGAAAATGAACGGTGGGCCACGCTTGCGCAGTTAAAAACAGCGCCTACGATAATTTATCTTCGAATACACTGTATTGGAAAGACCAAAGGCTGGTTTTGAAAACGGAGCTGAGTATAAGTGAGTCCGAGAAAGTCATTGGAAAACAGGGATTAGAAGATTTCAAAGATTTAAGAGAAAAATCTGTGTAATCTGAGTAATCTTTGTTCTAAAAACTTTTCGGTTGTACTTAAATGGGGTACTTACGATGAACCAACAACGAGTGCCGCGGCAAAGCTACCTGCCCTGGATTGTCTTTGTAGGCTGGTTTTTGTTGCTGGGCTTACTTCTGGTAGGCGTCATAGCTAGCGGAGAGCTGCCGGTTGACTACAAGGCCTATCAGCAAGCCGCGGATGCGATTGCCGAATCGGTCTCACCTTATAGTACGCCAGCCGAGAGTCAAGTGATGTGGCGCACCATTCATGAACTTGCGGTACTGTTAGAGACTGATCAGCCCATACCTGCTGACATCGATGTGCAAGGCGGACCCTACATCTATGCCCCAACGCTGGCCCTGCTCATCCACCAAGCGAGGATTAACGCGATCATTTTCTTGTTGCTCGTTATCATCTCGGTTGTTGGCTTTGGTTGGCTCTGGTTGCACGCAATCCAAACAGAGACAAAACGAGCAGAGGCAACCAGAGCAGAGACAGATCCACAAGCGCCTCAACAATGGGCTCGGCCCTCAGCATGGTGGCTGCTGCTCATTGTTGGTTCTTGGGACGTCATTGCTTCCTTCGGTGGCCTCAACGTCGAACTCATACTCCTCTTCTTGGCGCTGCTTGCCGCCTGGTTGCTCTGGCAAGGACGTGGCCTGTGGGCGGCGCTGCCGATTACCTTCGTCGTCTTAGTCAAGCCATTTTATGCGCTACTCTTTGCTACATTTGGCCTCATCATGATGATGCTTGGCCGCTCGTGGCGTTCCGATCTGGGTACGCTTACTGTTGCCGCAACCAGCACATTCGTCCTGATTGGGCTGGAGATCCTACGTTGGCCAAACTGGTTACGCACAGAGGCCATTGACTATTTTCAAAATGCAGTGGCCCATCAATGGCTCGTTATGCCGATTGCAGAGCAGACACCGATGAGTGTCTGGAATCGAACGCCGCTACAGGTTCTGGTCAACTATGGTGTCGATGTCGGCAGCGCTCAGTGGATGGCTATTGGACTCTGGGCGCTTTTGCTGCTGGTCTCTCTATGGTGGATTCGCCAGCGCACGAGTCTCTTTTCGTTCGCCTTTGCCCTCGCTTATGTGCTCTTCTTGTGGGGGCGTCCAGTGAGCTGGACGCTGCCCAATCTGGAGATTATCCTGGTCTTGGCGCTTTGGCCATTGCTTACGCAAAGATGGCAACGAATCGCTCTGCTAACGGGTGTCGTAATGCTCGGTCTCTCTCACTGGGTGGCCCTCGTGCGTTCGATTCTAGGGATTAACGCCAATCTCTTTACACTGCAAAGCGCAGCATTCCCCTGGGAGACGCTGCTGGTCTTGCCTCTCTCGTGGTTTATCATTGTAAATTCTGCTCGATTTCTCGGAGAGACTGAGCGTTGACCATTCATCTCTAACGGTCAGCGAGGCCATTCCAAGAAACAAAATATACGGTATGGCGTCCGACTTACGGTCGGCAGCTACTCCAGAAAAACCGTTGAATCGTGAATATTTATTTTCTAGAGTAACCTAACTCAAAACGAAACTTCCCCTCTTACGCTCATCGGCCCTGCACAGTGTGCAGGGCCGATTTGTTTTTGTAGTCGACCCTTACGCACCAAATACGATTTTGGGACGGTAGTGCAGGAGTTTTGGGACGTTTGCCCCCCAGCGTTGAGGCGAGCTTGAGACGCGCTCTTGCTATGATGGAGAAGAGTAAACGAGTTGTATAAAAGACAGAGCTCATACGGTGGTAACAATTCTGCTTAGCATAGCAGGTTACGCATACTCAGTAAGAACTAAATCAGAAAACAATGCACCATAGGATGCAAATCATGACACAACGAGACAAACGATCAAAAGAACAGATTCCACAAAGTGCCGTGAGCGGGGCGTTGCACGTCATCGGCGCAACCATTGGGCTTGCCCTCTTACTCTTCGCGCTATCGCCAACTCCGGCCCATGCCCAGAGCGGCCCCTTTACCAGCATAGCAATAGGCGAAGCGCATAGCTGTACTATTACCATTGCCGGTGGCGTCAAGTGCTGGGGCGACAACAACAATGGTCAGCTCGGCGACGGCACCACCGACGATCAGGGCGCACCCGTTGAAGTGATTGGGCTAGAGAGCACCATTGCAGCCGTTGCGCCCGGCCAAAGTCATACTTGCGCCCTCAACACCGACGGCGGCGTTCAGTGCTGGGGCTCGAATAATTATGGTCAGCTCGGTGACGGGACCACCACCGATAGCCTCACGCCAGTGGACGTGATAGGGCTGAGCAGCAGCGTCCTTGGCCTCGTCTCTGGTGACGATTTTAGCTGCGCCCTAACCGAAAGTAGCGGCGTTCAGTGCTGGGGCGACAATGCCGACGGCCAGCTCGGCGATGGCACCGGCACGACCAGCGCTACGCCAATGGATGTTACCGGCCTGAGCGGCAGCGTGGATGCCATTACCGCAGGAGTCGATCACGCCTGTGCGCTGATCGGCGATGGCCTCCAGTGCTGGGGTGATAATGACAATGGTCAGCTAGGTGATGGCACCACAACCGATAGCCTCTCACCTGTCACTGTGGCTGGATTAAGTAGTGGTGTCACCGCCATTGGTGTTAGGCAGGGGGCTGACCACACCTGTGTTCTTACCAGCGCGGGCGGCGTCCAATGCTGGGGCGATAACAGTGATGGACAATTGGGCAACGGCACCACAACCGACAGCCTTACCCCCGTAGATGTGAGTGGCTTAAGCAGCGGTGTGGCCCAGATTGCAATCGGGGAAGATACCAGTTGTGTCATCACCGATAGCGATGGCATTAAATGCTGGGGCGATAACATCAATGGCCAAGTCGGGGATGGCACCCTCATCGACCGCAGCACGCCCGTGGACGTGGTGGGGCTGACCAGCGGCGTGGCTGCCGCCTCCGTAGGCGATGACCATGGCTGCGTCCTAACCAACGATGGTACCATCCAATGCTGGGGCGATAATGGCAACGGTGAGCTGGGTGATGGGGCCGTTTTTGACAGTCTGACCCCGGTCGACGTCGTCGGCTTGACTAGTGGTGTGACAACTGTTGATGTTGGCTACAGCCATGCCTGTGCCCTAGTTAGTGGGGGCGTCAAGTGCTGGGGCGATAATCGGTATGGACAGCTCGGTGATGGGACAGAGAGCGATAGCAGTACACCATTGGATATTAGCGGGTTGACCAGTGGGGTCGATGCCATTGCGCTTGGTAATTATTATACCTGTGCGCTCACTGCTGCCGGTGGGATCCAGTGTTGGGGACGTAATAACCAAGGGCAGCTTGGTGATGGGACAACGACTGATAGCACTGCACCGGTAGACGTTTCCGGCTTGACGAGCGGTGTCGCGGCCGTTGGCGGTGGCGATAGCTTCTCTTGTGCGCTCACCAGTAGCGGCGGCGTCAAATGCTGGGGCGATAATCAATACGGACAGCTCGGCGACGGCACCACTACCGACAGCCTTACCCCCGTGGATGTGGATGGCTTGAGCAGCGTCACGGCCCTCATGGTAAGTGAATTTCACGCCTGTGCAATCGTTAGTGGCGGGGCCAAATGTTGGGGTGCGAATTTCCGTGGGCAGCTCGGCGACGGGTCCAGTACACAGCGAACAACCCCGGTTGATGTGGTCAATCTGAGCGACGTCACGGCCATTGCGGGTGGTGGCAGCCACACCTGTGCCCTGGAGAATGGCGGGGTCAACTGCTGGGGCGCGAACATATTCGGGCAAGTGGGTGACGGCACCACGACCTTTTCCTATAACACACCGCAGGATGTGGTGGGCTTAACCAGCGGCGTCAGTGCCATTGGGGTTGGCGTTGCAACGAGCTGTGCCATTACTGATGCCAACGAGGTTATGTGTTGGGGACGTAATGGCGCTGGGCAGATTGGTGATGGCACAGAGGAAGACAGCATCGTCCCGGTGACCATGCAGGGGCTAACCAACGGCGCGACCGTCGTTGGCCCAGGGGATGACTTCCTCTGTCTGTTAACAACTGAGGGTGGCGTCCAGTGCCTGGGGACCAACAGCAATGGCGGTCTCGGCGATGGCTCTACCCTACAAAGCAGCGTGCCAGTGGATGTGGTGGTTAGCAATTTCCCGCCCACTGTTACCGATGACACCTACAGCACCGACGAAGGTGTAACCCTCTCGGTCGCTGAACCAGGTGTCCTCGACAATGACGCCGATACCGACGATGATTCTCTGACGGCCGTGCTCGATAGCGGACCGAGCAACGGGACGCTGACCCTCAATGCGGATGGATCGTTCGTCTACGCACCAAACGCTGGCTATGTCGGTGATGACAGCTTTACCTATGTGGCCAACGATGGGACAGAAGATTCGAACATCGCTACCGTAACCATTGCGGTGAATGCAGGCGCACCCCCCTTTGCCTCGTGTGGTGGCTACAATGTCTTCGAGATTTCGCCCGGCGTCTTCGATGCACCAAGCTTCCCCGGCAATCTGATTATGGGTACCAACGGCAACGACTGGCTCAACGGAACCAATGGCAATGACCTAATTCTTGGGCTAGCAGGCGCAGATGATATCTTCGCTCGTAACGGCAACGACGTCATCTGTGGCGGCCCCGGCAAAGATATCATAGAAGGGAACAGAGGCAATGACATTATCTACGGCGAGAGCGGCGCTGATTGGCTCATTGGCAATCGCGGCAACGACATCCTCTACGGCGGCGATGGACGGGACGATCTGGTGGGGAACAATGGGCAGGATAGGCTCTACGGCGAAAAGGGCTATGACATCCTGCTCGGCGGCAGAGACAACGATCTCCTCTTTGGCGGCGAGAATCGTGATGATCTGTACGGCAATCAGGGTGATGATGGGCTGAACGGCGGCCCTGGCAATGACTTCTGCTTGGGCAATGGCGGCAGCGATACCATCGATGAGTGCGAAGGTGCCTCTGCGGCAAACGTATCTCTCCCAGAGGTTGAGTCCGTGGATGAAGAGACCGTCCGCCGCAACAACGATGGGGAGAACGGTGAAGATGCCATCGAACAGCGCATCCATGATCTCTACTTGCCTGTGATTGCCAATAGAGGCCAGTAACCGTTCACATTAGAATTTACACAATCGACTGATCGGCACTCGAGAAACCAGGGATTTGCCAAATCCCTGGTTTCTGGCTGAAGTGTGTAACTGTAAATGTTATGAGGTAGGTAGAAAATAGTTCGTGTTACTTCTGTGATTCAGGAAAGCAAAATTGCACCACCTGTCGTCCGTTTATAATCCTTGACGCCCACCCAGGGTTAAAATCCCGGGCTACTAAGCGGACGCCCCTTCAAAGGGGCTGACTTTTCGCCCAACAAGCTCGGTTCAGCGGGCGTCTGTTCTGTAGCCCAGCGGCTGTCCCTTCACAGGTGAAGCGCTGCCCCGTGGCGGGCATCGAACACCCACGCTCGGGTGGCATATCACACAATTTGGCTTGCACTTTTCGTTAATCAGTCATGTCGCCATTCTCCACCGCCCCCAACGTCCTGAGCGCCGCACGCTGCGCCTCGCTAATCCCTGTAACGCCAGTGATGTTCATGCCCTCATACGGACCAGGGACTTCCAGTGTATGGAGCAAGGTTCCGGTCTCTGCATCATGGAGCTTGATTAACCCATCGCCCCCTGTGCTGACTAAGAAGTAACTATCGGGACAGAAGGCAAGGTCGCGTATCCCTTGGGTATCGTTGTGGAATGAGTGTCGTTCCGCCCATGTTGCCGTCTCCCAGATGCGGATGGTCGAGTGGAGCCCTCCGCTAGCGACCAGATCACCAGATGGGCTGAAGGCAACCGCGGTCACGGGTGACTCGGCATGGCGAATGGTCTGGATTGGTCCCTCGATGGTTTGTCCCGTCACTGTCCAAACTTGTAGGGTGCCGTCGGCCAGACCAGACAGCAGCCGCTCACCAGTGGGTTCAAAGTCAAGTGCCCAAGCATTCTCTCCAGCGAGAGGCTTTATTGCCACACACTCGCCGCTTGTCATCTCCCAAAGCCGGATCGTTGCATCGGTTGTGCTTGCTGCCAGCAAGGTCTCGTCGGGACTTAAGGTCAATGCCCGTATGGCACTCCGGCTGGCTTGAAGGGCATCTGTTCGCTGGTAGTGTCCCCAATCATCAATCGACCACAAGGTAATTATGCCATCCTCGTCGCCAGTGACCATGTGTGTTCCGGCCTTATTATAGACGACACAATTCACCCTGGCGTTATGTTCCTGCAGCACCATCAAGCACTGACCGCTCTGCGCATCCCAGATTCGCACAGTCTGATCGTCACCTACAGTGGCCAACTCGGCTTTACGCGGTCGGAAGGTAGTTGCCTGGATGGCTCCGCTGTGTCCTTTGAGCACATGACGATAGGTGGCGCTCACACGACTGGTGGCCCGCGAAGAATCTGCCTCCAATGTGGCTGATAGATGCCAAAGATGGCACCACCCGTTGTTCCCGCCAGTCGCTAAGAAAGCACCATCTGGTGTGATGCCTAACGAAGAGACAGCGACACTGCTCATTCCTTTCAGCCTGCCTTGAAACGTTCGATTAATGCGCCGCTCTCCAGACGTTTGCAAATCCCAATGGCGTATGACGCCGTCCGTTCCACCGCTGACTAGGTGTTGGCCATCCGCACTCATGGTCATCTTCCAGACGAAACTAAGATGCCCGCGTAGGACGTCTACCACCTGTCTGCTGACCATATCCCATAGGCGAATGGTGCCATCTATACTGCTGCTGGCCATTAGCTCGTTATTGGGCGTTAAGGCAATGTTTGTGATGCTGCCCGTATGCCCCTCCAGTACCTGCACTAGAGACTGGTTTTCTATATCCCAAAGCGAAATCGTCCCATCTCCGTTGCCAGCGGCGAGCAACGTGCCGTCACTACTAAAGGCAAAATCTCGCACCACACCATGATGCCCCGCCAAACGAGTGATGAGTCGATCGGGGTCTAGATCTACAGGGGATTGATCAGATTGAATCGAATCGTGTTCTATATCCCACAACATCACATCGCTGTCATCGGTGGTGGCCAAGATATGACCATCTGGGTGATAGGCCACGGTATTAATCCGGCCGTTGTGAGGTGGCAATTTTGCTAGAAGCGTGGCTGTATCAACAGCCCAAATGCAAACGGTGTGATCATTACCGGCACTGGTTAGGAGCCGGCCATCTGGACTGAAGGCCACACACTTCGCGCTACCTTGATGGCCACGTAATGTGTGGATCGAACGCCCACTCTCAATATCCCAGAAGCGGATGGTCGAGTGGAGCCCTCCGCTAGCCAAGAGTCGACCGGCCGGATGAAAATCCAAGCTGGTACAGCCCATTGAATGCCCGGACAAGCTGGCTATCAACTGACCATCACTTAATCGCCATAGACGGATTTGCGATTCACCACCGTTGGATGCCAAGAGGTCATTATCTGGATGGATGGCGATAGCATGGAGGCCGCCAAAGGTGTCGACAAAGAGCGTATCGGCGAAATCTGCCGCGCGAAAATTGACGTTCCGTAACGTGGCATTCTGTAAATGGGCTTGCCAAATGCTCAGTTGAGAAAAGTCGTAGTCCGTGAGATCAAACTCCAGGGAGATCAGCAGATTGAGGAGATTCCCTCCGGCGTAGTGGGGGGCACGGGGTGCATGGACGCGCAGTTCTGAGAGGATCTGCTGGATCTTGGTTTGCAGACCTGCTGCTCCCAATCGCTCGATCAACTGCTCACCTATCGGATTCAGGATGAGGCGCATCTGGCTTTCGCGCACATAATCTTTGGCTTGCGCTTTGAGCAGAGCGTGCTGCTGCAAGCGGTTGAGCACCCCTGCTTCGATCTCGGCCACAGCCATCTCCACCAGTTGGTCCATCAAATATTCAGTCACCACGTTTTGCAGCCCTAGTTCGGCACCAAAGCGCTCGACCAGAGAGCGACGCTGTAAGCCACGCAGAGCTTCCAGAAAGTCGCGCTGTTTTGGGAGGCGCAGCAGGCTTTGCCGCAGTGATTGGGAGGAGGTTGGTTCACGCTCGACAGCCAACCAGAAGAGAATCTGCTGCTCCAGGTCAGTCAGGCGACCAAAGTGCTGGTCGAGCACGGTGCGAATGTCATCAAAAATGAGGCTCTCGTCGGCCAAGAATTCCTGCAAATCGCCAAAGAAAAGCTCATCCACCGTATCGGCAACCAGCTTCAGCGCCAGCGGATTGCCTGAATAGCGTTCAATGAGTTTGGCCTCGTCTTCACCTGCGCCAAATAGCCCTCGTGCGGCCAACAACTCGTATCCTGCCTCTTCTCCCAAACCCGATAGCTGAAGCGATTGAATCCTGTTGCTGTCCCGCTCCAGACGATCATATCCCATTGGCCGTTCGCGGCTCGTTAATACCAGATGACTCTGGTGTTCCAACGTCGCCATCTGCTGTATGAGTTGACCGTAGGGTTCATAGCCCGCACGGTAGGCCCCAGCTTGCTCCGGTTCCAGAATGCTCTCCATATTGTCCAGCACCAACAGGACACGCTGCTTGCGCAGATAGCCTGAAAAGAGGCGAAGCTGTTCATCGAGACTATCTGGGATTGCAGTGAGTTGCTGGCCCGAGAGGATTTGAAGCATCGGTGGCAGCAGCTCTGTTAGCGGTGGGGCGTTGACCAGCGATCGCCAGAGTACCACATCAAATGGATTTGTCGCGTCTGCTGCCAGCTCGCGAACGGACTGGGCCGTCAACGTGGTCTTGCCCATGCCACCAATGGCCAGAATCGCCACCGTCCGCACCCGGTCATGCCGAAGCCACTGGGCAAGCTGTTGCCGCTCCGCTACCCGACCGAAGAAGGGGCCAGGGTCGGGAACGTCGTAAAGTTCAACTCCTCCCCGGCCCTCCCCAGCCTGGGGAGGGAGTTGTTGTTGGGGAGGCAAGACATCTGTTCCTTCCCCAAGCTGGGGGAGGTTAGGAGGGGGTGAGATCCTGCCAATCTCACCGCGCCTAATCTGCTCAACCAGAGCCACCGTCTCTGGGCTTGGCTCGACCCCTAACTCTGTCCGCAGCAATTGACGACAGCTTGCATATTGGGCCAGCGCCTGGTCTGGTAGACCGCGCAGGGCCAGCAGCCGCATCAGTTGCTGATGAGCATCCTCACGATAGGTATCCAGAGAGAGCAGGCGCTGAGCAAACGTGTGGGCCCGATCATAATCGGCTTGGGCTTCGTAGGCCTCGGCTAAACTTTGCAGGACGATGATGGCCTGCTGGTGCAGCATCTCGCGCCGCAGGGTCAGCCACTCCTCAAAGGGCGGGGCATCTACCAATCCAAAGCCAGCCAAGAGCTCACCTTGGTATAAGCCCGCTGCCTCTGTGAGGCGCGATAGACAGTCTGGACAATCGGCCAAACGGGCGTGCTGGTGGATCTGGTTTGCAGCGACGAGCGCCTGAAAGTCGGTGATGTCCACCATGATGGTCTGGGCGGGTTGCGTGCTGATTTCAGGTTTGAACTGAATAGTCTGGCGCGTAATCTCTAGGAGTTGATCAATCAGATCAGGGGACCTTTTGTCCAGGGTCTGTTTGAGACGATGGAGGGTGTTGCGCAAATTGCGCAATGCATGTTTGCTGTTTATATCGGGCCACAGGAGTGCCGCCAGGGTCGAGCGGTTGTGCGGTTGCTCTGCTTCCACGGCCAGATAGGCCAATAGTGCCCGAACCTTGTCGGTGGGAAAATGGGTGATGGGCTGACCGTCAACAGCAACGGCGAATGAACCGAGAACGGTAAATGAAAACTGGGTCATTGTTTGTCTATCAATTACACGGAGAGCATGTTTGCACTATTATACATCTATCTTCTAACAATGAACAAAGATAATTCAAACACTGCGCAAAAAATGTTCGTTGATACGAGAAGAGCCTGAACTCGGCCAAATACGATCTGACCTAAAATAAACTGCTTCTAATGGAATTGGTGATTGTTCTCCAAAACTACAGCGGATTCAGGGATTGAACTGATTTATTCTCCGCAGCGAGTACGCTCTATCAAGAATCGAACTTACGGGGATGATGAAATTGTCTAGTCCGCTATTTCCCTGATTCGGCTGTAGTTCGAGTGCTGCACGGCCAGATAACGAGTAGCAGACCGATGAAAATAAATTTGAGACGGTAGCGCAGGGGTTTTGGGACGTTTGAATCCCAGCTTTGAGGCGAGCTTGGGATGCTCCGTTGCTATGATGGAGAGGAGGTGCAGTCCATTGATTAAATTCACACACAGGAAACAACCCATGTCAAACCAACCAGAATTACAACGTACCAAACGGAGTAATCAGCAGAATGAACCCCCACCCGACAAACAATCAACCAACAGACAACTATCGAACAAAGTACCGCCCGAGCGGAAAAAACAGAGAGAAAAACGAACCATGTCTCACCAAACTAAACCACGAACCATACACGGTCGTAAACGGAACAATATACTCTACCTGGCGCTGATGGCTGTGAGCCTGCTGCTCATTGCTAGCGCGTTTAGCCTGCCTACGCGGATTGCTGCGGCAATTTCACCCTATCAGCAGATCGTGCAGGCGTGGACAAAAGCTAGCGATATCGGTCGCTATGAGTATCGCAGCACGGCCAAACAGATTACCTATCCCGCACCGGCCCTGGCCAACATTGGGCGGCCGCCAAAAGAAGATAACCTGGCGGCCCAGGGGCAATTTGACAACAGAGCAGACGAATTAGCGTTTACCTTTTGGCTCGATGGCAGCTTCAGCCCCGACACCGCGATTGACATACGCAGCGACGGCGAGAAGACGTGGAGCCGACAGGGGCAGGGCGAATGGGAAGAGGTCCAGGACGTCTCTGGTACCTTTGCGCCCAATGGCGATCCCTTGGCCTTTTTGAACGGCATGCGCAACATTCAAGATGCAGGCCCCGACGTGCGCGCCTTTCCGAACGCGGACATTGAACTAGTCTTCCAGCGCTATACCTTCGACTTTGATGGGCCGGCGTTTGGGAGCTACGTTACCCTGGAAACGGCCAAAAGTATGCGTCAAAAGGGCGAACTGCCCAATGGCATACAGCTAGATATTCCTGCCTTCTATGCCCAAGCCACTGGCGCGGGCGAGATTTGGCTGGATGATGCTGGCCTGCCCGCACGCCTCAAGCTCTCTATCGACTATGGTCCGCAAGGGAGTGGTGAGCTGGTTACAGCCCACATCATGACTGACTTCTTTGGCTACGACCAGAGCCGCCTGAATGCAACCATGGCCTCGCTCTTTACCGAGCCTGGGGGCTGGCTCAACAATCAGCTTAGCCCGCTACAGAGCGCAGACGTCCAGCGCAGCCTGCTGCTGGGCTTTGGCTTTAGCCTCTTTGCCCTGCTGTTGATGCTGGTGGTTGTGCGCTTCTGGCGCACCCGCGAATTTCGTGCCGCTCTGGCCTTCTACCTCATCGTTGCGATGGTGGTTAGCCCCTTGCTGAGTGCGGAGCGAGTTCACGCCTTCGGCAACGCACAAGATAGAAAGGTCGCCAACCACGAAATGGTGCAAGCAGAGGCGGTCGCCAAGCAGAAGGCGCTAGAGTCGCTAGAATCTACCCAGTTCAACCCCCAAGCGGATCCCCTGCGTTCTGCAAACGAGCTCAACGCGGACCGTGTTAACGCATACAGCGCCGCAAGCAGCGTCTCGGCCAGTTCCACAATGGCAAGCACACAGGCAAGTACACAGACAGACACAACTGACACAGACGGCGACGGCCTGCTCGATGTCCAGGAAATTGAGTGGCTTACCTGTGTCGATGCCGACGAAGATGGTGTCTGCGATAGCGACACAACCACCGACTGGGATGGCGATGGTCTTACAGATGTGCAAGAGGTTGAAATGCTGGGCACGGTACCGACCCAAACGGACAGCGATGGTGACGGCATTAGCGACGACTTGGAAATCGCAGGCTTTACCCTGAACGGTACAACGTGGTATCTGGACCCAACCGAGCCAGACAGCAACAAAGACGGCGTGATCGATGGCCTTGAATGCTTTAACTGGTCCGAGGCGAACCCTGACTTTGATGCCGCCAATCCAACGGGCTTAGGCAACTGTAGCGATACCGATGGCGACGGCACCCCCGATGTCTTTGATGAAGACAACGATGGTGACGGCGTTCACGATACCGTCGACAGTTCGGCCTTCAACGTCTACACCGGCTACACTGAAGAGAACCCCTTGGAAGTATCTGTCGCCAATCTTACCACAGATGAACCAGTGTTGGTTACGGTAGAGCTGCGCCCCGAGAATGCCGAGGAGCTCAACTACTTTGGCCACGTCCTCGATTGGCCCAGCGAAGATCGCTCAGGCCAAATCCAGCGTATCTCCAACAGCACATGGCAGTCTACATCGGTCTACACCAGCACCGCGCCCAATGCAACCAACGGTGATGTGCGCCTGATCCCCATGTTAGAGATCTCTATCCCCAGCGAAAGCGGCCATTTCGGCAATCTCCCGGTTCTCGATACGGCCCCTATTGCCCGCAGTGCGGAGATCACGGTTGATACATGGCTGGATAGCGCCGCCTTGAGCGGCTATGGCGTGATGGTGCTGGACGTACTGGACAGCAACAACGATCCAACGGGCGATCTAGTTGCGTACGCACCACTGATGCCCTTTAGCAACAGCAACGGTGACGAAACAGCCGGCTATGCGGCCAAGATGCTCTACCAGCCGAGCCAGGGTACGGGCACCGTAGCCGACTGGGGCGCAACCCACGAGTATCGCCTGGTCTGGCTTGTGCAGATGTTGACCGACCCCTGCCCAACGGACAACGCCGACTGTGACGATGATGAGCGCTTGAGCGACCAGTACTCGGTGGTCCACAATTACTATGAGGATTGGCAACTGACCGGCCTGAGCATCAGCGAACAGCACGGCCTGGATGCAACGATTATCTATGAAGATCCAACGGTTGCCGGTGACGTTAACTATCCCGAAGAGCTCTACAACCTGGCCTGGAACCTCTCGGAGAGCTTTGTCAACGGCCTCGATTGTGGTCTGTCGAACGCGGCCAACGGCACCTGTAGCTCGGATTCGGTCCGCGATGTTACGGTCGCAACCATGGATAGTGCCATCAGCACGTGGACGAGCCAAGCACCTGCTGGAACGGCGCTGGTTGCCGAAACACCCGTAAGCTATCCCCACAAAGATTATCTGAACGAGATAGCCATCACCGATGCCAAGGATCTCCTTATCAACCAGTTTCAGACAAGCTATGCCGACAAGTGGCCCACTCTCTTGTTCGCTTACGAATACACAGAGCGCACCGTGGGGCTGGATGAGGCTCAAGCAGCAGCCGGGGAATCGCCGGTCTTCGACATGAGCGCGTACGACAAGACGACAACCGCTGGCTACAACTGGGGCACCTACTACTATGCCGACGGCCAGTGGCAGGATAAAGCGCTAGAGACATACCTGGGCGAGCTGGATGCGCTGCTGCAGACCAACGAAGAATACTTCACGGCTGCGGGCAGCCAGGACGGCCTTGAGGATGACGAAGGCTATGCCTCTGCCGCCCTGGGTAAGCGCAGACTCTTTCAACTCTTCTATGCCACCATCTACCGCGGCGTAAGCGGCCTTGTGGCCTACCACAGCGATAGCACAATCTACCCGACAAATGCTGTCAATGAAACCACCAATTTCAGCGATCGCTGGTCAATTAGCCTGCCCACAACTGGGGCCAATATTGCCTTTGCCCAAGGCGTCTCTGCAGAGTTTGTTAACTCATTCGGCCAAGCGCTCACCCATAAGTTGGAAGGCTTCGACATTAGGGCCGTGTCGGCTGGCAATGGTCTCATACAATTGGAGTTTGTCAATGAAGGCAAGTTCTGGAAGGCCTTTGGCGACGCATTTGGCACCGAGCGAAACCCCCTTGTGAGCAGCGTCGATGACGTTGACTTTGACTTTAGAGCGAAATTTAAAGGCACGGTGAATGGCATGACCAAAGCAGTTGGCTATGTAGGCGCGGCTATGGCCGTAGGCGCAATTACGGCCTTTGTCGTGCAGGCGGCCTGTAGCGATTGTGCATGGGCTGGCGTGGTCATCAACGCTGTCGAAGTTGCCGCCAACTTTGCCGAAATCGTAAGTTTGTTGCGCGCCTTCGTTGTGCTCAAAAACCTCGAACAAGGGCTCTCTTTTGCCAAAACATTGACGAGCATTGCCGGTAGCTCGGCTGGTTCTGCAGCGCTTGTCGTGGTCGTTGCCGTCATCACCCTGGCCGTACTCTGGACCGTTTACCTCGTCAACTATGTGGACAAGGGTGCGTCTTTTGCCAAACGCATGGCAACGGCCTTCACTACAGCCGCTACCATCGTCACCGTTGTCTTTACGCTGATTGCCTTAGTCGCCATTGCGGTTGCCACAACCGGCGTGGTTGGCGCCGTGGTTGCGCTGGTCGTGCTGGTTGCCCTGGCCGTCTTGGGCTTTTGGGAGGCGGTTTGCGGTATAGACAGCGCGGTGAGAGGTGACAATGCTTGTACCGGTCCTATTTCGGCCTTCACCGAATGGGTGGCCGAGGCCCTGACCGAGGTGAATGATGTTATTATTAACATGAATTCTGACGATCGCCTGGACATTGGCTTTGACGAGATCAGCCTGGAATATTCTCGTCGAGGTTTTGCCACCGACAACTATCTCAACTACACGCTAGCGGTGACCAACACCCTCCATACCAAGGACAGTTACATTGACGCTATCGACGCTCGTCAGGCCAACTTCCTCTACAGCCTACAGACCAATACGAGCGACCCCTATCCAGATTTATCCATTGGCGTCCTGCCTCCCTGCGACGCGGCACATGTTGGGTCATGTTATGACGTCTTGGGCCAGGTCGATACCGAAGAGCATGTATATGAGAACCCTCAAACGGGTGAGACGCAAACGATTACAATACCCATCTATGGGCTGCAGATGAATTCCTCGGTGACAACAACCGTAGACTTGTCTGCGTATCCAGGCATCAACCGCAACGTCGCCGAGAACCTCTACATCGGCGAATCCTTTAGCATTCCCTTTGAGCTTTGTGACACGTGGCTCTTTGGTACGGAGACCAATTGTGAGTTCTACGGCACCAAGGAAGAGGGCGACCCAGGTTGGAACGCCATACCGCTAACGGCAGAACAGAGCTACGACATCTTGCCCGCAACCGTGGCCGACTTTGTGGCCGGTGATTGGGCGGCTACTGGTACAATCGCCTGGCCGAATCAAAAAGATTTGGACAACGACGGGCGTCTAAGTATCGACGACGGCGGCGAAGACCCCGACGATACCGATGCGGATATGGACGACGATGGCCTAACGGACGGCTTCGAGCTGGATGCCAACCTGGATCTGGATAATGCTGACACCGATGGCGATGGCCTGCTGGATGGCGAAGAACTCCGCTACAATACCAGCGCAACCACGACCGATACCGACGGTGACGGCCTCTCTGATTATGAAGAAGTTCAGGGGTGGCTACACACCTACGATGTGACCAACAACCTCGAAACCCGTGTCTGGTCCGACCCGCTCTCCAAAGATACCGATGGTGATCTGTTAAGCGACCTGCAGGAATTCTTGTTGAGCTTCCACCCAGGTGTTGAAGACGATCCAGCCGTTGTGGACACCCTGGTGGAGATCAGCGAATTTGACGTCAAAGAGTCGGCTGCTCCGCTTGCCATCTGGGCCTTTGACGAGGATGAAGACGCGGCCGCCTTTGTCGACCGCAGCGGCCAAGGCAGCACCGCTTCTTGCGATAGCACAACAACTTGCCCCACGGCAGGTGAAGAGGGACGCTACGGCAACGCCCTCGACTTTGATGGCGGCGATAGCCTGACGGCGGCCTTAGCCACAGAGCTGGCCGACCGCTCCTTTACCCTCTCTGCCTGGGCCAAGCTGGAGGCAGGCAATGCCAGCGGCTATATCATCAGCCATGCATCCGACGAGTTGGAGTTTGTTTTTGCCAACGACAGTACCCTCCGCTGCAAGATACCAGGCGCAACGATCACTGCGGCTGTGCCATCGGTCGACGAGTGGTATCACTGGGCGTGTACCTATGATGCCGAGGGCGACACGCTGACCATCTACCGAGACGGTAGCCAGGTGAATAGTGGGTCAGTCAGCAGCGACTACAGCAGTTCTGGCACCGTTGTCCTGGGCGACGGCTTCATAGGACTGTTAGATGAAGTGGCCATCTATGGCGACGTGCTCTCGGATGACGAGATTGTGGGCTTGGCCTCTGGTGGCTACAATCTGGATGACGGCTTTGTGCGGGCTGGTGCCGCTGTCGACTATAGCGTCACCCTCACCAATACGGCAAGCACAGACGCCTCGGGCATTCTGGTCAACGAGCTCAACACCTACGACCCACTGGTCGAAGCGCCCAACGTGGTGCTACACATGGACGCCACAGAGGTCATCACCACCTTTGTCAACAGCACAAACGACACCTATGCCGCGACCTGTGGAATTGGTACCTGTCCGACACCGACCACTAGTGTAGAAAAACCAAGTTGGGGCCCCTATTATGGTAATCCAGCAAAGCACAACAACAATGTGTCGTGGAGTGGCCAATTGATGCACTTCGATGGGGTCGACGATGCCATTGCCCTGCCCGAACTAGCAACTGGGCCAACAACAGCGATTGCTTTTTGGGCACGGCTCGAATCTAAACCGGGGGATAAAGCCTATCTTCTCTACAGTGAACCAGACGTTGGATACAGCCTCTATGTGAACTCCGCAGGCAAACTCTACTTTGATGATGGCCAAGGTGCAACAATAGTCAATGAATTTGATGGCAGTGACATTACCATTGAGGAAAGTATTTGGTATCACTATATCGTTGCACCCGACAATGATAGCGACTTCGGTGATCTCATTGTCTCGTGGCCCCACAGCGATGGGACGCAAGAAGTGGCGAGTGAAACCGATAAGTTGGCCTGGATAAATGAGGTGCAGACACCTCAATTTGGGCCAGGGATTATTGGTAACAACGCAGATGGAGATAAGCCCTTCCATGGACAGATTGCTCAATTCGCCTACTATCAAGTGTCTCCCGATTCTTCCGTTGGACGTGATGCCTTTAAACTCTCAGAAGAGTTTGGTGCCTGGACTCGGTATGATATGCGTGAAAATGGAATCTTCGAACATGGTGAATGCGGTGATGGCTCCTGTGAAGTGGCCCCCTCTCTGCTATTAGAGTTCGAAGATTGGAGCAATACATCGTTAACCAGCGTGCGCAACAGCGTGAACAATGCTGATGCTCGATGTGAGACGACAGACACCTGCCCGCAGACGACAAGCGATGCCCAGTATGATGAAGCCTTGGCCTTCGACGGCGATGATTACCTGACGCTGGACGGTATCGAGTTGGATAATCGCTCGTTTACCATTGCGACTTGGGCGAAACGCGATTCAACAGGCAACGCTGATTTTATTATCGGTCAGGGCGAAGCTGTAGACTATCAGGGTCTTCACATGGGATTCCGCTCCAACAACAGATTCACCTGTGCCTTCTATGCCGATGACGTCAATTCACCGACAGCATACACTGATTCGAACTGGAATCACTGGGTCTGTTCTTACGATGCAGCCACAAAGATGCAGCGAATCTTCCGTAATGGCATACTCGTGGAAAGTCGTGAAGCGTCGGACCACTATCAAGGTTCCGGACCGTTGTATATTGGTAAACACTTTGACCAGCGCCACTTTGCGGGCAATTTGGATGAGGTCATGATCCTGCCTAACGCAATCGATAGCGAGGAAGGGGCCCAAGTATTGATGGGCGGGACCTATCCCTTCTCGGAGATCGACCGGGCAGTCCAAACCTTTACCCTGCCGGCAGGCGACAGCCTGGTTGTCAGCGGATCGGCAACCCTCGATGACGAAGTGGCCAGCCAGGTGCAGGAGTTGTGGCAGCAGGTAGATGCAACTCTCGACGGCGATGTATCGAGCGATGCGATTAGTGCTACTGATTTGGCCCTCTACCTGCCCTTGGATCACAACGTCGACAGCACCCAGATGGTTGATCTGGCCAACACGCCAAACGGTACATGTATCGTCGATTGCCCCACCGGTGGCTACATGGGACCAGTTGAGCGCTCTGCCTACTTCGATGGCGTGGACGATGCCTTCTACCTGGACGATGTGGTGCCCAGTAGCGATCAGGTCACCTTTAGCGCTTGGGTGAAGGCCAAGCGTGGCACGCTCTTGGATATTCGTGACATGGGTACCCGCGAATTGGGCGACTTTATCGGCTGGAATGGCTTGGAAATCGATGTGGATGGTGCGAAGCTCCACGGAGAGAACAGCACGATTTACGTGCCATACACCCTTGCCGACAATGAATGGACCCATCTTGCTGTTGTTGTTGACCAACCATCCGATTGGGAGATGACGGTCTATGTTAACGGTGCACAAGTCGACCAACAGACAGCAGCCGCCAGTGAGATAACATCCATTGGTTCCGGCATGGCCACCATAGGTGTGCAGAAGAATCTTGCCCATCTGCTCGAAGGCCAATTGGACGAAGTCCGCCTATACAGCACGGCCATGAGTGCAGCAGAGGTTGCCGCAGAATACGAGGAATCGCGACCGCTGCTCTACCTGCCCTTGGATGAAGACGAGAGCGCCACATCAGTTGCCAGCGAATTTGGCGGCGTGGGCGTCCCCTCTAGCGATGTCGGCTTGGGTGCCGACGGCCGCTTGGACAACGCAGCCTACTTCGATGGCGAGAGCTACATCACGCTTGACGGTGTGGACGCGCTCAACGCAGTAGATGACGCGGTTACCGTGATGGCGTGGGTGAAGCCAGAGGAGCTAACCGGGCGCCAACGGATCATCAGCACCGGCAAAGCTGCGGCAAGAGGATGGAGCTTTGGCCTCAATGGCGACAAGCTGCGCTTTACACTCTTTGGTGTGACGGATATCGATGATTCGGTCGTGACCATCAACAGTGATTTGTGGCAACACGTTGCGGTAACCTTCGACCAAACCAATGGTACTCAGTTCTACGTCAATGGTGCCTTGAGTGGGACGTCCGGCGGTTCCAGTGCGCTCACTGCAGTAGATACGGATCCCATCTACGTTGGTGCATTGACCCGAAACGATGACGCACCTGGCGAGTTCTTCAGCGGTGCCATCGATGAAGTGGTTGTCTACGACCGTGAGCTAACCGCAGAAGAGGTGGAGTCCGCGTTTAGCTGGCAATTCCGCACCTACCGCGAGGTTGGGGCAGCAACCTTCACCGTCGACGCGGATGCACCAACCGTTGCCCTCGCATCGACAGCGACCTATCGTGAAGACTACACCACCTGGCTCTCTGTCGAGTCTATACCAAGCGATGCGCAACTTCAGGTCGCAGCCCTGGACCAGACCTCATCCATTGTTCGGGTAGAGATGGGCCAACAGGGGCCAAACGATTCTAGCACCGCCTGGTACGACGCCCCAGCCTGTATCGATGCCACAGCGGACGGTCACTGGTGTGCCCTCTTCCGACCCGATGGCGAAGGTGCCTACCAGATGCAGTTCCGCGCGGTTGACGCTGTCGGCAACATCACAACCAATTCGGATGTGGAGACCATCTACGTAGACTCTACGCCGCCCGTCATGACGCTAGATAGTTCGTTTACCGGCTTATTGGATGCCACCCGACCAGATGATGCAGAGTTGCGCTGGATCCTCTCCCTCTCTGGTACGGTTACCGACCCAGTCATCAGCAACACGAGCCAGGCTGGCAGCGGCCTATCTGCCGATGAAACAGCCATCGTCGTCAAAGATGAAGTTGGCAATGTGGTTGGTGACAGCTCCCAGCGTGTCACCGTGGACGAGTCGAGTGGTACTTGGCAAGTTGACTTCGAGTTCGAAACAAATCCGCCCTTTGGCACATACACGGTCGAAGCCGTAGCCGTTGATATGCTGGGCAACCGCATTGCCGATGATACGCAGATCGGTAGCTTCCAGCTAGACGAGCGAGCACCCAGCGCCAAGTATATGGATGGCAGCGTGGATGGTCTTTCCTTTAACACGTCGCTATACGCAAAAGACTATTTCAGCACCACGATCGATACGACAGGACTGACGCCCATGGCGATCAGCGGTACCTTGAGCATCGGCGGTCTTGCCACCAGCGCTGCGGATTGGCCAGGTGCTTCGGCCTTCTATCACTTCGAGGACGCTGACGTGGCAGCCTCAATTCAGGATGCCAGCGGCAACAGTTTGACAGCCAGCTGCGCCAACTGCCCCAGCGCTGTAACCGGCAGCAGCCCCTATGGGCAGGCGCTCAGCTTTGATGGTGTAGATGACTACGTCTCTGTTCCCCATCTGCACGACCCGGCTGACGGCGCCTTCTCTGCCATGGCCTGGTTCAACGTGACCGATGTGACTACGGGTCGCCCAATCTTGCAGCAAGCAGATGGCAGCGGCAGTGCGGGCCGCACATGGCTCTACGTCCATACAAACGGAACCTTGGCTAGCTTTCTTGGTGGCAGTGCCCTGCTTGGTTCAACCACGGTAACGCCAGGCAGTTGGCACCATGCGGCTGTTACTTATGATGGCACCACCTTGAACCTATACTTAGATGGCAAGTTGGAAAAGAGTGAAGAGCGCTCTGTAGAAGCAAGTGATGGCGAGATGCTCATCGGCGCAGACAAGATTCTCAATACCCACTTCTATGGCAGCATCGATGAGGTGGCCATCTACAGCCGCAGTCTGCTCGAATCGCAGATCTATGCCGCCGCCCGCCAACCGCAGAGCACCATTGCCAGCGTTGAAGCTCGGCTAACAAAGTTTGACGACGGCAGCAGCACCACGCAAGAGACCACCATGGACTGGACGGCAGCCACCCTGGGCAGCGCCGCTAGCGCCATAACCGACTGGTCCTTTACGGTGGATGATGACTCGCACGAAGGGTACTATAAGCTCGAGGTACGCAGCAGTGACAGCAATGGCAATGTGGAAAGTGGCAGCACGATCTGGCGGGGTCGCATCGACCGTGTGACACCGGCGATTGCTATCACGCTGGGCGACATTGTCAGCGACAGCGTGAGCTATGACTTCACGGTGACTGACATGATTCTGGATGCCGACAGTCTAACCCACCCCTGTGATTCTGCCGATGTCATCGAAACGACGTGGAGCAATGGGGACAGCCTGCTCGATGGAGCTACCTATGAACTCACTGCGTCCTGTACCATATCATATACCGACGCGATGAACGCTGAAGTGACAGCTTGTGATGCGGCAGGGAACTGTTCAACCAGTGACATATTGGACAATCCGGCTTTCCATCTGCCGTTGGATGAAGCGAATCTTGCAACAACCTTCGCGGATGCGTCTGGCAATGGCAACGACGCTACTTGCAGCTCGATAGAGTGCCCAATGGCTGGTCAGCCTGGCCAGTATGGAACGGCTGCGTACTTCGATGACGATAACTATCTAACTGTTCCCAATGTGTTGAATCCAGCAGAAACCCCTTGGACCGCTGCTGTCTGGTTCAAAGTCACCGATCTGACCTGGAATCGAGTCATTCTGTCGCAGGAAGACGATATCAGCACTGGACGCACATGGCTTGGGGTTACCACTGGTGGCAAGATATGGTCAAAGATTGGTGGTCCAGGTCTCAATTCAACGCAGACAGTTACGCTTGACCAATGGCATCACGCGGCTGTAACCTACGATGAGACCACGCTGCGCATCTACCTGGATGGTCAGCTAGAGGCGACGCTCGATGTAGCAGCAGAATCCAACGCAGGTGAGCTATATGTCGGCGCAAACAAGCTATTCAGCAACAACTTCAACGGCACGTTAGACGCTGTGGTTATCTATGACATTGCGCTTTCAGACGCTCAGGTTGCTGAGCTAGCAGCGGACCCGGATAGTTCTAGCGGGGATGTCCAAATCACCGATATCGATGCAGACAACGTACCCGATGCCATTGAAGAGGGTGCCCCCAACAACGGCGACGGCAACGGTGATGGCACGCTGGACAGCCAGCAGGCCAACGTCACTTCGCTGCCCGCCGCCAGCGGCACGGCAGGTGAGTATGTGACTTTGGCGGCACCCAACGGCACAGAATTGGTCAACGTCAGCGTGAGCGCCAATGCGCCAGCTACGGAACCAAACGGGGTTACCTTCCCCATCGGCCATCTGGCCTTCGGCGTGCAGAACGTAGCAGTTGGCGGTGCCATCCAAGTCACCATCTTCCCAGCAGACATGTCGACCATCAACAGCTACTACAAGTATGGCCCAACCACAGATAACGGGACCGATCACTGGTACGAGTTCCTCTACGACGGTACAACCGGCGCAGAGATTCTGGCCGACCGCATTATCCTCCACTTTGTGGATGGTGGTCGTGGCGACGCTGACCTAACAGCCAACGGCGTCATTGTGGACCCAGGTGCACCAGCCCTTCGCCTGAGTCCAACAGCGCTGGATGAGGTGGACGAGCCTACGCAAGTGAATTCTACAATCTTCCTACCGGTGATTAGCAATCAGGAGCAGGCTAGCAATCAGGTGAAGGCGCAATCGGTTGATAGTAATGAGGGCGCTGATACTGTACCAAGCCTACAACCAGAGGAGGTGACGCAACAGATTCTGCTGCCGATTATGATGAATCAGTAGACTCGTGACCGGTGACTGGCGGTTAGACCTAAAGAGACCAAATGCCAGTTACCAAAGCTAGGCAAGGGCCTCTCGCCAAGCGAGAGGCTCTTTCTAATAGCATTCAGCGACGACATTATGTATTACGTTATTATATAGTTTTTGAGATAATGTTTTTCCGGCGTTCAGACCAGACAGGTTTTTAAAACCTGTCTGGTCTTTGGAAATTCTTTTTCTGGATGTCTATAGTACGTTATCGCCTCTATGTAGCTACTTTTTTACTTGGGAACGATATTAGTGAGGTTTGGGAACGTTTTTGCCCCCGTTTGGGAACGATATTGAACTCCTTTGGCGACGAATTGGGCATGTTTGACTGCTAAACTATGGGTAACCATTCATTTTATAGATAGGCGTTATAGCCACTAGGTACCGATACTGAGGTACCGATACTGAGGTGCCGATACTGAGGTACCGATACTGAGGTGCCGATACTGAGGTACCGACATAGTGAGCATAGGTAGAATTCATCATGACAAATAAAATAATTACCCAAAAACAGCAAATGGATGCGATAGAGACTCCTGCTCGCGACGATCTGGACACGATTGACTGCTATACTATTGCTATAGTAGTCAATAGTAGATTAGAACCATTTGCAAAGGACCTATCATGTTAATCAAAACCATTAGCCGAAAGCAACGTATATACCTATTAGTCGGCGTGCTGGCTCTGCTCTTGGTTGCGGCATTGCTCTGGAGCAATAGTAATCCGGGCGGACTCTTTGGTACGGCGGTCAATACCAGCGCCGTTGTGGTAGAGAACAGCGAGTGTGGCGCGCGGCGTAGCGATGTCTGCATTGAGCTGGACTTCAACCACGAGATTGTGCTGGCCGACACTGATGGCATGGCTGTCGAAGTTGGCTATCGAGTACAGGCACTTGTCAACAATGATCTGTCTCGGGCTACCATTACAAATGTCATCGGGACAGGGAGCAGTAACCAGCCAGCCGACGATGCACCTGAAGTGGCACAGAATGGCGAGACGACGACAGCAGGTTCCGCTGCGGACACCGTGCAAGATCCTAGACAGAACTTGGTCCAGCCCGAGGTCACCACGACGCACATCGTGTTGTTGCCACTCGTCATGAAAGGGTAGTAAGCAGTTCCTTCGTAATGCAATTCGTGTTTTCACGGCAAGAAAAGGTCAATTCTCAGAGTAAATTCGAGGAATGAACTTTTTTTCACGCGAAGGCGCAAAGCCGCCAAGTTGTTCTTTGCGTCTTCGCGGCTTTGCGTGAGACATTTTGGTTATGGCGAGGTTAGGAGACTCTCGAAAATGGTCACTATAAGGTCACAGCAGAGAACGCAAGCAATGGTCGATATGCTCCAATCCATCGAGCTATTTGCCAAAACGCCAGCATCGATTCTGGCCGAAGTAGCCCTGTTGTTTGAAAAGGTTTCGCTAACTGCCGGGGCCGATGTTTTTGCCGAAGGTGAGCCAGGAGACGCCTTGTATGTTTTGGATGCGGGACGCGTGCACATTCACTGTAGCGGACGGACACTGATATACTTGGAGCGGGGTACGATGTTTGGCGAAATGGCACTCCTCGATCCAGAACCACGGAGCGCCACAGTCACCGTCGTCTCTGATGCCATTCTCTGGCGTCTGGATCGTCAGCCCTTTTATCAGCTTATGGAGACTCGCCCTGAGGTCGTCAGCGGCATTATTCAGGTCCTCTGTCGCCAGTTGCGGGTACGCCTGCATGATATGATTGACGATCACCATTATATCCAGCAGGTGGCGCGGCTTACCGCTACCGCCGCCGCTGTTGAAAGCGGTGACTATGCGCCGGAGCGTATAGAGAGCGTCGCATCCCGCTCCGATGAGTTAGGCCAATTAGCCCGCGTCTTTCAAGGCATGATCCGCGAAGTCGCGGCCCGGGAGCAACGTCTGGAGGATCAGGTGCAAGAGCTACGCATCGAAGTCGATAAAGCGCGCCAGGCCCAACAGGTGGCGCAGATTACGAGTACCGACTATTTTCAAGAATTGCGCGGCAAAGCCGACGGCCTACGCAGCAGAATTGCTGCAAGCAAGAAGAGACAACATGGCTAAAATCATTTCAATCCACTCCTTTCGAGGCGGCACAGGAAAGTCCAATACAACAGCCAATGTGGCGGCGCTGCTAGCACAAGACGGGCGACGGGTGGGCGTGATTGATACGGACATTCAGTCGCCTGGAATCCATGCCCTCTTTCAACTCCACGAAGATGAGATCAACGTCTCCCTCAACGACTATCTATGGGGGACGCATCCCGTATACGAGGCGGCTTACGATGTCTCCAACGTGCTAGGTGCCATTGCCAGTACCAGCGCCAACAACGGCAAGCTCTATCTGATCCCCGCCAGCATCAAGACCAACGCAATCGCACGCATACTGCGCGAAGGATACGATCCAGGCGCGCTGAGCGACGGTTTTACCGATCTGATCACGGCGTTAGAGCTGGACTACTTACTGCTCGACACCCATCCTGGCCTCAACGAAGAGACGCTCTTGTCCATCGCCATATCGGACACCCTCGTCATCGTCCTGCGCCCAGACGCCCAAGACTACCAGGGCACTGGCGTGACCGTAGAGGTGGCTCGCAAGCTGGGGACAGAAAAGATGCTGCTGGTAGTCAACAAAATGCCCCACATCTTCGATCCGGACGATGTCAAAGAGCAGGTCGAAGCCACCTATCAGGCTGAGGTTGGCATGGTCTTCCCCCACAGCGATGAGTTGATGGCCCTGGCTAGCGCCAAGCTCTTTGTGGTGGCCTACCCAGAGCACCCCATGACGGACCGGTATCGCGGCTTAGCTGCATTGCTGGCATAAGCCACGCTCAAGATTGGTTCTTGAGTAACGTACCAGATCATCTGTTGTACATTTAGCAAGAAAATTGCTAATGGTGAATGGTGAATGAAGGTGCCTTGGAAGCGAACCCGTTCACCATTTAAAATTCACCATTTACCATTCACAATTCTGGCTTGGCCAGGCTGGGAATTAGAGACGTTAGCTCTGACTACACAAGAGTCGGTTGAACACTCACAATTTAAGGCTCCTGCCGTTGCACCAATCACAGATTAACAGAGATGAAAAGAGATAATCATAGATCACAAAGACGAAGAGAGCTTCTTGGGGTCGTGATGGGCGTTGCACTCTTTATTTGGTTTGTCTTGCGCCTGCAACCGCTCTTTGCCGCCGCGAGCCAGGAAGGCACCATCTGTGACACCGTCAGCGAGATTCCGCAGGTGGAGTGTCAGAGCCTGGTCACCCTCTATGAGCGTACAGATGGCGCGAATTGGCTCAACCAAGCAGACTGGCTCAGTACCACGACGCCCTGTACGTGGCATGGCGTTACCTGTTATGTTGGTCGCGTTACCAAACTAGACCTGCAAAGCAACCAGCTAAGTGGGACAATTCCGGCAGAGGTGGGCAATCTGTCTGTGCTGGAAGAGCTTCTGCTCTTCAACAATCAACTATCCGGAGAGATTCCGGTTGAGTTGGGCAATCTCTCTGCGCTTCAGCAGCTGTGGCTGGCCGTTAATCAATTAACAGGTCCCATACCAACCGAGTTGGGCAACCTGACTAATCTCGTCGCGCTGCGGTTAGAATACAATGGACTCAATGAAACCATGCCCACTAGCCTGACCCAGTTGGTCAATCTGCACACCGCCCCCTACAACGGCCTGAATGTGGGATACAATAGGCTAACCGCGTCCGACTCAGCACTGGTCAACTTTCTCCGTGAAAAAGACCCCGACTGGGACCAAACTCAAACCGTTCCGCCTACCAATGTAGATGTGACCATCCAATCAATCGGCAGCATCGAGCTGACCTGGACGCCCATTGCCTATCAAGATAACGGCGGAGCGTACGAGATTGGCGTGGCTACAACGGCGGGTGGCCCTTATACGCTGCATGGTAGCACAATTGATAAGACTGCAATGAGCTACCTGGCCAGCAAGCTAGAGCCTGGCACCTCCTACTACTTTGTGGTGCGCAGCCGCACGCCAGCCCACGGATCACAACAAAATGAATTAGAAAGTGCGTTTGGTTTGGAAGTCATGGCGGCAACGCCCGCTGTTCCCGCTAATTTTTGCGACAGCGTGACCGATATCCTAGCGGATGAGTGTGGCGGTCTGCAACGTCTCTTTGCCGATAGTGCGGGCACAGCCTGGAAAGAGAGTGCAGGATGGATGACGACGCCCACTGCTTGTAGCTGGCATGGCATAACCTGTGACGCTGGCCGCATTGTGGAACTCGATCTGGCAGCCAATGAACTGAGCGGCGCGATTCCCGTTGAATTGGGTAGCCTGGCCAGACTAGAACGGCTCTATATGGAACGGAACGAACTCACTGGGCCAATCCCAGGCGAGCTTGGGAATTTGACCAGTCTGACAGAGCTATACTTGGCAGAGAATGGGCTGAGCGGCACTATCCCAGCCGCGCTGGGACAGCTGGCCAGCCTCCAACTGCTAGATCTAAACGGCAATCAACTGGACGGCAATATTCCTGCCGAGCTGGGCAACTTGACAATGCTTGAAGGGCTTTGGCTGGATGGCAATCAACTAAGCGGCAGCATTCCGGCCGCATTGGGCGAGTTGGCGAACCTACAGACCCTCTGGCTCTTCAATAACCAGTTGAGTGACCCATTGCCGACCGCGTTGGGCGATCTGACTAGTCTACGTGATTTGCGATTGCATGGAAATCAGTTAACCGGTGTCATCCCGCTTGACTTCGGTAAGCTCACCAGCCTGAAGCGGCTCTACCTGCACAACAACCAACTGAACGGGGACATTCCCACTGAGTTGAGTAACTTAGCCAATCTAGAAAGACTCTATCTGTACGACAACCATTTGAGCGGCGCAATTCCAGCCGAGTTGGGCGACTTAACCAATTTGAGCTGGCTTCAACTTCATGGCAATCAGTTGCAGGAAGCGATTCCCTCGGAGCTGGGCAATCTTGCTGTGTTGGAATGGCTCAACCTCTATGAGAATCGACTGAGCGGGACCATTCCGTCTGAACTGGGGAACTTACAGGGGCTAATCGGACTGAATCTGCACGGCAACCAACTGAGCGGTTCCATCCCGGCTGCGTTGGGCAACCTCGCGAACCTGACATCATTGAATCTCTCACGAAACGCGCTAACGGGTCCAGTGCCGGTGGAACTTGCCAACCTGACCCAATTGAATGGGGCCACGCCTGACGCAACCGATCTGGGCTACAATGGCCTCACCGCGTCAACCGCCGCGCTGCAGACTTTCCTTGATGGCATAGACCCAGACTGGGCAGAGACCCAAACCGCGCCCCCCGCGTACGTTCAATCTACCCCCACGGGTGCCACCAGCGTATCCCTCACTTGGTCTCCCATCCCCTATACGGGCGACGGCGGTCACTATGAAATCAGCAGCGCCCCATCGCCCGATGGCCCCATTACATACCATGGGGCGACGCCCGATAAGGCAACATCTAGCTATCAGGTCGAGAATCTGCCACCCGATACAACCCATTACTTCTTTGTGCGCAGCTACACCCCAGCCCACGACCAGCAGCAAAATGAGGTGTGGAGTAAATATAGGTTGGCGGTCTCTGCTGAACATATCCTCTATCTGCCGTTGGTTAGCCGTTGACTTAGGCATTAGTTCGATGCGCCTTCGCCGGATGATGGCGCTGTGCGCCCACTACGTGAGCAGGACGACGGCCCGAAAAGGCTGCAGCGCACAGGGGACCTTCAACCGTACAAGCGAACTGGTTTAATTCAACATCAACAGTATTGTATCGATTTTACAGCCTTAAGGGCCTATCATGACAATCTTGTTCACCCAGCTTAGCCTAACCGTTGTACTCTTCTTCTCTGTGCTGCCGTCCTACATCCTTGCCGATGCGCCTACTCATGGCGAGTCTGAAATCAGTTCCGTTCCCGGTCACGCAACCACTATCTCGGCTACCTATGCCGCTACACCGCCGCGGCTGGATGGCGTTCTAGACTTTGGTGAGTGGCCGCTGGCCGATGCACTTCAATTTGATGGTGGTTTATTGGCCGTCCGCAACGATGCCCACCGTCTCTACATTCTGCTGGATCTGCTAGAGGATACGGCCGCAGATGCGCCGCTGCCCTCATCACCGTGGGGTGATCGCTTGTGGTTAACTGTCGATGTGAACGGTGACGGTGCGATCACCCGCGATATGGACGTGCGCTATGCGCTACAACCCGGTACTGTCAATCTGCGTCAGCAAACCTATCTTGGCCCAGGGACGTGGACGCCTCTCTCCCAGGAATTGCCCCGATCCAGTATGGCCACTGGCTTTGATTGCTTCTTTGCCGACGAGTCGCGCGCGGTGACGGTGGTCCCCGGTTTTCCCTTTCCTGTACTAACCTGTTCGGCCCACCGAATTTGGGAATTGGGAATCGATCTGGCCGAGATTGGGGCAGCAGCGGGTGAAACTGTGCGATTGGGGGTGAGCCTATCCTCCCAGAATCCCAGCTTTACCACAGATCTCCCCGACAACTTGCACTACGATTTTAGCGATCTGGTCGAGGTAGCACTTGCAGATGCACTGAGCAATGACTTGCCCGCTGACCCAGATGCGACGGTTCGTTTTCAGCCTGTCCCCTTTGCGACCTCGATAGAGGTGACGCAAGTTATACAGGATTTTACCAATAGTCTGCCGTTGGTCGCAGCCAAGCCAACTGCGGTGCGCCTGTATATGGTTGCAAACAATGCCCAGACCCCCCAACCCGTTCGCGTTTATCTTTACGGCGCACAAGCTGGGCAGGATTTGCCTGGCTCTCCACTCGTCATGAGTTTTTTTGCACCAACGAATCTCGATCGCACGCGGCTCAGTGAGACGGCCAACTTCCTGTTGCCAGAATCGTGGTTAGAGGGAAACGTCGAATTGCAGGCGCGACTTGTGGATGCATTGGGCACAGAACGCTGGGCAACGCTACTGGCACTGACTTTTCAACCAACGGATACGCCCACGTACTGGGTCATCCCGATTAATACGAACACGGCAGCCGAACCTGTGGTGATGGACAATGCTGAAATTACGCGCCAGGAGAGCTATTTGCAGAGTACCTTACCCGTACCGGAAGTCCACTTTGTGCGCAAAAGGTGGCAAGAGATCGGTGCAATCCCTAGCGAGAATCTGGCTGACAATATCGACGTACTTAAGGGCTATGATCGCACGACACAGTTAGCTTGGTATTCGTCTGTGGAAGAGACCGGCGAAGCACCCTTTGTCTTACCCGATGCAATCTATGGCATCCGGCCCGGCGCTGGTGGCTTGTCGGATCCAATTTGGAACGGGGGCGGCGGCCGGGTGGCTGTCGGTGGGGAGCGGGCCAGTTCCCAAGAGGGCACCATGACCCACGAAATTATCCATATTTTAGATAAGACCAGTAGCGGCAGCTGGGGACGTCACGCGCCAGGGTGCAATGCTTCGGGTGCCGATCCGTTTTGGCCTTATGCCAATGAACAGATACAGGATATCGGCTTCGATACGCGTCTACCTTGGTCGGACAGCACAACGGTGGTCACAGAGAGCTGGGCCGATCTGATGTCTTACTGTTTTTCTCTCAGTCCACCCACCAAATGGATATCGTCTTACCGATGGATCCAGCTCTTCAATATGTTTTCCAGCGCAGGTTCAACCACTAGTACAGGATCAACTACCAAAGTCAGTGCAGCCAAACTACGCCAAGCCGAGATGCAGAGCGTCTATTATGTTTCTGGTATATTGAATATTGACGGCACGGGTCATCTGGAGCCAATCTGGGTACAGCCCGGCATTCCAACCTCGAATATTGCCCCCGGCGATTATGCCATCCAAGTGCGGGATGCATCGGGTAGTTCGCTGCAGACGACGCCATTTTTGGCCTCCTTTGTAGGTGTGGAAGGAGAAGAAGTAGAGACGGTCCGCTTTAGCTTCCAGTTAAATGAGATGACAGCAGCAACCCAATTTTTACTCCAACATGATGAACAGATCCTGGATTCGATCTCAGTTTCTGCTCATCCACCTACCGTTACCGTGGTTACGCCTAATGGGGGGGAATCGTGGGATGGTTTGCAGACCATCGAGTGGCAGGCCGAGGACGTGGATGGCGATTCATTGCTCTTTTCGGTTTTCTATTCGCCGAATAATGGTCGGAGCTGGCTACCGATTGGGGGGAACTTGGCGGGTACGTCTCATACAGTTGATACAGGCGTGTTGCCAGGAGGCGAGCGCGCTCGAATTCGAGTGCTTGTGACGGATGGTTTCAATACGACATCGGATCGGTCTGATGCGACATTTAGCCTTGCGAGGAAGCCGCCACAGGTTGCTATTCAGACCCCTGCAACATCTGCCCATCACGGGTCTGGAGAGTTAATCTCATTTGTTGGGCAGGCCGCAGATCTAGAGGATCGAACAATTCCAGAGGATTCGTTCATATGGTCCTACGGCACACAGAACTTTGCCAGCGGTCGGCAAGTGAGCGCTATACTCCCAGACGGCGATCATGACGTGACCTTGACCGTTATCGACAGTGACGGCAATCGGGGCAGGGATTCGATTACTGTTTCCGTGGGCAATTATTTGCGCTATCTGCCATTTGTTCGGTATCCGTAGCTCACAACTGTACGAGTATAGTGTATCCTAAGTTTTGACAGATTAGACGTAGGCCCTGTTTTTAACAGTGTAAGCGTGGTCGCCCGTTCATTTTCAAGAGAGGCGAAGGGGTTTTTGGTGCTCGTGCGGTTGCAAACCGCACCTACGATCGAACAGCAACTAGTAAACATCGAATGCGAGGCAAACGCTATGGGGCTATTTGACCGACTGCAATCAGAATTAGAGGCACGCGAGAAGGCCGAGGGGCTGACTATGGCCGATGTCTTGGCACTCCCCGATGAGCAAAGTGCACTGGTCTCATGGCTGATTCGCCAAAAGGAAGCCAGCTTGAACGATGTGGCCCAATATCTAGACACGTCCGAAGCAGATGCCCAGACCATGCTGAACTCACTGGTCGAAAAGAGTTTCATACGCGAGATGATGATCGCAGGCGTTACCCGCTACAAAATTCGTTTTGCCCTTAAACGGGGACGTGATCTACCGCTAAATATCTGGCAAACGCTTGATGACAGGTTACCTGACGAACAGTCGCAGAGCGAGCAGCCTACCGATAGCAAATCAGACTATAAATCAGGCAATGTCGAAGGGTAATATGCTATGCTCTTAGCCGCCTTTGTTGGTATTGCTGTACCCTTGCTTTTCCTCTATTTGGTCCGCACGCTGGATCTCTACGCATCGGGCAGTTTCATCGTTGTCATTACCTGCTTCGTTTGGGGCGTTGCTGCCTTCATGGCCTCCTACCAACTCAACACCATTGCCTTAGGCTGGGTAGGGTTCGGTATGCTCACCAATCTGGTGGCCCCAGTGCTAGAAGAGCTCCTTAAGTCGCTCATTCTTGTTTATCATGTGCGACGAACCTACTTCACTTACTTTGTCGATGGTGCCATCTATGGCTTTGCGGTGGGTACTGGGTTTGCTATTTTCGAAACGCTCTTTTACTTGACAACCTATGGCGGGGATTTGGGGCTGAGCTTAATGCGTTCCTTTTCAACGTCGCTCATGCATGGCAGCAGTAGCGCTTTGGTTGGTGTGGCATTGGGGCGCTTCCGCTTTGCTCGCGGGATGACGCGCCTGATCGCCTTACCCCTTGGCTGGGGCATCGCGATTCTGCTCCACGTGGCCTTCAATCGTACCCTGAGTCAACCTGGTGGTTTTGGCATTCAAATCGCAGCGGTTCTCATCGGATTGGCTGGCGTGGCTGTCACTGTGGCTTTCATCTTTTGGGGCTTACGGGCAGAGCGAATGTGGCTGCGCGAGGCGTTGGGCATGGCCGTGGGCGTATCCGCAGGCGAATCAGCGGTGGTTCAGGAATTGTCGGAATTAGAGCTGCTATTGGCTCCCATCGGTGAGCGCTTTGGTGACCAGAAACAAGCCCAGGTCGAGCTTTTTTTGCGTCTCCAGGCGCGGCTGGGTCTCAAACGCAAGGCCGCGGCGCTGGCAACTTCGGAAAGCGCTGGCGCAGACTTCGCTGCTGAGGTGGCCACCTTACGCACCCAAGTCGATGAGCTGCGCCGCTCAGTGGGCGTCTATTGCATGGTCTACGTACGTTCCATCCTGCTCCCAGAAAGTGGCTCCTTATGGATGCAGCTAGAGGAGAGACTCTCTGATGCTCGCGGCCCAGCCATGAATCTGTGGGGGACACTTGAAGAGAGAGTGGAGAGATAACGATGCTCTGTTTCTTTTGCGAAAAATCAGCCCGCGGCGTCTGTCGCTTCTGTGGTCGTGCAGTCTGTGAAGAACACCATGCCCCTATGCCCTTTATCTTGACGCTCTACGTGGGGCAAGATCAGATTCCCAAAGCCATTGTCGTGGCCGATGCCCTCTATTGCGGCACCTGCAAACCCCAGCCTGAGCCAATCGAGATGCCAGAACTCTAACGATTCTATACTTATAAACAGACGTTTGGAACACTAGTCCACATCTGAATAGACCGCAACAGGACGGCCAGCATGGGAGGAAGCCAGAGAGCAAAACCTGGACATGATACCAGGGTACCCGACGGAAGGGAAGTTGAGTAGAAAGAAGCAGGACAACGTAAGCCAGCCGAAATCCCGTAAGAGGTGGATTGGCCGTGAAGGATAAGCTGAAGGCTGAAAGCTAGCGGTCAGGGTAGAGCCGTTGTCAGAGCAACTGGAGCAAGAAATGACTCAACACGAAGGAGAAGAGATGACCTTCTTCGGACCTAACCGAACCGCTGAATGCGGACCCGCATGTCCGGTGGTGTGGGAGGGGCGGAGTCACATGACTCCCCCTATCCCGATTGTGCGATTTTCGATGCAGGATAGAAAGACGAATGCGAACTGAATGCGTTAGTCTTACGGCTTCGCGATGATCTGGATGCAATTGATTGCTAAGATTGAAGAGAAGAAATTGTGCTTGTTTTTGCCATCAGCGAAAGTGCCGAGATGCAGATGGTTCAATCAGCCTGTTAAACCAGAGTTGCTCTCATGCATCTCTATCTGTGGTAGCCAAACACGAAATGACTTTGTTCATCGGTCCGTCCCGCGTTTGCTACGCAATCAATCTGGACGAATTAATGATCATGAACCACGAAATTTAAACGTAAGCTAAAGGTATGAGACAACTTTTGATTGTCTACCTGAAGTTGTGACACAATGCAGAGTATAATCTTGGCAGTGAATACGGGTAATTTTTCTAGCAACCCTTTTGTTGGGGATCCTAGCTTCAGGCCACTATACGATTATATGCATATTCCCAATTCCACAGGATAGTCAAAAGGAGCAAGCCCATGCCTATTTTTGAACGGAACAGCATTCTCTATCTAAGTATCATCATCGTGAGTATGACGCTGGCTGTGGCTATACATCCATTATGGATTCTATTGTGGCCCGTCGTTTTACTGCTAGATGATATAACGTATTTCATGCTCGCCTGGTCTATATTTGACTCAGAGATTACGATTCAACGTGGATACCAATTTGGCGACTGGTTTTTGAATAATCAGTCTGGGGCCGGTCGAGATTTAGGGTTTAACCTTACTGAAGATTATCGGCTCACCTCGGTACTCGATTCGGATCACTTTGGCTCACCAATCATCCATTGGACACCCAAGAAGGTTGGGCTTGCTCTCCTGGCCTTCTTGCTTGATTCACATCACTTACATAAATGGCTAGAATATAAGACTGACGCCTGGATGTGGCACTTTGGCCCCGACGCATTTAATCAGCATTTTGATAATGAGTATCAGAAGTCGTTGCGTCACGTGACGCTCTGGTGGCTCATTCTGCAGAAAAACCCAGAGCCTATAAAGGATTACTCTCTTTGAAACCGGATTACCTGATTGTGGGCAGTGGATTAGCTGCCCTTTCGTTCGGCGCGCTGATGGCCAATGCCGGCCAGCGCGTCCAAATTATCGAGGCCCATTACCTGCCCGGTGGCTATGGACATACCTTTGAGTTAGGGGGATATAAATTCAATGCCCAACTGCACTACGTCTGGAACTGCGGTGAGGGACGTACGGTCCATTCGGTACTCAAACGGTTGGGGCTGGCAGAGAAAGTACTCTTTCACGAATATGATGCCAATGGATTTGACCGCATGCGCATGCCCGGCTTTGCACTAGATATTCCCTATGATTACCATTTACTGATCCAGCGGCTTCAAAGCCTATTCCCTCAACATAGCCATAACCTACATCGCTTTGTCCATACCATACGCAACATGTCGGAGGCCATCGACCAACTGCCTGGGGTCACATGGTCGGATTTGGCAAATCCTAGAACGTTACAGGGTGTGCTTAGCCACGCGGCGCAGATTCCAATGCTGCTCCGCTATCAGCGCGCCACGTTACAAGAGGTCTTTGACGACTTTAAATTGCCCTCTGCCGCCCAAACACTCCTCGCCTTGCAGTGGCCTGACTTTATGTTGCCTCCCAACCAACTCTCCTTTATTGCTTGGCTTATGCTCTTCACCGGTTATTGCCGCGGTGCCTACTACCCAGCCCGCCACTTCGAAGATGTGATCAATGGATTTGTTGGCGTGATTGAGCAAAATGGTGGCGAGATTCTTTATGAACAGCGCGCTGTCGAATTTGTCCGTCAGGGCAAGCGCATTGTCAAAGTGCGCACCGAGGATCTGCAGAACCGTGGGACGATATACGAACACGAGGCTCCGACCATCATCTGTAATATGGACCCACGCCAGGCTGCCGAACAGATCGGGTTTGAATACTTCTCTTCCAACCTTCAGAGTCAGCTCAACTACGAGTACTCCTATTCCAACTTCATGGTCTATGCCGTCGTAAAAGGGATTGATCTGCAAGACTACGGATTTGGTCGATCCAACCTCTTTCATACCGAGGAGCCAGATCTCAATAAAGCATTTGATACCATGCACCTCCAAGGCGACTACAGCCGACCCAGCTTTGCCGTCACCGTGCCGTCGCTCCTTACCAATGACCGTAGCGACTGCCCGCCCGACCACCAAATTATTGAATTTCTAACCGTGGCCAACTATTCGCGCTTTTTGGATCTGAAGTTGTCCAGTCCTACTGCCTATCGCAAAAAGAAGGCTGAAATTGCTCGCTCGATTCTCGATGTGATGGAAGCCCATTACGTACCGGATCTGCGCAAGCACATGGTCTTCCAGATAACGGGCAGCCCTACCACCAATGAACGTTACTGCTGGTCGCCGGCGGGGAATTCCTACGGCTCTAACATGACGCCTAAAAACATTGGGCGGGGCCGTCTTACCCACGAAAGCTCACTGGATAATTTTTACTTTTGTAACGCATCATCTGGCTATGCTGGCTTTGCGGGGACGATTTGGACCGGCTGTCGACTCTACGAAAAGCTAAGTGGGGATGTGGTGCTGTAAATGAGAATTGCCATCATTGGTGGCGGGGCCGCTGGAATGACAACTGCCTACCTGCTCAACAACCATCACCATGTTACACTCTTTGAAAAGCAGCCTATTCTCGGTGGCAATATCCGCACCCTCAACAAAAATGTGACGGATGTAGACCTCGATCCGACGATTCAGCTGGACAATGGCGTCATCGAGTTCCAGCAAGATAAGTTTGTGCTCTTCCACAAATTGATGAAGAAGCTTGGCGTCCGCGTTGAGCCAATCCGTGGCGGCTCCACGACCCTCTATCTAGCCAATGGTCAATACATCTCGTCACCGGGTGCGATTCGAGACAGCCAACTTGACCTTTGGGAGCGTATTGGGGCCTATAGCAAGCTCTTACCCATCGTATTTAGCTATTGCACTTTTCTGCACAGAACCCGTAATCCCGGCGACTGGCAGAACAGACCCATCGCCGATTTCTGGTCTGGTCATCGATGGCGTACTTGGCAGCGTATGTTATTGATGTATGCCTATTCGATCCCATATGCACAAATAGATGATGTTCCTGCTGAAGTTGGGGCCGAGATTCTGCGTCAATCGGGATACGGAACGGCTTGGACACGGGTTGTTGGCGGCGTTTATAGCTATTTCGAGTCCATGCTCAGGATGTTCCGAGGCGAGATACAGATGAATGCCCAGATCGACGCCATTCATCGCACGGCTGACGGCGTTTTGATAAAGATGCTCTCTGGGTATACGCATACCTTTGACAAAGTGATCTTTGCAGTGCCGCCTGATCAAGTGCTCGAATTACTTGCCGATCCAACTACCAACGAGCTACAACGTTTTGCTCCTTGGCAGGCCAATCATGTAACGACGATTGTCCACACAGATACTTCCTTCTACAAACGGTATGGAGTCAATTTCTTCACTGAATTCGATCTCTTTGAAAAGAATGAGGGGCGTGATGGTGGTTACAATGCCTACCTCAACCGTCTCTGCGGCTTAACCGATGTGCACACTCCCCACTACAGCTTAGCTTACAATCTGGAAGAGTGGATTGCCCCTAAAAATGTAGTGCATAGACAGAACCACCACACACCACGATATACCACAGAGGCGTTTCGCTCTCGCCAGGAAATCATCGCCACAAACGGGATAAATCAGACCTATCATGCAGGAGCCTATCTGGGCAATGGTCTGCATGAAGGGGCTGTTTCCTCGGCTTTGACTGTATCACAACTGCTCGACGGCGATACCATCTAGCATCACAGCGCGCGATGATGTCCATTACACTGCTGGCGATAATTTGGATGCGCTTTGAATGCGCTACCATCTCCTTCCCGCGACGTGTCGAATGCGATTGCCCGCTATGATAGAGGTACATCAACTATTGCTACGATGAGTTCTACTCTGGCAATTGGTTGTCTGTAGCGATACAGGCTGAATAGCCAAATTTAAATTCATAAGCTGAGGAATATCTCATGAAAATAAACGCATTACTAAAATCCACTCGGAGTGGTCTGATTCTCTCTGCCATCTCTACCTTCATCATCTCCGGCTGTACATTCCAGCCTTTAGCAGTACAGCCGAATGATAACATGGCTGCTACGACGACCAACGAGCAGACGCACGCGGAGGAGAAACCACACTGGAGTTATAGTGGGGAAGCGGGGCCTGAATTCTGGGGTGGGTTAGCCCCAGCCTTTGCCATATGCAGCTCGGGTGCCGAACAATCTCCCATTGATCTGGCAGATGCCAATGATGCTGACCTAGGCGATATCATCTTCGACTATGGGGCTAGTGACCTAACCGTTCTGAACAACGGTCATACAATCCAGGCCAACTACGACAATGGCAGTGCGATTGAACTGGACAGCGAACGCTTCGATCTGCTCCAGTTCCATGCCCACGCCCCAAGTGAACACACCGTGGACAGCGAGTCCTTCCCGATTGAAGTGCATCTGGTCCATCGGAGTGAATCGGGTCAGCTTGCCGTTGTGGGCATTATGATTGAAGAAGGCGCGCCCAATGAAGCATTTGCCCCAATGTGGGAGAATCTGCCCGGCGAAGAGATGCCAGCCACTGTGATTGGCAACGCAACCATCAACGCGGCTGACTTCCTACCCGACGATCAATCCTCTTTCCGCTACATGGGTTCTCTCACTACACCTCCCTGTAGTGAACAGGTTCGCTGGCACGTGCTGACTACCCCTATCACCATGTCTGCTGATCAGATTGCTGCCTTTACGGACATCTACGACAGCAACAATCGGCCCATCCAACCGCTGAATGCTCGTACGCTCGCGCTTGATGAAGCGTCAAACTAATGCATTGTATGGCAATTATGATTGTTTAGAATCGACCAATCGTAGGTGCGGCATGGAACCCCATGCGCATCAAGCTAAGGAGCTCTTAGTTGTCATTCTGAGCCACCTGGCATCCATTCAATGCAATTCGGAGCCAGAACTTTCGTAATCCGGACCATTTGATGCGCGTTGAGCGAAGAATCTCCAAGCTCTACTAACGATCTGGGGATTCTTCGGTCGCCGTAGGCTCTCTCAGAATGACATTTTCGAGGCTTATCAGCTTAACTTGGTGTGCATAGGCTACAAGCCGCACGAGCATAAAATATCTTGTCACTTGAAAATCAACGCTTAGCCATGCTTGCGCAGTTAAAAACAGCGCCTACGTCTGAAGTACCGCTAGACGATTACTCAGCACTCCGTGGCAATGACCGTCCCAACAACCTCTACGGCAAAAAGGATCTTAGGGAAGAGAACCTATCATGAGCAAACATGAAGACTATGTTTTATCGAGAACATCCGAGGAGTATCAGCGGCTGCGCGTACAGGCAAAATTGTGGGAACCCATAACGGCGCGTCTGTTACAACAAGTCGGTTTGGCTCCAGGTATGCGCTGTCTTGACCTTGGCTGCGGGCCGGGTGAGGTGATGCGCTTGATGGGCGAGACAGTAGGACTCACGGGTCATGTCACTGGCGTTGATGTGGATGGCAAGGTGGGCAATGAGGCACTGGGCATCTTGCGGGAGACGACGGATAGTCAGTTTGCCTTCATCGAGACCGATATTGAAGCGACTGATGAACTCCCAGGCGCACCCTTTGATATCACCTTTACGCGCCTAACCCTGATTCATCTGAAAGACCCTGTTGCAGCCCTACGCAAGATGATGCGGTGGACGAAACCCGAAGGCGTCGTTGTTGTGCAGGATTTCGATTTCCGCACGTGGGACACCTATCCACCCCATGACGCAATGAACCAGGCCATTCAAGTTGCCTCCACAGTGATGGAAAGGGGCGGTCTCGAACCACATTTGGGCTTTAAGCTACCGACGTACTTCGTAGAAGCTGGTCTCGGTACGCCTGATGGGTCAGACGTCTCTGGGCTACTTAGCGGCTTTGATGCGGTCGGACGAATGACGCAAGCGGTCTACAACAACATCTTCCCTATTGCGGAGAAGATGGGGCTTGCTGACGAGGCACAGCGCAATTCGATATTCGCGTCCATAAACGAGGCAATTGAGGCAGGGACGCACACCGCGTCATCGCCGCTGCTTGTCAGCGCTTGGAAACAGAGACCTTTAGAATAATACAATTATTCCGAATTTAGGAATTACTAGGTGACTGGCACTTTTTCGACGATGCTTTGTGGCTGAAGAGGTGGGCGGAGCTACAAAGCAGACGCCCGCCGGTTGCCTTCTAGACGCGGGATTGTTGGTCTACAAGTTAGTACAGCAGGGCGTAAGTGTCTATACAGTTAGCTGGCCAGGTTAGGCGAACGCCAGATTTCTCGACTAGTGCACTGTTACCCAAGTTGTGACAGCTTAGGATCGCCGCTCTAGCCCTCACCCCTAGCCCCTCTCCCAGCCTAGGAGAGCGGAACCAGGCTCCCTTCTCCCAAAGTGGGGGAAGGGTCGGGGATGGGGGCCTAATCTGTCAATACCTACGTAACGCTGCACTAGTCCCATTGATGGGACGTCTGTTGTGTAGCCCAGGGTTTGTTCGCAAAGCGGGCGCAAAGCGCCAACCTTGGGTGGGCATCAAGGACCTGAAGCGGATGCCAAATTGCTCGGGCGCTTCAATACACAATAAGTACATGTTCGAATGTTATTCTACCCTGGACCAAGAACCATCTCTGGGTATCCAGCCCGTTGTGTCGATTATGAAGGAGTTAGTACATGAATAGGTCTCAGCAAGGCCGTGCAGTTCGTCTTTATGTTTCGTTGGCGGCTTTAGGGCTGCTATTGCTATTTCTATGGCCCTCGTTTGTGGCCGCTGTGCCGCTTACGGCCAAACACGAACTCCAACGCTCTTGGCGCTACGCCAGTGACGTGGGCAGCTATTCGTACCGCAGCACCATGGTTCGGACCAAGCACCCGACACTTTCATTAGAAAATGTCGGGCGCACGGCCAAGGTGGAGCGCGCATCGGCTCAGGGAAGCGTCGACAACCCAGACGAGACCATACAATTGACGCTTTGGTCCGTCGGCATTGAACAAGATGGCGTTGACATCAAGCTAGAAGAAGGTCAGTCCTACGCAAGGCGCAGCGGAGGAGACGAGTGGACGGCCATCGATCAGCCTGCCACCGACTTTGCCCCAGGCGGCGATCCCCTGGGCTTTCTCCTGGCTGCCGAGAATATTCAGCAGCTGCCCGACTCGGCGCGCCCCGCGGCGGAAGATGGACTCCAGTCTATCGTCTACAGCAGTGGTGGTGCAGAGACTGGCTATCGCTTTGACATCGATGGCGTAAAGTACGCCGATCACATGCGCTTGCAGATGCAGCAGAGCATGCGCGAGCAGGGTGAACTACCAGCCAGCATCACTCTAGGGCCAATTGCCCAGTATGTGAACATGGAAGCCACTGGCGAAATCTGGCTCGACAAGAGTGGCCTGCCCGTAAAGCAGATCATCACCATGAAATTTGCGCCGGAGCGCGGTGCCCAACACTGGACAGAGCAGCAGATCATCACAGGCTTCTCCAGTTGGGATACGGCTATTGCCGCCCACCACCTCTACGTCTTGGTTCCTCGCCTGCTTGAAGAGCCATCTCTGCTGATAAGTGACCCTCTTTCACTCCTGCCCAACCCGCAGTACGCCTTATTTTCAATTGACGAGCGGGACGTGCAGGAGGCTGGCATGATGCTGAGTCTGTTGTTGCTTAGTGCAGCACTGCTCACGTTGATCATTGCCCAGCGTCGTTCACCGCGTTTTTACGCGGTTCTGTCGCTAACGATTATTGTGGCAATGGTTGTCACGCCCCTACTCAACATGGGCCAGGTCAGTGCCTACTACGCTCGCCAAGAGACCCGCCAGGCAGAACAACAGCAGCAAATAGAGGAACAAGAACAGTTGGAAGAGTTGAAGAACCAGCAGATGGGCGGCAACTTCAACCCTCATCGCAATCCGCTGACCGCCCAAGATGTCGATCCCAACGCCATTGCCATGGCATCGAATGCGCCCACCCATCGAATCACTTTGCCAGCCACTGTCCAATCAACGCTGCCAACGCCTGCACGAGCATTGAACTGTACGCTGGCCGAGGGCAGCGACTGTGACGGCGATGGGCTGACCGACGATGTAGAACTTTACGAATTGGGGACGGACCCAGAGGATGTAGACACCGACGACGACAACATCAGCGACAAAACTGAGGTGGAGGGCTTCACCCAGAATGGTACCGACTGGTATCTCGACCCATCCAATCCCGACAGCAACGGTGACGGCACCCTCGACGGCGTTGCCTGCCCTGAGCTGGTGGACGTGGTGCAGGGTGTCCTTGGCACGCCAACTGGATCGACCTGCCTCAACACCGACAGCGACGACGTGCCTGATGTCTTCGACTTTGATGACGATGCCGACGGCGTACCCGATTTTTCCGACAGCTCTCGGCTGACCGTGGCTGGTCCCTACAACGATACCACTGAGGCATTCAATTTTAATATTGATCTCAACCAGAATGGCGAACCCATCTTCGTCGACTTCGAGATTCGCCCCACTACCCCAGACCATCTCTACTACACCCGCAACGTCCTGGACTGGCCCGACAACGACACCAAAGGGCAATGGACCAAGAACACCAGCACAACGCTGGCTGATCTGGGCGAGGATGTGACGGATGATGGGGATATGATCCTCAACCCGCTGCTGGAGATTGAGATCACCTACGATGCCAACAATCCCACGGCTGGCCTGCCGGTTGACGCCGGATTCTCGGCCAGTGCAGCTACAATTCCAGACTACAGCGATCTCACCTGGATCGACACCGAGGAGTTGGACCAGTGGAGCATCGCGCTGAACGAAGGATCCACCAGCGACAAACTGCTGCTCTGGATTCCGCTCAACGTGGTGGCAGAACGCATTGGCGACACGCCAGTTGGCTGGAGTGGACGTATGCAGTATGTGCCCCAACTGAGCCAGACCGTGCTCGGCAACGACCAGCGCATCCGCATGATCTGGATGATTCAGGGTGTCAAAGACACCTGTAGCCCGCCTGAAGATGCTGACTATGAGACCTACTGTGCGGACAGCGCCAACTGGACCAGCACTATCGACATCATGCAGACCTACTACGAGGATTTCTACCTGACGGGCCTGACCGTGCGCGAAGATCACGGTGCCAAGCTCCACGTCATTGCAGAACCGTCAACTGCAGGCAACGCCAACTACGAAGACTATCTCTGGCATCTGGCCGACCAGCTACAGGATACCTTTGTTCGCGGCGAGCAGAATTCTGACGGCAGCCGTTTTGATGTGGATGATATTCCCACCTACGCAGCCAACTGGGGCTTGACCGGTCTCGATTACACCACCTCTACGCTGGCCGACCACAGTGAGTTTGCCCAACTGGCCGAGGACAACCTGTCGATTCTCAACCGAGTCTTCTCGTCGGCTTCAGTTGGCGACCGAACAACGCTCATGACCGCTGGCGAGGAAGTCGCCCGCGTCGCCACGCTGAACGATGATGCGACCACCATTGACAACAGCAGCGTTTCGGTCGATCTGACGTCGGTCGACAAGGCAACCGGTACGGTGGTTCGCTTCAGCCCCTTCGTCTATGAAGGCGCAAGTGTCTGGACCGACGACACGCTAGAAAACTATCAAAATGTGCTAGCTGTTGATCTAGCCAACGTCTTCAGCAATAGTGAACTTGATACGCTGATCTCGCCCAGCGGTGAGACCATAAGTGATTACGATCTGGTGCAGGATGGTGCCATTAGTTTGGCCCAGGGCTTCTACCTGGCCGTCTATGTGGGGATCGGTGCCACGGTCGAGCTGAACGATGTCTCCTCTAACAGCGATACAGTGCCTGATTCTGGGCTGGTACTCTCTGGTGAACCGGTCACCAACATCGTGCAGCACATGCTCCAAGAGGCCCAGGCCTTTTACGCAGAGAATAGTGTGGTTGCGGCCTTGGCAGGCGCAAGCGACAGCTACGCGGCCAATGCCCTCTCTGCCGCTTTTGCCACCTCCCAACTGGCCTTTCTAGAAGCACTAGGTGCGGCCCGTCAAGGCGATGTCACCACTAGCCTTACGCTGGCCCTGCAAGAATTAGGCGACTACTACAAAGTCAGCGACATCGACACGACCAAGTTCACAGACTATGCGTCCCTGTCGCAGCAGATCCACATATCGGGTGCCACGAGTATTTCGGATTCCTATGGCCAGGGCTGGTCCATCGCCTACTATGCCGCCAAGGTGCTCTACAATCTCTACTATGTCAAGTGGGGGTTGAGCTTTGCCTTGGGGACGGCGGCCACGATTGCCAAATCGGCCAGCATCTTTACCAAGCTATGGAACAGCGCCAAGTTCTGGGCCGTTGTCGGCTTTATCTTCCAGGTTGGCGTGGCGCTTATCATCTTCTTAACGGGCGATTATGACAATCAGCTAGAGTATAATGCAGCTGCCGTTCAGTTTGCCTTTACGGTGATTGTGGCCTTTATCTTGGCGTTGATTACGCTCATACCAGTGGTCGGCTTTCTAATTGTGGCGGTCATTGCCTTGATCGACGCGCTGGTGGCCCTCATCTGTGCTGCCGTTGGGGTCGAACCAGGCTCGGCAGTAGATACGTGGGTTTGTAACGGCATTACCGGGGCCGTCATCCGCGCTCTCTCGCTGTTGTTTAGTGATCAGTTGGTCACTGTTGATCTGGATAAGGACGACCGTCTGCAGGTGAGCTTCTTCACCCCAGAGATCGACCCTAGTTCTGGCACGGATGGCTATGTACAGGGCAACAAACTGGACATCAGCGCGCGAGTCACCAATACCCTAAGCCTCAATGAGCCGAAGGTGGGCGAGAACCTGATCATCCTCACATCCTTCTCAAACAGCAGGTTGCGAGAGATTATGCGCGAGTCGACCTTTAGCTATCACCTACAAGCAAACAAGATCGACCATAGCGACGACTTGGATCTGGGTGACGCCAGTCGCTGGAGCAACAACAATGATCAGATGGTCTTCGACGTTACCGGCGAAGGCGAGTTTAACAATGCTGGCATCAACAAGAGTACCGACCTCTACCTGACCGAGTCATTCAATGTAGCCGGTCTCGACTGCGGCGGCTTTATTGGTGCCTCCGAAGCCACTTGTAACGTCTACGACGTGCGCGATGTGGCACACAGCTTCATAGGTGGCCAGTTTGCCTTGGACATCTTCCCTAAGGATCTGGACGGTTTCTATAGTCTGGCTACGGTTGGCAATAACGGCGGCTATCGGCTTAGCTGGGATGGTGGATTCCCAACGTTGGCCGATGCCGATGGCGATGGATTACGCAGCAAAGCCCAGGGCGGCAACGACCCGGATGACAGCGACCCTGACTTTGATGACGATGGCTTGAACGACTTCTGGGAGCTTGACAACGGTTTCGATCCCACCCTCGTCGATAGCGATATCGATGGCTTGAACGACTACTGGGAAGCGTTCTACAACACCAGCCCTTACTTGGCTGATACGGACAACGATGGCTTGATCGACGGCGACGAGTTCTTCCACAGCAACGCCCGCAGCGCGCTCATTGATGATACGTCTACATGGAGCGGTGGCTGGCTCTTTACTTACGACTTCAATGGCGATACGGCGCTGAAGACACGGGTCTCGGCCAGCCCTATCGATGCAGACACCGACGGCGACAACGTCACCGACCGCTTAGAATTTGTCTACGGCTATAACCCGAAAGTGCCTCAGGAACTCAACATACTCTCGTTGATTGCGGCCACTGATTCGATTGTGGCCCCCAGCGCCTCGGTTGCCTACACAGCCACGGTCAAGAATGAGCTAAACAGCCGTACAGCCCGCGGTCTGCTGGAGGCCGAATTCCCAGTGGACATCACGCAAGAGGTACAGACCTTTGTCTTGGCACAGCTTGAAGAGACGACGCTGAACGGTTCAGTGACGGCACCAGACCTCAGCTCAACCACAGAGGTCAGCGTGACCATCCGTGCCGGTGCCATTCTGGAAGACCCGATGGCCGAGGATACGGATGCTAATCTGGTCGCCCAATATCAGTTCAACGAAAACGAGCCTGACACCCAATGCACGGGCGGATTCAACAACTGCTCTGGTGCCTCCTACGACTTCGCCGACAGCTCGGGCAACGACATCGACGCGGTCTGCGAGAAGGACTTTAACGGCAGCTACGGCGTGGATTGTCCCGTGGCCAACGGCGCGTTCCTCGAATTCCTCGGCGTTTACAACTCAAGCAATTCCGCCAATTACTGGACGCCAGTTGCACGCATTGAGGCCGACAATGCCTTTGTGCTAGATAGCTTCACCATTGAAGCCTGGGTCAAGCCAGACGGTTCCCAGAGCCACAGACAGCACATCTTGAACAAGTACGGTGACATTACCATAGGCATCAACCGTAACAGCTTACAGCCCTTTGTGGAGATCCAGCACAGCGACTGCAGCGACGGTGACTACGATGGGCTCTTCTCCATCGATGAGACCATTACAGAACAGATCGGTTCAACGATTAACCTGAATCAAGGGCAGTGGAATCAGATCGTTGTGACCTATGACGACAATACAGATCGATTGACGGTCTACATCAATGGCGAGTCTGGCGGTGCCATCACGACGACGAGCTGCATGAGCAGCGGATTAAACGACCGCATCACCTTGGGAGCTATGGACGTTGCGGGATTTTCTTCGTTGGGTAATCTGAACTGGATCCCGCCAGCATTCTCTAGCGATTCGTCAAGCCTAATTTATGGTTACTCAAATGCTGAGTCCTTTGCCTTTGTCGGTGGACTAGACCGACTCCAGTTCTTTGATGACGTGCTCTCAACGACCGAAATCGACGACCTCTACCGCAACGGCAATCGGGTGATCGACTTCACCTTCGATGATCCACCGGGTGCCACTACCTTTACCGACACGTCAGGCAACGAGCTGGACGGTACATGTTCAACGGCCTGCCCCGAAAGCGGCTTGCCTGGACTCTCTAACCAAGCCGTCTACTTCGACAACTCAATCATCGCAGTGCCTGCCACCTCGGATACGTTAGGGCTTATCAATACCAGCTACACAGTGATGGCCTGGTTGAAGGGAGGTGACTATAGCGGTTCTGGTCGTTACTCTACCTTGCTCGGTACGGTCATCGGCGTGGTGCATGACGAGACGACTGATGATGGCTATCTGGCGCTTGGCAACTTTGCCTCAAATCAAGCCTTGGTCGTGGATACGCCACTCGATACCGAAGAATGGCACCATGTAGCTTGGCGCCTGGAGTATGACAATACAACGCCCGCCAATTCGACAAGAACCATCTTTGTCGACGGCGTCCAGGTTGCCCAGGACAATGGCGAAGCAGACGTTCTCTCCTTCTTCACGGCCTTACCCATCGGTCTACTCTACAAAGGCTGGCTCGATGAACTGTTGATTGTAAGAAACGCGCTCAGCGTAGACGAAATCCAATCCTACATGAACGAAGCCCCCAACCTCAGCCTGCACTTAGATGAGGATTTGGATACGACGTCGTTCCTGGACGAATCTCAGAATCAGAACAGCGCGACCTGTTCTGGCGACAGTTGTCCTGCAGCTGGGGCTGATGGCTGGATGCGTGAGGCACCGGTCTTCGACGGCGGTGATCTATTGACCGTGGCCGCCAATAGCGCGCTCAACGTGACCGACTTCAGCATCAATCTCTGGGTCAAGCCCACCAACGAGAAGAATCTGGAGCAGTACCTGATTCGCAAGTCCAACGGCAGCGGCTACAACAGTAACTACTCGCTGAGCATTGAGCCGAATTCGCTAAAGGTCGGTTTTGACATTCAGAGCAGTTGTGCCAATGCCAACAGCGGCTTCAAGAGCATCAGCAGCAATGGCGAACTGCTGGAGAACCAGTGGAACAGCATCACCGCCACCTATGACAACGACGAGAACGAAATGCTGCTCTACATCA